>NZ_JBWPWJ010000003.1:0-307506 GCF_056590575.1 Porphyromonas sp. C0041D3
AAATACTATATAAATATGAAACACTTAAACCTAAAGAAACGAGAGCCATCATTCCAGGTTCTTTTTGTTTAAATTCGTCAACTGCCCCTTGATAGAATGGACGTCCACCATAAATAATTAATATAGTAGATAAAATAGCTACTACAATATCAGAATATGGAAAAGTAAACTGGAATGGTAGGTCAAACCCAGCCATAGGGGATAAGAGCATAATAATGATTCCTAGTGGTAATGACTTTAAGAAAAGTTCCTTAAAGTTACCGTGATGATGGTGGTCATGCCCTCCGTGCCCACTGTGGTCATGACCAGCATGATGGTCGTGATGTTGATTCTTATGGTCTCTATGTTCTTCCGAGCTTACGTACTCATGTTTTGAATGATCCATGTCGCCATGATTATGGTGACTGTGGGATGAATGTTTGTTGTTATTGTTCATTTTAAATTCCTCCTTATTCTTAATGATGATGTAAATGACATTTGCATTGTCTATGCGATTCCTGAAAAAAGTACACAGTTGATTGAATATTACTGGGACTGTATACCGGTCATTGGATTAAGACTGAGAGTGTACACACCCGAAACGGGTTAGGTGCCAACTCATATACAAATATACGCATTTATTACTAATGAGTACACACTTATTTTGCCAGTCCTCCACGGTCGTAGGACTGGCTAATTCGCATTTTGATGTGCTGGGAGCGGGAGGATGGTGAAAGGGGGTTTGTTGAGGAGAGGGATTCAGGAAAAGTGGAGGGCAACTCGGTAGAGAAAGAAGTCGGTGTTTCTAGCTCCGTAGTTGACGCTGATGAAGCGCTGGAGGTTTTGGTTGAGAGCCTCCGCCTTGGCATTGTACTCTCTGCGGTAGAAGTACCTCA
Source organism: Porphyromonas sp. C0041D3 (assembly GCF_056590575.1). Taxonomy (NCBI): domain Bacteria; kingdom Pseudomonadati; phylum Bacteroidota; class Bacteroidia; order Bacteroidales; family Porphyromonadaceae; genus Porphyromonas; species Porphyromonas sp. C0041D3. The sequence goes on from NZ_JBWPWJ010000003.1 coordinate 876, forward strand.
GAATGGGGGTGGAGTTTGATCTGAGGAAGTTGGCGATATTGCGTATCTCCTCCACCTCACTCTCCATCCCTTCCTTGGTGACGAGCATAAGATCCGCCTCCTTTATCTTGTACTTCCGATCGCTGTACCGCGGTCGGATCGGCTCGTACCACTTCCGGATCCTATGGCAGTATTTGTAGGCTTCTTCGATCTCAGGGAATTGCTTGAAGAGTATCTTCGCACGCTCCTTTTGGTCGTCGGTCCACTCTGTTTTGCGCTTGAAAAGGAGACCCCTCGAGCGGTGTAGGAGTTGCTTGAGGGTCTCTTCGTTGGAGATTTTTTCCTGCAGGATCAGCTTCTCTTTTACCGTCTTATTCTTCTTCCGCTCAAGGGCAAGGATCGCTTGTCGGTGGCGGATTCGGACACTCTGGAGCTGCTCAAGTATTTCGCGGAGGACGTGAAACTTGTCCGCCACCTGATAGGCATTGGGAAAGGTCGTCCTCGCCAGCCAATCATAATTCGGAGCCATGTCCCGAGTCACACTCCGGACCTTCATCTTGGTCTTTACCGGAAACTTTGATAGGACCTGCCGAAGCTCTGAGGTCCTGAGCGTGTCGGCCATCAATGCGATCTTGCTCGTCTCCCGGTTGCTGATGATCGTGTAGCAGACACCATCGATCGTCTTCTCATCGATCGCCATATAGGAGCCTACGTTTGACTCCTTGAGGATCGGCACCCTGATCTTTTTTTGACCTCCCTCTCGCCGGACCTCTATGTCGTCTTGGCAGAGCCTGCCGTCCCGCTCTGCCTCGCGGAAGCCACTCAGATAATCCTTGTACCACCGGTCAAGACGCTTCGCATCCGTCCCGAGGACATAGGCGATATTACCAATGCTTATCGGCTTCCCCTCGACCAATTTCTTTTAAAAAAGCACCGAACTTCGGTGTGCATTTGATCCCTTCGATCGTGTATTTGTAGGTGTTGAAATAGGACTCTCGACCGCCCTTCTCCTTCCACCGACGCCGTCGTATATAGATGAAAGCCTCGCGACCGGCTATGGGAAAAGACTGGATCTCGCAGGGGTTCATGTAGCCACATCGAACCACCTCCTTCACCCCCGACAGCTCAGGGGGATAATGGCTCTCATCGTCCTTCTCGTCCATATAGAGTCGGTAGACCCCGCACTCCTTTTTCACTTCCTTCAGCTCAAAGTCGCGAAGGATCTCCTCCGGAACAAATGCCGATATCAACTCCCTTATCTCTGCTGTTTCCATACGCTAAAACTACTGTCTGGTCCCTTATCTATTGTCTCCTCAACAAAGGTAATCTCTTTTTCCCTCCCCTCCCAGCACATCAAAATGCGAATTAGCCGATCAGCGCACATTCTTTTACCGATATTAGAGTTCACTAATACCGATATTAGTCGCGCCTAATATCGGTATTAGTAAATCCTCTGATCCAGGACCTGATTTTTCCCCACTCTGGGTGCGAGTCACACACATTAATATATAGCTGGGAAAAAGGCATCAGCATCTGCGCAAGGTGCTTGACGAATACCCCGAGCCCCCGGCATAAAGTGTATGGATAGATCCCGATGGAGATCGTCCCGATCGGTCCGACCTCATCGGATCGTCCGACGCGGCATTTTTGGTACCTTTACCTGCCCAATCATATAGGCCAATCAATCCAGTTTTAGCTTTGCAGAAATCGACTTTCCTCACCCTACTCCTGTCAGCGCTGGCGCTCTGCTCTCCGCTCGGGGCTCAGACCCCGAGGGACGATAGTCCGGAGCTGCTATTCAGTGACTTCTACAGTCGGGCGCTCTGCCTTGAGCCGATCGACGTGGAGAGCGACCTCTCGCCCTACATTTCCCACCTCTGGCTGGCAAACCTTGCCGACTCGGTCCAGCCCTCAGCGCTCTCCGACATCGGCTTCCTCCTCACCCAGCTGGGTCAGCCGGAGCGCGCCCAGGCGTATCTTATGCGCGCCTACCGCGCGTCACATGGGGATCACCTGATCGGTGAGCCTCTCGCTCGACTGGCGCTCGCCAATCAGGACTACGGCACCGCAGAGGAGGTGATCACGGAGCTCCTGGCCAAGGTGCCGGATGACCACTTACTCCTCATCCTCCTGCAGCAGGCATACCGATCGGAGGAGAAGTGGGATAAGGCGATCGAGGTGGGGAAAAAGATCGTCGAGCTGAGCAACGATGACCCGCGTCAGGTGTCGGGACTCTCGGGCCTCTACATACAGGCGGGGCGTCAGGCTGAGGCGCTGAAGCTGCTGGAGCAGTATGGCAAGACCCACCCGGGCGAGCCGACGACACAGACGGTACTCTTCTACCTCTACCTCTCTGATGGCGACTACGACCGCGCCGGGCAGGCTCTGGAGCAGCTGCGAAAGCAGGGCACCGATAGCGACGCTCTACGGGTAGCCGAGGTGACCTACTTCGCTCGCCGTGAGCGGTATCGCGAGGGGGCGAAGTACATACTCCGTCAGTCGCGGAGCGAGGGGATCGACCCGGAGCAGGTAGAGTCGCTGATCCAGACCTTATATAAGGAGTCCCCCAGTGCCACCGAGGCGCGGCGTGAGATGGTGAGGGTGCGGCCCGACATTGCCAAGCTCTTTCCCCACACCCCGCAGCTCCTCCTTGGGCTCTCGCAGGATCATCTGCTGCTGGGCGACACGGTCGCCGCGGAGGCGATACTGGATAGGCTGGTGGATGACCGCGCCGAGCTGGTGTCGCCATACGTCTACTTCACCGACCGCTATGCTGCCGCTGAGGATACGACACACCTCAGGCACTATGCCGAGGCGGGTCACGAGGCTCTGCCGGAGGAGGGAGTCTTCCGCCTTTACTTAGCCCTCCTCGCGGTCAATGCGGGCGACACGACCGGCTATCGCAAGCAGCTGGACGATGCCCTGACTGTGGTCTCGACTGAGGATCGATTTTATCCTCAACTGGCGCTCCTGCGGGCAGATGACCTGAGTGGCGGGGGAGACTTTGAGGCGGCAAGGCCCTACTACGAGGCAGCCGTGAGCCAGCCACTGCCCCCGGCGTACAATAACTACGCCTACTTCCTCACGGAGAAGTCCGGCACCCCGGCCGACCTCGACAAGGCGGAGAAGCTGGCCCGGCAGGCGATCAAGCTAGAGCCGGACAATGGGACCTACCTCGACACCTATGCATGGGTGCTCTACCGCAAGGGTTCGTCGATGCTCGCCCTGATCTATATCAAGAAGGCGATCGAGGCGACAGAGACACCCGACCCGACGCTCTACGAGCACCTCGCCGAGATCCTCACCGCCGAGGGTCAGTACGACGAGGCGATAGAGGCGTGGCGACACTGCCTCGAGAGCGGGGGCGACACGAAGAGGGTGGCACAAAAGGTAGAGGCCATCACGGAGATGAAAAAGAGTAAAAAAGCCGAGCCGGTGACAGACTGACTCGGAGATGATTAGTCACTTAGATCAAGGAAAAGCACCATGAGACAGACCATACACAGACCTGCATCCCTCCTTTTACTCCCCTTACTGGGGCTGCTCCTGCTCGTTGCCACCTCGTGTGGCTCACGGAGAAGCTCCGTCGGTGGCTCGGGAGCCATGGGGACCCTCTCCAAGAGCGAAGTGATCCGAGGCTATGCTGCACTTCCCTCCTACCCCCTCGCCGATGTACGCGGCATGCTCTCCGTCTCAGCGGGCGACAGGGGCGATCTCTCGAGTGGCTACCGGATGTCGATCTACCCAGGGGAGGCGATGGTGATCTCGGCAAGGCCGATGGGACTCTTCGAGGCCGGTCGTGTGACGCTGCTCCCCGACCGAGTGGTGCTGCTGGATAAGATGGACCGCTATGGCATAGATGAGGCACTTGATGTCACACCGGCGCTACCGGTCAGCATCCTTGACCTCTTCGGCTCCGTCAGCACAGCGCGCCTGGAGGAGATGAGTATGACCCGGGAGCCGGGAGGGTACCGCTTCACCGACCGGGATAGCGGGAGCGAGCTCTTCATGGACCTGGACCTCAATCTCACCGGCATGTCGATCGACCTGCCGAGACGAGCGGGAGGGGTGACCGTCTCTTTCTCCCACTTCACCACCATATCCGGCTACCGTCCTCTCCCGCAGCGGATGAGCGCTGAGCTGCGTATGCCCTCGATGGGCGACCCAGCCACGCTGGCACTGACGATCACTGACTACGACACCAAGCCGTCGATGAAGCCCGATAAGGCACTTCCCGACGACTATACCCGACTCAGCCTCTTCCGGCTGATCTCTGTAATCCTCGGCAAATGAAGCACCTCAAGACCCCCCTCCTGCTCCTCCTGCTCTTCTCCCTCTCCCTGACACCGCTCACGGAGGGGGCGGCACAGACGACGAAGAAGTCGGATGTGGTACGACAGCTGGAGAACCAGCGGAAGAAGATCCAGGAGGAGATCAAGCGGATCTCCGCACTCCTGACCCAGACTACCTCTTCGTCCAAGAACACCCTACAGCGCATATCCCTCCTCGACCAGCAGATCCGCGCTCGTAAGGAGGCGATAGCGACGATGCAGAGCGAGGTGACTGCGCTCAATGGTCAGATCGATGAGTTGGAGGTGCAGCTGGACTCGCTGCAGGTGCAATTTGACCGCAAGCAGGTGAGCTACATCAAGTCGATCCGCGCTCTCCAGACCCACCACTCGACGGAGGATATGATGATGTTTGTCCTCAGCGCCAAGGACTTCGCCGAGGGGATGCGCCGGGCGGAGTACCTGGGGCAGTATGCCAAGTGGCAACGCAATCAGGCGGAGAAGCTGAAGGCTCTCCGCGCTGAGATAGAGGCTCAGAGGGCTGAGCTGGAGCGGGCGCGCGATAAGCAGCAGCAGCTCCTCAATGACAAGACCGCCGAGCAGACCAAGCTACAGGCGGATCAGGACGCTGCCCGTCAGGAGGCCACCCGACTGAAGGGGAAGGAGAAGGAGCTACGGCAGCAGATCAAGAAGCAACAGCAGCAGGCCGCCGCCCTCGACCGGAAGATCCAGGAGCAGATCCGCAAGGAGGTGGAGGAGGCTCGGCGAAAGGCTGAGCTGGAGGCTCAGAAGGCCCAAAAGGGGAGCAAGGTCAGCCGCCGTCGCGCTGCCACCAAGGGCGGCTATGCAATGACGGAGAAGGAGATCAAGCTGTCGAAAAACTTTGCCGACAACCGAGGGAAGCTCCCCAGCCCGATCTCCGGTCCGAGCCGGGTGGTCTCCCGCTTCGGTCGACAGAAGATTGCCGGCATGCAGTATGTCGAGCTGAATAATAACGGCATCGACCTGCAGGGTGCCGCAGGAGCACGGGCACTCTCCGTCTTTGATGGCGTGGTGACGCGCATCTTCACCCTCGAGGGCTTCAATAACAGCATCATCATCCGCCATGGTAATTACCTCACCGTCTACAGCAACCTGACGGAGGTCTTTGTCAAGACGGGCGACAAGGTCACTACCGGGCAGGCACTCGGTAAGGTCTACTCCGATCCCGACGTGGGCGGTGCGACGAAGCTCCACTTCCAGCTCTGGAAGGAGACCACCAAGCTCGACCCCTCTGTATGGATCAGGCACTGACCCCTACCCTCCTCTCGCTCCGTGAGCTGAGTGAGACGTTGGAGGGACGTCCTTTCGTCGCCACGGTCGGCTCCTTCGACGGAGTCCACGTGGGACATCGAGCGGTGATCGAGAGGACCGTCCACGAGGCAGAGAGAGGGGGTGTCGCCTCCGTGGTGATCACCTTTGACGGACATCCCTCCGAGGTGCTCCACAAAAGTGCTCCGCCTCTGATCACCGGCACGACCGAGAAGATCCGCTACCTCGCCCCCCTCGGGGCGGATGCGATCTTGCTCCTTCCCTTTACCCCTGAGCTGGCCGCCCTCTCGATGAGCGACTTCATCGGGGCGCTCCGGGAGATCGGACTGACTCGGATGGTACTGGGGTACGACAGCCGATTTGGGTGCGACACATCAGGGATCCCCTTTGACCTCTTTGACAAGAAGATGGCAGCGCTCGGCGTGCCTGTGGAGCGCGTGGCACCGGTGAGCCCGGGTGGCGAGGAGGTGAGCAGCAGCCGCATTCGGGAGCTGCTCGCTGAGGGACATATCCCGGAGGCGGAGGCGCTACTGGGGCACCCCTACAGCCTCTGTGGCTACGTCGCGGGGGGACGGCAGATCGGGCGACAGATGGGCTTCCCCACAGCGAATATCGTCCCCGAGGGAGCGGCTCCGCTGATCCCGAGGGATGCAGTGCTGGCAGCGGAGGTACTGCTGGACGGAGTCACCTACCCGGCGATGGCCTACTACGGCACCGCACCGACGATCAGCACCGACGACAGAGACTACAGGATCGAGGCCTTCCTCCTCGACTTTAGCGGTGACCTCTACGGGGATCGTGTGGAGATCTCTTTCCTCCTCTACCTCAGGGGCGACAAGCGCTTCGACAGCCTCGAGGAGCTGAGGGCGCAACTACTCGAGGACGAGGAGGCGACCCGAGACTTCTTCCGAAAGAGAGGTCGCAGCGTATAGAGCCAAAAATTGCTACCTTTGTAACCACTATGAGACTAAGATCTTACCATACCATTGGGCTGGCGACCATCACCCTACTGATGACCGCATCGTCCCTACGTGCGCAGGAGTCGGTGACCGACTCGCTCACGGTGCGCAGTATCTTTGACGAGCTGGCGCTCATCAAGGAGGGCGAGGGGACGGTCTTCATCACGCAGTCGCCCGACATTGCAGCGCTGGTGCACAATCGCCCCTCGCTGATCACTAAGGACGACCTCCAGGCAGGCTACACCTACAGGAGCGGCTACCGGATCCAGGTATTCAGTAGCAACGACACCAACGCCCGCAGCACAGCCTCCTACCGAGCACGACAGCTCAAGGATGCCTACCCGGAGATCGAAACCGATGTGCTCTACAAGGCACCCTTCTGGAGCGTCCGGACCGGTAGCTTCGTCACTCGCGAGGAGGCGAGAGACTTCATAGCTCGGCTCAAGGGGCGATTCCCTGCCTTTGCCCGAGAGATGCATGTGGTGCCGTCTAAGATCAAAGTACCACTCTAACGACTGACCCATCACTATGACCTCACGTCACGACAACCCCTACTTCACCGAGGAGGTCGATCCGCAGGAGATACAGGAGCGGACCGACCGACTGGCTGAGCTCTCCCGTCAGATCCTTACCGAGCTGGGTGAGGATGCCGGTCGCGATGGCCTCCAGGAGACGCCGGTACGCGTCGCCAAGGCACTCCAGGCACTCACCCGAGGCTACCATCAGGATCCCAAGGCGGTGCTCCGTGCTGCCACCTTTGAGGACGACTACAGCCAGATGGTGATCGTGAAGGACATCGAGTTTTACTCCCTCTGCGAGCATCATATGCTCCCATTCTTCGGCAAGGTACACATCGCCTACATACCCAACGGCCACATCACCGGGCTGAGCAAGCTGGCCCGCATCGTGGACATCTTCTCCCGTCGTCTGCAGGTGCAGGAGCGGCTCACAAGGCAGATCAAGGACTGCATCGAGGAGGCGCTACACCCCCTCGGCGTGATGGTGGTCATCGAGGCGCGGCACCTCTGTATGCAGATGCGGGGCGTGCAGAAGCAGAATGCGATCACGACGACGAGCGACTTCTGCGGCGCCTTTGAGCGGCAGAGCACCCGGTCTGAGTTCCTCGAGCTGATCCACCACGAGGGTAAGGGATACGTTTAATCTTAATAGAAAAAGGAAAATCATCATGAGCAATATCAAGCACACGCTGATCCTCTGCCTGGGAATCCTCCTTGGCATGACCGCCTTCGGCAGCGCTGAGGCACAGTTTCACTGGGGACTCCGCGCCGGAGCCGACTTCTCCAAGTTCCCCACCACGGCGGAGCAATTCAAGTCCGACTACTACACCGGTTTCCACGTCGGACCGACGGTCGAGATGCAGCTGCCCCTCCGCTTCTCCGTCGATGCCTCACTGCTCTTCTCTCAAAAGAAGGTGGGGATGACTATGGAGGAGACAAAGGCGAAGGACATCCTGAAGACCAATTACATCGTTGTGCCGGTGAATGCGAAGTTTGACCTCGCCAGCCTCCCCGGTGCGGACGTGATGGTCATCGCGGGACCGCAATTCAATTTTATGCTCAGCAACAACCTCGAGGACCTGAAGGACCTGAATGCCCTGCGGGAGACCGAGGCCAAGAAAGCGTCTGTCGGAGTCAATGTCGGTCTCGGCGTGCGGGTGCTGAAGATGCTGCAGATCTCTGCGCTCTACAATGCCACGCTGTCAGACGACTACAAGTTTACGAGCCTCAACCAGACGACGAAGGATGTCTTCAATGCCAAGACCAATAGCTTCGTCATCCAAGCCGCTGTCCTCTTCTGATAGAGTCAGCTGCCGTTATATAAGGAGAGACGCACCATCCTCGCCGGATGGTGCGTCTCTCTTTTTTACTTGATCACCGCGCGACCGGCGTAGACGGCAGCGATGCCGAGACCGACGCTGAGGAGGATGTAGAGTGCCATCAGGCTATAGGCGCCGCTCTCCTTGAGCATCAGGCACTCCTTGGAGAAGGTGGAGAAAGAAGTAAAGCCGCCACAGAGCCCCACGGTGAGCCCCCGAGCGATCGCCGTATCGAGCGAAGTGGTCTCCGCAAGGGCAGTCAGTAGTCCGATGAGGAAGCAGCCGAGGAGGTTGATCACAAGCGTCCAGAGCGGGAAACCGTGTACGAGAGTGGGCAGAGGGAGCAGCCCGATGCCGTAGCGGAGGATGCCGCCCAGCATACTGCCCAGTCCGACGAAGAGTATAGTTCTCATTATATATTCTAAGCTGTGAGTCCGGAGAGTCGCTCGAGGATCGTCGTCGCCTGCCTGAGCGTCTCCACACCACGGACGGAGATACTGCGGTCGCCCTTCTCCTCCTTAAATCGCAACTCCTCGCCCCATTGAGCCGCAGCCTGCAGGATGTGGGAGAAAAGCGGACTCCTGTAGTAGGGGCTGTGGAGGTCGCGGACGAGGGTCAGCTTGAGCAGTCCGCGCTTCAGCAGCACCCGCTCCACGCCACACCGCATCGCCAGGAGGCGCAGCTCCACCACATGGAGCAGCTCCTCACCCTCGCGCGGCATCGGACCGAAGCGGTCCACCATGCGGTCGTAGAAGTCGAGGAGATCCCTCTTCCGCTGGATGCCGTCCAGCTCGCGATAGAGGCGCATCCGCTCCTCGTCTCCCGGGACATAGGTCTGGGGGAAGTAGGCAGCCACATCGGTGTCGATGGAGGTATCGGTGACATAGGACCGGCGGTGACCCTTCTTGTCAGAGGGAGAGGGGCTCTCTGCCTGCTCCGCAGGCTCCTCCTCCGCCGGGAAGAGATCGGCAAACTCCTCATCCTTAAGCTCCCTGACTGCCTCCTCCAGCACCTGCTTATAGGTCTCGTAGCCGAGGTCGGCGATGAAGCCGGACTGCTCCGAGCCGAGGAGGTTTCCCGCGCCCCGTATGTCGAGGTCCTGCATGGCGATCTGGATACCGCTCCCCAGCTCCGCAAAGGAGACGATGCTCTCGAGCCGACGCTTCGCTGTATCGGTCAGCGCATCCGCCGGGGGCGTCAGGAGGATGCAGTACGCCTGCCGATCCCCACGCCCCACCCGACCGCGGAGCTGGTGGAGGTCGCTGAGACCGAAGCGCTGCGCCTCATTGACGATGATGGTATTGGCATTGGGTACATCGATCCCATTCTCCACCACGGAGGTGGCGAGGAGCACGTCGTACTCCTGATTGACAAAGCCGGTCAGCACCTTCTCCAGCTCCTTAGGCGGCATCTGTCCGTGACCGACACCTATGCGGACGCCCGGCACCGCCTTACGGATATCCTCCTCCACGCTCTCCATGGTTCGGATCCGGTTATTGATCACAAAGACCTGCCCATCGCGCGCCAGCTCAGCATTGATCGCATCGGCGAGCACCTCGGGGCTGTAGGTGGTGTGGTCGGTTCGCACGGGGTGACGATTGGGCGGCGGGGTGAGGATATTGGAGAGGTCGCGGGCGCCCATGAGGGAGAATTGGAGCGTCCTCGGGATCGGCGTGGCGGTCATCGTCAGCGTGTCCACCTCGGCGCGCATCTTCCGGATCTTCTCTTTCACCGCGACGCCAAACTTCTGCTCCTCGTCGATGATCAGCAGCCCCAGGTCCTTAAATTTCACTCCCTTCCCCGCCAGCGAGTGGGTGCCGATCAGTATGTCGATCTTCCCCTCCGCGAGATCCTTCAGCAGCTGCGTCCGCTCTTTCCCCTGCCGTGCTGCATTGAGGTAATCAACCCGCACGGGGAAGTCCTTGAGCCTTTTCTTAAAGGTGTGGTAGTGCTGGTAAGCAAGCACGGTCGTCGGCACCATCACCGCCACCTGCTTGCTGTCGGCGCACGCCTTAAATGCAGCCCTCACGGCGATCTCCGTCTTGCCGAAGCCGACATCCCCACATACCAGGCGGTCCATCGGCACGGGCGACTCCATATCCGCCTTCACCTCCTCCGTAGCCCGCTCCTGATCGGGCGTATCCTCGTACATGAAGGAGGCCTCCAGCTCCTGCTGCAGGTAGGTGTCGGGGCTAAAGGCGAAGCCCTTCATCTTCAGCCGCTGAGCGTAGAGCTTGATCAGGTCGCGGGCAATCTCCTTGACCTTCTTCTTCGTCTTATCCTTCAGCCGATCCCAGGCACCGCTGCCCAGCTTATTGAGCTGCGGAGACTCCTCCACATCCTTGCTCTTGTACTTGGAGATGCGGCTGAGGGCGTTGATGCTGACGTAGAGGCTGTCGCCGCCCTTAAAGTTGAGGCGCACCGCCTCCCTTTCCTCCCCATTTTGCTCGATCTGGCAGAGCCCGCCAAACTGTGCCACACCGTAGTCGGAGTGGACGACGTAGTCCCCGTACTCAAATCCCCGGATGTCCTGCAACGTCAGCGCCGAACTCCGCTTGCGGATGCGGTCACTCTTGAGCCTGTAGCCGTGGTACCGCTCGAAGATGGAGTGGTCCGTCAGCAGGCAGAGCTTGATCTCGTGGTCGATGAAGCCGCCGTGCAGCGTCGGTCGCAACGGGACGAAGTGGACCGGCTGCTCCCTCTCGGCGAGGAGCCTGTGAAGTCGCCCCAGCTGGCTCTCCTGGTCACTCATGATCATCGTCGCAAAGGACTGATGCTGGTAGTCGGAGAGCGTCTCAGCGAGGAGATCCATTTTCTTATGAAAGAGGGGCTCCGGCTGCTCTCGGAAGGCGATCTCCCGCCACTGCGACTGCTCCCTCAGGTCGACGCCCCCGGTGAGGAGCGAGAAGTGCTCCAGCTGCGCCATCACCGTCTCCGGCTCGATCAGCCGCGCCTGCATCTCCTCGAGGGTGTGGAAGATATTGTCCTCCGGATGGACCGGGGGCATCTCGTAGACCGTGCGGAGGGTGGAGGGGAAGAAGGAGTGGCTCGGCAGGTAGACCACCGCCTCCGCCGGCAGCAGCTCGAGGAGCGAGGTACCCTTGCTCTCACTCTTGCTATCGACCGGTGCCAGGATCCGCACCCGCTCCATCGTCTCGCCGGAGAGCTGGCTCTCGGGGTCAAAGAAGCTGATCGTCTCCACCTCATCGCCGATGAAGTCGATCCGCACCGGCAGGTCCTGCGCGTAGGAGTAGATGTCGATCAGACTACCGCGGACGGCAAATTGTCCCGGCATATAGACGTAGTCCGTCTCCTCGAAGCCCAGCGACCAGAGCCGCTCGCGGAGAGACTTCCGCTCATACTCCTCCCCGAGCGCGATGTCGATATGCCCCGCCTCATACTCCGCCTGGTCGGCAAAGCCCTCCGGCAGCGCCGCCGCATAGGTGACGATGATCCGTGATGGCACCCCACCACCCCTCAGCCGATCAGCGATCTCGCTCCGCAGCACCTCATTGGCCGCATCGGGCTGTCCGTAGCGGATGCCACGACGATAGAGCGAGGGGAGGAAAAAGACCTGCTCCTCGCCCCCCATCAGGGCGACCAGGTCACTCTGCAGGTAGCCCGCACTCTCCTCATCGTCACAGACGAGGAGGAAGGTCGGCACCTGTGTGAGCCGATCCGCCAGCTCGGCAAAGAGGAGCGCCGGGGCGGAGCCGGCAAGACCGGAGAGGAAGAGCCGGGCGGGACTCTTCCGCTCCTGGGCGAGGGAGCGGACGATCGTCTGCAGAGCGGGATGCTTCCCGTAGAGGCCCCGCAGCGTACTTAGGCCGACAGTCTTGGCTGTCGTTTCTTCAGGATCTTTGTTCTTCATCTACGGGGACAAAGGTACCGCTTTTCCCTCACCCCGAGTGGACTAAAAGCCGTAGCTCACAGGGGTGACGCATTTGGATTTGCTCAAGGTCTCCCCTAGGTAAAAGGCGAGCACGCCTGTCGGGGTGCTCGCCCTGCCGACCTCCTTAGGGTCATCGGACAAGGGCGTATGTGAAGACCGCTACATAGGAGACTCTCCCCGCACCCGAAGGGTGCTCGCTCCATAGGCATCGGTCGAGGCACGAAGTGCCGATGACCGATGTATAAGCGTACACATCATCCCTCGACCCCTTGCGGGTCGCCGGCATTGGAGATGTCTGCTCGACGACCCACAAGGGGTCGAGGTGGTAGGCTGGGGCTCTGTACATCGGTCACCGCTTCGCGGATGACCGATGCCTATGGAGCGAGCACCCCTGTCGGGGTGCTTCGTTCGGCACTCTTCACGATGAGTTGAGTGGCTTCTGTAACGCTCAAATGCGTCAGCCCTGCCGTAGCTCAGTCCCGGTGCCGGCCCGGGACTGACCCTGCTCTTTGAGAGCAGTCCCCCGCTGAGGGCCGTCTTTATTCACCTCGAGTATACGCCTGAGGATCAGTAGCGAGGAGCGCCCTCCCTCCAGCGTATTTCTAATACCGATATTAGAGTTTACTAATACCGATATTAGAGTTCACTAATACCGGTATTAGAGATCACTAATATCGGTATTGGTTTTGACCTTTCTCACTAAAACAAGTACATTTGCAACGTGTACCATATTGGTACACATAAGAGCAAAGCAAGAAGGATTATGATCATAGTCACGGCAAGAGACTTTAGGGGCGAGCAAGGGAAGTACTTCCGGATGGTAGAGAGGGGCGAGGACGTGGTCATCAAGTCGAGAGACCACGGCTCCTTCAAGCTTGTTCCGATCACAGACGATGATACCCTGCTCTCTAAGAAGGAATTCTTTGATAAGATCAGGCAGGCAGAGGAGGAGATAGAGGCTGGAGAGGGCAAGGACTTTGCCACCGCTGAGGAGGCAGCGACCTATTTCCGCTCCTTATAGTGTATCACATCAAGGCCTCAAAGACCTTTGAGGAGGACCTCAAGAAGCTCAAGAAGCGTGAGGGCAAAGTCTTCCAGAAAGCCCTTAGGCTCATTGAGGAGGTCGCCGAGCATCCCGAGTCAGGGACCGGCAAGCCGGAGCCACTAAGGGGACTGCCACCGGGGAGGTGGTCACGGAGACTGACCCAGAAGCACCGACTAGTATACCGGATAGTAGAGGAGGCGAAGGAGGTCCACCTGCTATCCGCCTATGGACACTACGACGACAAGTAGCACCGGATGCAGGGTATATGGGAAGCGAAAAAATGGCTAACTTCGCATCAGAATCAACCACGGCAACTTGATACAATTCCTACAATGACTGACCCGGCTGTCCCCTCCGCTGAGACGACAGCGACTCACCGAGCCGGACCGATGGCCAAGGAGATCCTCCTGATCGTCATCGGATCCTTCCTCGAGGCGCTGGCGTATGGTGGCTTCATCGCCCCCAACGATATCATCCCCGGTGGGGTCTATGGTATCACCATCGCCCTCCATGAGCTGACGAAGGGGGTATTTGCTTTCGCTCCCGACGGACTGCCGATCGGGACGACGGCGCTCTTCTTCAACGTCCCCCTCCTCCTCCTTGCGATGCATAAGCTGGGGCTGAAGTCGGGACCCAAGACGGTGCTCACCTTTATCCTCATCTCGCTCTTCACCGACGGGATCACCCTCTTCCTCGACCACAAGCCGATCATCGACGATATGATCCTCGCCTCCTGCTACGGCGGGGCGATCCTCGGTGTGGGGGTCTTCCTCGTCTTCCGTGCCGAGAGCACGAGCGCCGGGACGGACGTGCTGGGGCGGATCATCGCGAAGGGACGAAATATCAAGCTCGGCACCTGCATCATCATCATCGACTCGATCGTGGTCGTCTTCGGCCTGCTGGTCTTCCGGGACATCAAGGTGCCGCTTTACTCGTGGCTGACGATATTTATATATGGTCGGGTGGTCGAGTTCCTCTCGCCCGAGAACCCCAAGAAGGCGGTCTTCATCGTCTCCACTCAGGTAGAGCCGATCCGTCAGTGTCTCTCCGCCCTCGGCGTGCGGGGATCGATCCTCCACGGACGGGGCATGTACGAGGGTGTGGAGCGCGAGGTGCTCTTCATCGTCGCCGAGCGGAAGACACTCCGCCGCATACGAAGCGAAGTCAGAGCCCTGGACCCCAAGGCCTTTATCTCCACCATGGATGCCGGCGAGGATCCGCTGCCGATCCCCAAGGCTCCTCATCAGTAATCTCTTATGTCTAAGCTAAGTCCAGAAATGTGTACCGTCCCCGTGGACGGCGAGTATGACCCCACCGTGATGCGCTTCCTCCACATACGCACCCACCTGCGGGCGGAGCTGGCTACCGGCAAGTACCCGTATCGGGTCGATATCACCTGGCCCTACGATGGGGACGAGAAGGGGCTCCCCGACCCTGAGACCGCCGATGCGATGAAGGGCTTCCGCGAGCGGGTGATCGACGAAGCGCTCGAGCGGGATAAGCTTGCCCTGCTCGCCTACGAGGTGGTGGGCGAGGATCGCTGCCTCTGGTGCATCTACACGCGGAATATCCCAGCCTTCCAGGAGATGCTCAACGAAGCCTCCGCAGAGCTGCCGGACTACCCGCTGGAGATCTATGCCGAGGAGGATCGGGAGGGTCTCGCCTTTGGCGAAGTGGAGCCGCTGATCGCGGCTGAGTAGCCTGCCCGTAAATGCAAAGCGGGGACGCACTTCTATCTCAAGTGCGTCCCCGCTCTGTATCAGGACCTTTGGTGGATGAGGTGAAAGAAATATCAATTTTTCTTCAAGAATAGCTACTGTAAATTTGTAAGGTACCGAGATTATACATATCTTTGCTTCGTCAACCAATCAAAGTAAGTAACGCAATGGAGACAGACAGCAGAGAGCGCACCCCGGTAGTCGACGTCCGGGAGCTGCACAAGACATATCCGGGAGCTCAGCCGCTCCACGTCCTTAAGGGCGTCTCCCTCCGAGTCGAGGAGGGAGAGATGGTGTCTCTGATGGGAGCGAGTGGCTCCGGCAAGAGTACCCTACTCAATGTCCTCGGCATCCTCGACACCTACGACGCCGGCTCATACTACCTGGACGGGCAGCTGATCACCCGTCCGGGGGAGAACGAGGCAGCGGAGCTCCGGGGGCATAAGATCGGATTTGTCTTCCAGTCCTTCAACCTCATCTCCTTCAAGACTGCGCTGGAGAATGTCGCCCTGCCGCTTTACTATCAGGGTGTCAGCACCCGCAAGCGGATGAAGCTCGCCGAGGAGTACCTCGATCGCGTGGGACTGCTCCCCTGGAGGGATCACCTGCCTAATGAGATGTCCGGCGGACAGAAGCAGCGCGTCTCCATCGCCCGGGCTCTCATCACCCGCCCCCGCCTGCTCCTTGCCGACGAGCCGACCGGCGCACTCGACAGTACCACGGCCGATGACGTGATGCGGCTCCTCAGGGAGATCAATGAGGAGGACCACATGACCGAGCTCATCGTCACCCACGCTAAGGAGGTGGCAGAGCTGACCGACAGGATCATCCACATTAAGGACGGCCTCATCACCGACGAGCCATGAAAGAGCTATTTGCCGAGATCCTCGCCTCTATGCGGACGAGCAAGCTCCGCACCTTCCTCACCTCCTTCACCATCGCCTGGGGGATCATTATCCTCGTCGTGCTGCTGGGCATCGGGACGGGGATCCGCAATGGCGCGACCCGCATGTCCGAGGATATGGGGATGAGCCACTTCGGCACCCAAGTCACTCTCCAGGAGACCGACCTGCCCTATGCGGGGTACCAGAAGGGACGGAAGCCCCGGCTGACCGCAGACCAGATCGACCGCCTCAGGAGCACCTTTGCCGACGATCTCTACGGCATCGATCCGGCACCGGGCTTCTCCTTCCTCACCTTCACCACCGACTTCGGCTCCGCCAGCACCCAACTGGATACAGCCACGCCACTGAGTGAGCGCTTCCGCACCCTCCGCGTGATACAGGGTCGCACTTTCTCCCCCCGCGAACTGGCTACGGGGGAGCGGGTGGCGCTACTCTGCAAGAGTACCATCTCGAAGCTCTTCGAGGCAGGCACCGACCCCATCGGGCAGGTGATCACCGCCGGAGGAGTAAGCTACCGCATCATCGGCGTGACGGAGGACGTCAATCCCTTCTTCGCCGTGACTGAGATACCGCTCACCACCTACCAGGGTCTCTACCCCAATCAGATGATCGAGGTGAGCAACCTCAAGCTCTACCCAAAAGGATCCAAGGCAGAAGAGATGAAGAGCTTCGAGGAGCGACTTAAGGGCGAGCTGTCGAGTATGCTGAAGTTTGACCCCAACGATGCCTACGTCTTCCGACTCCAGAGCTCCACGGATGTGAAAAACTCAATGGACAAGGCCTTCAACGGTCTCGATATGCTCCTCTGGATCATGGGGCTCGGCAGCCTCGCCGTCGGCTCCATCGGCGTCTCCACCATCATGACCGTCACCGTGCGGGAGCGGATGCGCGAGATCGGCATCCGCAAGGCGCTCGGCGCCCGACCGAGAGATATACTTAAGATGATCCTCGGTGAGAGCGTCGCCCTCTCCGTCGTCTCCGGTCTCGTCGGGCTGCTCCTCGGCGCCGGCATCGTCCGGCTCATCGGCTACTCTGCCGAGCACGACAGCTGGGCGATCCAGGAGATAAGCAATGGAAATGGTGCCGAGGCAGCCTACTACCACATCGTCAGCGACCCGAGTGTCAACCTCAGCATCGCCATCGGAGCGCTGATCGTACTGGTGCTCGTCGGCATCATCGCCGGCATCCGTCCGGCACGCCACGCCCTCCATGTCCCTGCCGTCATCGCCATGAGAGATAAGTAAGAGTATGAGTAAGCTATTCTCCACAGAGCTCTGGAGCGAGGTCTTCTACTCGCTGAGACGCAACCGCCGCCGCACCCTCGTCACGTCACTGGGGGTCTTCTTCGGGATGTTTTTCTTCGTCCTCCTCGACGGGCTGGGCACCGGCATCGGTAACAGCATCAACGAGGGTTTCTCCACCCTCTCCAAGCGTATGGTCGCAGTCTTTGGGAGTCGAACCACCAAGCCCTACCGGGGCTATAAGGCCAACCGCTACATCGAGCTCACCTACCGGGACTACCTCTGGATGAGCGACCATGCCAAGAGCCTCGATAAGGCAGGCTGCTTCCTCGGCTTCAATAAGGAAAACATGTGGTCGGACTCCCAGATCACTGCCAACGGCAAGTCGGCAAAGGACTTTGTCGTCGGCGTCACTCACGAGTACCCCTACGACATCCGCCCGGTGATCGTCACTTACGGGCGCTATATGACTCGCGAGGAGATCAAGCGGGGTGACCCGGTCTGTGTCATGGGACTGAGGACGACAGAGAACTTCTTTGACAAGCCGGAGGACGCAGTGGGGAAGTACCTCTCCGTCGGAGGGATTGCCTTCCGTATCGTTGGGGTGATCGAGACTATGAACGACAACTTCAATCTTGGATATAATGCCAAGTGGTGTGTCGAGGTGCCGATAGACTTCGCCGTCGGCGGCAATCTAGACCGGGAGGTGATGATCTCCGGACTGCTTAAGGAGGGCAGCTCAGCCGACGACCTCCGGAGCGAACTCAGTGGCTACATCGCTCGCGTCCACCACGTGGACCCGACCGACACCGGCGCACTCGGTATGGTGGACGTCGAGTCACAGCTCCGGATCTTTGACCTGATGGCCAACCTCCTGAATGCCCTCGTATGGATCATCGGTCTCGGCACCCTCCTCACCGGCGTCATCTCGGTCAGCAACATCCTCCTCGTGACCGTCAAGGAGCGGCAGCGGGAGATCGGTGTCCGCCGCGCCCTCGGAGCCAAGCCGATCGACATTGTGATCCAATTTATGCTCGAGTCGATGGCGATGATCCTCGTCGCCGGACTCCTCGGGCTGCTCGTCGGACTGCTCCTTCTCCTCGGCATCGGCGCCTTAGCGGAGAGCTCCAGTCAGATCGGAGATTATCTCCTGCGGCCCTACCCGACCCCCGGGATCCTCCTCTTCTCCCTCATCATCATGATCCTTGCAGGTGCTTTTGCCGGGCTGTTGCCGGTGCAGAAGGCTCTCGACATCAAGGCGATCGACGCCATACGCGACGAGTAATCCCCATTTCCTGATAGACAAAAAACAATAACTACCTATCATATCTCCATTATGATCCAAGATCCATCACAGTCCGGCACCGTCCCGGTGCAGAAGAAGCGTGCGAAGAAGTGGCCCAAGATCCTCCTCTGGGTCGTCATCGGCCTCGCCATCATCGGTGTCATCGCCACCGCGATCGTCAAATCGCAGGGTAAGACGAAGGAGCTCTACGAAGAGGTCACCCCGACCGCCAATGACTCGATCGTCAAGTCGACCGTCCTCACCGGCTCCATCGAGCCGCGCGACGAGATCCTCGTGAAGCCCAATATGAACGGCATCATCTCTGAGCTCAATCACCTCCCCGGCGACTTCGTCCAGGAGGGCGAGCTGATCGCCAAGATCCAGATGGTCCCCGATGTCGCCATGGTCCAGAGTGCCGCCTCTCGCGTTGATGCCGCCCGCGTCGACCTGAAGCGCACCGAGGAGGTCTACAAGCGCGACAAGTCCCTCTACGACCAGCAGATCCTCGCCAAGGAGGCCTACGAGACCTCGCTCGCCAACTACCGCCGCGCCAAGATCGAGTACAGCTCCGCCGTCGAGCAGCTCGACATCACCCGCACCGGCTCCTCCGCCTCTACCTCCAAGCGCAATAACACCCTCGTCTTTGCCACCGTCACCGGGACGATCCTCGAGCAGCCGGTCAAGGTCGGCTCACGCGTCACGATGGCGAATAACTTCAGCGAGGGTACTACTGTCGTCAGCATCGCCGACCTCACCGACCTCCTCTTCATCGGTAATGTCAATGAGAGCGACGTCAATAACGTCACCGTCGGCTCCCCCGTCACGATCCACGTCGGGGCGCTTAAGGACAAGACCTACCACGCTGTCGTGGAGTACGTCTCCCCCAAGGGCAAGGACACCAGCGGGACGATCCTCTTCGAGGTGAAGGCGGCGATCTCGGGCGACGACCTCTCGGCACTCAAGGCTGGTTTCTCCAGCAATGCCGAGGTAGAGATGGCACACAAGACCGGTGTCCTCACCATCCCCGAGGCGACCGTCACCTACGAGGGCGACAAGAGCTTCGTCTTCGTCAAGGGCAGCAAGGGGCAGTATGAGAAGAAGGAGGTGACCCTCGGTCTCTCCGACGGCATCAAGGTGGAGGTACTCTCCGGACTCACCGGTGACGAGACCCTCCGCGGTAATCTCATGAAGAAGAAGAACTAATCCACCATGATCGCTCACAGACTTTTCGTCCCCACTCTTCTCCTCCCGCTCCTCGCCCTCACGGCTACGGCGCAGGTGCCGGAGGCGGAGCCTACTCTCAGCAGCGAGATGACCCTCTCGCAGTGCATCGTCTACGCACAGAGGCACAGCCCCGAGCTGATCCCCGCCCGGGTGCAGATGGAGCAGCTCGAGGTGCAGGAGGAGTCGGCTAAGATGGC
Organism: Porphyromonas sp. C0041D3; assembly: GCF_056590575.1. NCBI lineage: Bacteria > Pseudomonadati > Bacteroidota > Bacteroidia > Bacteroidales > Porphyromonadaceae > Porphyromonas > Porphyromonas sp. C0041D3. The sequence continues at coordinate 20,758 of NZ_JBWPWJ010000003.1, forward strand.
CTTCCTCCCCGACCTCAATGCCGGTGTGGGGCAAAACTTCTCCTTTGGCTACACCCAGGGACACGACAAGGTGCTGAGGAAGAACAACGGATCCTCCACCGGGCTCAATGTCTCCACTTCGCTCTCCCTCTTTGAGGGCGGCGCCCGCTGGTGGGCACTCAAGAGCAGCCAAGAGGCGCTCGAGAGCAAGGACTACATCCTCGACGAGGTGGAGGACCGGATCGCCCTCACCGTCGCCTCTAGCTACGTCGGCGTCCTCCTCGCTCAGCAGATCGTCGAGGTGGCGGAGGAGAATCTCTCCCTCTCCCTTATGCAGCAGAAGCGGGTCGATGCTCAGGTGGCAGCGGGCAAGCTCGCTCCCTCGGAGCAGCTCAAGATGCGCACCCAGGTGGGTCAGGATCGCCTGGCGCTCAATGAGGCAAAGTCCGACCTCGACCGTGCCATGCGCGTCCTTCGACTCGATATGGGCATCACGGAGGAGGGCGGGACCTTTACCGTCCCGAGAGAGGATCCTGAGAGCGTCATCGCCCGACTGGAGCGAGAGTCGCCCTACCATGCCACCCCGGAGTGGACCAATCCCTCCCTCCGCCTCGCTCAGCTGAGATACGACCTCTCCTCTTACGATGTCAAGCGCGCCAAGGCTGGCTACCTGCCTCGCCTAAGCCTCTCCGGCGGCTACTCCAATGGCTACTTCTACTACTTCGGTGACGAGATCCCCAATAAGTCCTTCGGTGACCAGCTCAAGTCAAATGGTCAGTACACCATCGGTCTCTCGCTCTCCATCCCGATCTTCAATCGCGGTCAGGTCCGCGCCTCCGTCCGTCAGGCGGAGCTGCAGCGGGAGAGCGCTCTCGGACAGCTCATCCAGCAGCAGTTTAGCGAGCAGCGAAATATCACCCTCGCCACCGCTGATCTCCGCAAGGCAGAGGAGTCCTACCGTCTCTCTAAGGACAATGTCGAGGTGGCGCAGGAGTCCCTCGACATGACCGAGAAGGAGTACAATGCCGGTCGCATCACCGCCTACGAGTGGGAGCAGTCCAAGAATAAGCTCATCGGAGCCAAGTCGCAGTACCTCCAGAGCGTCTACACCCGCCTCCTCCGCTCGATCAACCTCACCTACTACCTCACCGGCACACTGCCCAGATAACCCTTTTATAACATACCAAACACTATGCATACCCTCAGATACCTACTCGTCTCCCTCGCCCTGCTCGCCGGACTGGCCACTGCAGAGGCGCAGAAGCCCGGCCAGCAGCCGGACAAGACCATCACCCTTGACTACTGCCCCACCGACATAACCGCCTCCACAGGCTTTGAGGTGGTGCTCCGTCCCGGCACGGAGAATAAGGTGGACCTCTACGTCTACAACCTCGACAAGGTCAAGTGCTCCACCGATGCCTCGGAGAAGTCGCTCCGGATCTCGATGAAGCCCTCCTTTGGGACCATCAAAGACGACGACCACACCTATCTCGCCGTCGTCACACTCACCGATCTCAATAGTCTCACTGCTCTGAAGGCGGAGACCGGTGCTGAGCTGCATATCGACAAGAACTATCGCCCCACTAAGATCGCCCGACTGGAGCTGAAGAGCTTCACCGGGGGCGAACTGCTCTTCACCGGTGATGCGCAAGAAGTGATCGCCACTGCCGCCACCGGGGCTGAGCTCTACCTCTCCGGCAAGCAGAGGACGCTGAAGCTCAAGTCCACCACCGGGGGTGAGATCGAGTACAGCGGCTCCTTCCGCCTCGCTGACATACACGCCGGCACCGGGAGTGACATCACCCTCTCCGGCACCGGCGAGACCGTGAGCATCTCCGCCTCCTCAGGCGCTGAGGTGGATGGTAGTGATCTCACGGTGAATGGTGGCACCCTCGATGCCGACCTCTCCTCCGACATCACCATCCGCTGCACCGACCGCCGCAACATCACCCGCGACGGCAAGGGCGACATCGAGATACTGACGAAGTAAGGACGAGCAAAAGGATCATCCGGCGAGAGCCTGCTCTCCCTTGAGTAAAAAGGGGGAGCGGGCTCTCCTTTTATTTCTTATCTTTGCACCGCCAAGGGGGTCACCCCGTGCTGCAAGTAAACACCTCCACTGTAGGAGGTGGGGAAACCGGTGAGAGTCCGGTACAGTACCCGCTGCTGTAAGTCTCACGCAATAGCCGATCGGCCTCGACAAGCCACTGGGAGCAACGCTCCTCGGGAAGGCGCTGATGCGGCAGAGATAAGTCAGAAGACCGACTTGCGACCCGGGATGCGCCCCGATGATAAGCCCTTATTAGTCACACAATTTCTTTCGGGAGTTAAAGTTATGAACAGACAATCAGGCGTTACTCGATCATCCCTCAGCAGCACAAGCTTATGGTCGAGATAGTACGCAACCTCCTCTGGGCCGGGGACATCGCCTCCTCGGTATTCATCCTCGCCCTGGTGCTCACCATCGGCGTCTTACTCAGCAAGATCCGCCTCGGAGGCTTCTCCCTCGGCGTCTCCTGGGTCCTCTTCACCGGTATCTTCCTCGGGCATCTGGGGCTTCGGCTCGATCCTCAGGTGCTCTCCTTTGTCCGCGAGACGGGGATGATCCTCTTCATCTTCGGCATCGGCATGACTGTGGGACCGGGATTCTTTGCCACCTTCCGTCAGGGAGGCGTGCGGCTGAACCTCCTCTCTCTCCTCTCGATCCTCCTCTCCCTCATCGTCTCCTACGTCCTCTACCGAGTGACGCAGACGCCTATGGCGACGCTGATGGGCATCCTCTCCGGTGCGGTGACGAATACACCCGCCCTCGCAGCGACGCAGGAGAGCGCCCGCGCCGTCGGCAGCGCCGCCCTCGGGGATGTCGGCATCGGCTACGCCCTCGGCTACCCTGTGGCGATCCTCGGGATGATCCTGACGATGTCGCTGCTGAAGTGGGTGTTCCGGATCGATGTCCCTCGTGAGGAGAAGGAGATAGAGGAGCGGGAGCGTGCCGCCCACAGGGATGCTGTGGTCTACACCCTCGAGGTGAGCAACCCCTGGATGGACAGCAAGAGCGTCTACGAGTCAAAGTCGGTGCTGGAGAAGTACGACGTCGTGATCTCCCGCATCATGCACCACGACACCGGAGAGGTGGAGATGGCGGGACCGAAGTCGATCATCCGCCTCAGCGACCGCCTGATGGTGATCTCCGACGAGAGCGACAAGGAGACGATCTGCGCCTTCCTCGGCAGGGAGGTGCCGCTCGTGGAGCCGGAGTGGATCACACGAGGGGCGACCGACGTGGTCTCACACCGCTGCCTCGTCACCCGAGATAGGATTAATGGGAAGAGCATCGGCAGCCTGAAGCTCCGCTCCCTCTACAATGCCTCGATCACGCGAGTCTACCGCGCCGGTGTCTACCTGATGGCGCGACCGGAGCTGCTGCTCCAGGTAGGTGACACGGTGATCGTCGTCGGGCACGAGGAGGACGTGAAGCATGTGGAGCAGGTGCTGGGCAACTCACGCAAGACCCTCCGCCAGCCCAATCTCTTCATCGTCGCCCTGACGATCCTGATCGGTGTCATCGTTGGTAGTCTCCAGATCCACCTGCCCTCGATGTCGATGCCGGTCAAGCTCGGCTTTGCCGGCGGGACTCTCGTGACAGCGATCCTGCTGAGCAACTTTGGCACCCACTTTCGCCTCAATACCCACAATACCGAGAGCGCCAATCACATGCTGCGCGAGCTGGGCATTGCACTCTTCCTTGCTTGCGTCGGGCTGAGCGTGGGCGAGAGCTTTGTGGAGAAAATCGCAAGCGGCGGACTGGTCTGGATGGGCTATGCGGCGCTGATGATGATGATCCCGCTCTGGGTCACGCTGATCATCGGGCGGCTCTGCCTCCGGCTGGACTACTTCTCCCTCCTCGGCTACGTGGCGGGGAGCATGACCTTTGCCCCGGCGCTCTCACTCACCCCTGACGCGACGAAGAATAACATCCCCTCCGTCGGCTACGCCACCATCTACCCCCTCACCCTCTTCGTCCGCGTCATGGCGGCCCAGTGGATGGTCCTGCTGCTGAGCTGAGGGTAGGCGTGGGGATCTCTCTGTTTCTGCTGCATTCTTGGTACCTTTGGGTGACAAGGATAAGATAACTATATCACCAATAGGACAATGAAAGCAAAGAATCTACTTATAGCCCTTACGGGCACCGCTGCCGCAGCCGGCGCTGCTGCTTACTACTACATCTGGAAAAAGATGGGGCTGCCCCGGGGAGCCTGGCCGGTGAGAGGCTTTGACCTGGAGCGCTATCTCGGCAAGTGGTACGAGATCGCCCGCCTCGACTCACGCTTCGAGAAAGATCTCGACAACACTACCGCCGAGTACTCCCTCAATGACGACGGCACCATCCGGGTCGTCAATAGTGGCTACGACTGCAAGAGGGAGCGCTGGAGCGACTCCATCGGCAGGGCTAAGCCGATCGAGGATCCTGACGTGGCGCGGCTGATGGTCTCCTTCTTCGGTCCCTTCTACAGCTCCTACAACGTCGTCGAGCTCGACCCGGACTATCGCTATGCGCTCGTCGTCGGCCGCAATACCGACTACGTATGGTTCCTCTCCCGCACCATGGAGATGCCGGAGGAGGTGAAGGAGCTCTTCGTCTCCAAGGCCAAGGCGCTCGGCTACGACACCGACCGGCTCGTCTGGGTCGAGCAGGGCACCCGCGAGCGTCCCGTGGAGCCGGAGGAAGATCCGGAGGACGAGGAGGATGAGGAGACGGACGACTGAGAGACTACTCCCCCTCCGGTCAGTGAGGACGTCAAGGCTCCTCACTGTCCCATTTCTCCTACTCTCCCTGCTGACCGGCAGCTGTCTATCAGCCCGAGGGAGCGGAGAGGAGGGGGCTATGACAGAGCAAGCGATGAGCGATAGCGTAAGAGAGATCTACCTCGCCGGCGGATGCTTCTGGGGGACGGAGCACTTCCTCCGCCAGATCCGCGGTGTGGTGGAGACGGAGGTGGGGTATGCCAATGGCGATACCCCAGACCCCACCTATGAGATCGTCTGTGGCGACAAGTCGGGATACGCCGAGACGGTTCGGGTGGTCTACGACCCGGAGGTGCTGTCGACGGCAAAGCTGTTGGAGACCTTCTTCCTCGCCATTGACCCGACGGCGGTCAATCGTCAGGGCAACGACCGCGGCACGCAGTACCGCACCGGTATCTACTACAGCGACCCCGCCGACGAGCCGGTGGTGACCTCTGCACTGGATCAGCTCCGCACGCAGTACAGCAAGCCGATAGCGGTGGAGGGGATGCCGCTCCGGAGCTTCTACCGCGCCGAGGAGTACCACCAGGATTACTTGGAGAAAAACCCCTCCGGCTACTGCCACATCTCCTCTGCCCTCTTCCGGAAAGCACGCGAGGCAAATCAGCCCCGCTTTAGCCGTAAGAGCAAGAAAGAGCTGCAGCAGAGCCTCACCGACCTGCAGTACGAGGTGACGCAGGAGGGCGGCACGGAGCGTGCCTTCAGCCACCCATACGACCGGGAGTTTAGGGAGGGGATCTACGTCGATGTCACCACGGGGGAGCCGCTCTTCCTCTCCTCAGACAAGTACGATAGCGGCTGCGGGTGGCCCGCCTTCAGCCGACCGATCAGCGACAGCCTCCTCGTGGAGCGGACTGACCTACGCTACGGCATGCGCCGCACGGAGGTGAGGAGCAAGCTGGGCGAGGCACACCTGGGACACGTCTTTGACGACGGTCCTCGCGAGCGTGGCGGTCTACGCTACTGCATCAATGGCGCTGCCCTCCGCTTCGTCCCCAAGGAGGAGATGGAGCGCGAGGGCTACGGCGACTACCTGCACCTACTCGAGAGATAGCCCACCCGGCGTATACCGATAGAGAGAGCCCCGCACTGACACTTGGTCCGTGCGGGGCTCTCCTTGTATTATGGTCGGCTATGTACCGACGACAGGGGGTGTTAATTACTTAACAGCCTGCTCTGCCTCCTTAGCAGTCTGAGCTGCAGCGAGACTGTCAGCCTTGTCAGCTGCCTCATCGACAACCTCCTTAGCCTGCTCAGCCTTCTGGTCAACCTGCTCCTTGAGGGCGTCAGCCTTCTGGTCGATCTGCTCCTTAGCCTGGTCGGCGTTCTGCTGGTTCTCAGTCTTGTTGCAAGAAGCAAGACCCATCATCATACATACAGCGGCAGCGCTGATAGCGATAATCTTCTTCATAATTCTAAATCTATCTTTTAAGTGTGTAAAATATTGCCTATACTCGGGGACAAAGTTACATCTAATTTTCAATTGAGCAAACACTTCCCCGAGAAAATCTCGCAATCCCTGTCTGGATCAGCCTTTCGAGCATCGCACGATAGGGTAAACAAGGGGGGCTAAAGGGTCCCTACCCCTCCATAGGGGGTATAGTGCCCGGCAACAAATGATAACACTCTACCGGGGAAGCCGATCAAACCTATGTCCCTACATCCCATCATAGTAGTATAAGAGAATCAGCATTATGAAACAGCTTATCACCTACATCAGAGTCCACATCCTCCTCCCGCTCCTTATTATAGGGGCTGTACCGACCGTCCTGCAGGCGCAGGATCTGAGCGGATCCACGTGGAGGTCCACCTTTGACCACACGGGGGCAAAGGGGTACATCTCCTATCACTTCACCTCGGCACAGGCAGGGTACTACGAGTACAGCGTGAAGTCGATCTTCAAGGACTACAAGGGTCGGGGAGACTTCACCTATCGTACCGATGATGGGCGACGCTACATCATCTCCGATGTAGAGCACCCCGATGATCCCGACTACAAGACTCAGGTGCAGATCAGCGGACAGCTACTGACTCTGTCGATGCCCCCTCGGGTGGAGCAGATGGTGGAGGGCTCCCCAGGATTTGTCCGGAAGATCCTGGACGAGTACCTCAGCGATATGCTGGCGCTACAGCGTCAAGTGACGCCATAAGTGAGAGTTAAGATAGATTAGCTCTCCGGGGAGTGATCCCGAGAGAAGAATGTGGTACCTTTGTCCCCGTGATGAAGAAGGGAGAGAAAACAATATCGGTACTGACTATGACCCTGCTGTGCGGAGCGCTGCTGTTCCTCATGGCAGGTTCGCCTCACGATAGCGAGGAGGAGAGTCAGGTCCCGACCGCCGACACCATACTGGTCGCACATACAGATAGCTGCCAGGTGATCTATGACCAGCTGGGGCTGAGTGCCTGGGTGGATGAGGCAGCATTTCGCAAGGCCTACGACGGCTACTGCCGGATCAAGGACCGGAAGAAGGAGATCCTCACACTGATCGACTTTACGAAGCCGTCCAATGAGGAGCGGCTCCTTGTGCTGGACATGGCGGAGGGGAAGCTCCTCTTCCACTCCCTCGTCGCCCATGGGCGTAATAGTGGCGACCTCTACGCCACCCGATTCTCCAATCGCCCCGAGAGCCATCAGAGCTCGCTGGGGCTCTACCTCACCGAGGGGACCTACACCGGCAAGAATGGCTACTCACTTCGGCTCAATGGGCTGGAGAAGGGAGTCAACGACAATGCCCTCGCCCGGGCGATCGTGATCCACGGTGCCGCCTACGCCGACCCATCGGTCTGCCGTGGCGGGCGACGACTGGGGCGCAGCTGGGGCTGCCCCGCCCTGCCACCGGCTCTCAATCGTCCGATCATCGACACCATCAAGGGTGGCAGCGTGCTCTACATCTACGGCGAGAGTCGCAATCAGCGCTCCTAACCGCCCTCGACCCCGCCTAAGGAAGCCACCCTACTCTATCTCAACACTATACGCCCACCCTTGACCAGCCCTGGGACAACTATAGGTGTGAGCGAATACTAATACCGGTAAAAGAATTCACTAATACCGGTAAAAGAAAACACTAATACCGATATTAGACGCGTCTAATATCGGTATTAGTGTATGCGCTCAGGCGGGAGCTTTTTTCCCCGTGTCACTCGATCACGACGACGAGCGAATTGCGGAGCGGTGCCCAGTCGTAGACAAACTTGGCGTGGCTAGAGGCATTGCGGACACACATATGGGAGCGCGGCGTGGTGCCGAGGCTGGGGCTCCACTCGCGTATCTTACCGTGAGGGTTATTGACCGGCACGCCATGGATATAGGCTCCGCAGCAGAAGCGACTGGCATAGGGTGCAAAGCCGGCAATCGTCGAGCTGCCGTCCCCGGTGTAGTACATCTTGGGCTTCTTCTCCTGCAGGAGGTAGATCCCCAGTGGCGTGGCACGCGCGTAGGGCGGTCGCTTACGGCCGGTGGTGGCAGGGTTGACACTCCTAACGAGCCACTGCCCGCGAGACTCGCGCTCCACGGTGAGGATATTCTGATTATTTCGGTCGACGAAGATGACGTGATCGAAGAAGACGCTGTCCGGTAGCAGCTCGAGATACTTCCGCTTCACCATATACTCTCCCTCATCGTGCCGGGCGAGGAAGATGTGGTAGAAGGAGCCGACAGAGTCAATGACGTGGACGAGGGAGCCGTCCTGAGTATAACGGACCGGCTGGAGCGTGTCACTCAGCTCGTAGAGTGCTGCCGACTGATAGCGCTCGACCCCATACTTGTCGGTCACGTGCTTGTACTCGTTGCGGTGAAAGTCCTTGATCGTCGGTGACTCACCATTCTTATTCTGACGATTGGCGACCACCGCCCAGCGGTTCGCCTCCTCGTAGAGGCTCTCGATGTAGGCGAGTCGCTCCCGTACCTGATCATACTGCACCACACGGAAGGTATCCCGGTAGTCGTAGACGGAGTCGAGGTGGTACTCCTCGAAGAGAAGCTCCTCCCGCAGGCTTATGTCTGCCGCCGTGAGGGGCTGCTGCTCCTCCGGCTCCGGAGCAGAGATGATGCTGTCTGTGATCGGCACGCTATCGGTCACCGTCTCAGCACTCATTCCACCCCTTCCACACGAGAGGAGGAGCAGCAGCAGGAGCGACAGAGAGGGCAGAGTAAGGGGTCGTCTATTCATTTTTATGGATGATACGATTGGGAATGGTGAGACAAGATAATCAAAATCCATCGTCTATGGGTACCTTTGTCCTGACTATGGGACAGAAACTGACTATGGAGGAGATGGGAAGGCTCTCGCCGGAGGAGTACTCCGCAGCGCCTAAGTGCCCCATCCTCGTAATACTGGACAACGTGCGGAGTCTGCTCAATGTGGGGGCGGTCTTCAGGACCGCTGATGCGCTGAGGCTGCGGGGGATCATCCTCTGTGGCATCACCGGTCGGCCAGGTCACGCCGACCTGCACAAGAGCGCCCTCGGCGCGGAGGAGACGGTCGACTGGAGCTACTGCTCCGACACCCTCGAAGCGGTGCGACAGGCACGCGAGGAGGGCTACCTGATCCTCTCCGTGGAGCAGGCGCACGACAGCATCTTGCTCCCTGATGTGGCAAAGGTGATCGATACCGACCGCCCCACCGCCCTCATCCTCGGGCATGAGGTCCACGGCGTGCAGCAGGCGGTAGTCGATGCCTCGGATCACTGCATCGAGATCCCGCAGTACGGCACCAAGCACTCGCTCAATGTCTCTGTCGCTGCCGGCATCGTCCTCTACACCATATCACAGCTCTACCGATGAGACGCACAGCCCTTATCATCGTCGCCGCCGGTCGGGGGGTCCGCATGGGTGCCCCGCTGCCCAAGCAGTACCTCCCTCTGGAGGGGCGACCGATCCTCGCCCATACGGTGCACGCCGCATCCGCCCTCCTCACCCCGGGCGATCAGCTGATCTTGGTGATCCCTCCCGATGACGACGAGAGGGTCCGTACGCTACTGGAGGAGTACTGCCCGGACGTCTCCCTGACGCTGGTGCATGGCGGTACGACACGTGGGGAGAGTGTGCTCCACGGGCTGAGAGAGGTGTCGAAGGAGATCGAGCTGGTGGCGATCCACGACGGGGTACGTCCGATCCTCAGGCGGGAGATGTGGGACCGGCTACTCGCTGCGATGGAGGGCACCGAGGCAGCCATCCCGGTGACTCACCCCACGGACAGCCTCCGGATGATCACGCCGGACGGGGGCAGCACCGTCCTCGACCGAAGCCTCGTCCGCTGCGTGCAGACACCGCAGTTCTTCACTCGCGAGGCGATCCTCTCCGCCTACGAGGCGGAGGGCGACACGGCCCAGACGGATGATGCCGGGCTCTACAGCCTCCACACCGGGCGCAGTCCGCTCCTCGTCGAGGGTGACCCGGACAACCTCAAGATCACCACCCCCCGCGACCTCGCCCTCGCCTCCCTGATCCTTCGAGACGAGCTATAGCCTCTTATTGATTTTGTGACTATATTTGCTGATAGTAGGTAACACCATCAATGCCTGTGAACTATGGGACATGTATTCGAAAGCCTGAAGGAGTATCTCAAGACAGCCTCCGAGAAAGAACTGCAAGAGGACTGGAGTGCGCTGGACCACCTCAATGAGGTGGGGACAGATGCCCTTGCATATGCCAATCAGATCCGGCTGACACAGGGTCTCGACCTAAGCGAACCGGATCGTCAAGAGGAAAAGGGACACTCTTTTTCCTCCAACGACATGAATTACTTAGCAGCATAAAGCAATGGCAGGACAAGGCAAGGCCGCAACATTCACACTCAAGTCGTATCGGTTTCTCCAAGTCTCAATGGACATGGAGACTCAGGAGGCTGCGACATTGAGCGTCTCTTTTGACCCCTGTGGAGAATACTCCAAATCCACCGGTGAGTACAAGTTGCGACTGATTACAAGAGTTTCATCGGAGGAAAAAGAATTTATCTCCACAACACTCCAAGTGGTATTTGGATTTATTGAGCCCATAGAGTTATCCGAGATACCGGGCTACTTTTATCCCAATTGTATGGCAATCGTATTCCCCTACGTCCGGTCATTCCTAAGCACATTGTCTCTTCAGGCTAACGTTCCACCAATCATCCTTCCGATCATTAATTTCTCTGACCTTCAGGGAATCCTCAAGCGCAACACCAAAGAGGTGGAGTAAGTCGTCTACGGACTAAGATGACACCTATATACCAGACTCTGGAGGACAGAGGGAATAGAGAAGAGGTTGCTATCCACGGGCCCTACTTATGCCGATCTGTGGGCGATAACGGGGAGAAGAAGAGTGGAACCAGAGAGCCATGGATGGGCGAGGGGTACTACTTCTGGGATACGCGTATAGAGGATGCTAAGTGGTGGGGCGATGAGATCTATGGGGACTCTCGATACATCATAGGCAGGACAAGCTTTGACGAGCAGTCAGAGCTACTCTTTGATACAGTGGGGCGTATGGCTGACCTAGACGACTTCCTTAAGTGCATTCGCCTGCTCCGTGACACCTTTCACCCCGATAGATTGACTATCCCTTTTGTCATAGCGTTCTTGAGGAGAGCAACAGACTTCCCATACAAGGCGATCAGAATGTGCCCCAGCCCGAGGAGATCTTCTCCCAATCCAGATGAAGCCATAGAGTACCCGGGAGAAAAAGCAACGCTGCTCATACTAAGGAGGGTCCAGATCTGCTTTTTTGACAAAACACTCCTCACAGAGCCTTTCGTCATAGTCTACCCGGATGAGACCAATCTATCCGGTAATACAAGCGACGAGAAGATGTAGTCTTAACCCCTATGGCGCGACCCGGAGACGGCACCTTGCTCGGCAGCGACCTCACCTACCTGACCGGGGTCGGGGAGCGGCGCGCCCACCTGCTGTCTAGCGAGCTATCCCTCCGGACACTAGAGGACCTAATCCTCTACTTCCCCTACAAGTACCTCGACCGGACGCAGATCTACCCCATCAGCCAGCTCTCCACCGGGCTGGCATACGTTCAGCTGAGAGGGCGCATCGTCAGCCTTGAGGAGGAGGGGCAGGGACACCGCAAGCGACTGAGGGGCTACTTCAGCGACGGCACCGGGATGGTGGAGCTGGTATGGTTCAATAGCATCTCCTACTGGACCCGCACCCTTCGTCAGGACACGGACTACATCCTCTTCGGTCAGCCCAAGGTCTACAAGGGAGTGATCAGCATCACCCACCCCGACATCGAGGTGGCGAGCAAGGCGGGGGAGAGCGTTGGGAGCTTTTTCCCCCTCTACCACACGTCAGACCGGATGAAGCGCTCCGGGCTCGACAGCAAGGCGCTCTCGAGTGCCGTCCGAAGGGCATTTGACCGGGTGCAGGGGCAGATCCCCGAGACCTTCCCCGACTACTTCCTCAGCCGGTATGGGCTGATGCCGAGGGCTCAGGCGCTCTACGCCATGCACTTCCCCACCGACCCGGCACAGCTGGAGGCGGCACAGCGGCGGCTCAAGCTGGAGGAGCTCTTCTACCTCCGCCTCCGGATGCGTCTGATCCACGCTGAGCGGCAGGCAGAGAGTGGCGGCTTCATCCTCGGACCCCTGGGGGACCACTTCATGACCTTTTATGAGCAAGGGCTCACCTTTGAGCTCACGGGGGCGCAGAAGCGCGTCCTCAGGGAGATCCGCGAGGACGTCACCTCGGGGCATCAGATGAACCGCCTCCTACAGGGCGATGTGGGCTCAGGGAAGACGGTCGTGGCGCTCCTCGCGATGCTCCAAGCGGTGGACAGCGGCATGCAGGCCTGCATGATGGCGCCGACGGAGATCCTCGCACAGCAGCACTACAATACCCTCACAAGGATGCTCCGGGGACAGAAGACCTCCGTCGCCCTCCTCACCGGGTCGATGCGGAAGCGGGAGAAGGAGCGGATCACCGCCCGCGTGGAGGCGGGCGAGGTGGACATCCTCGTCGGCACCCACATCCTGATCGAGGACTACGTCCACTTCCACGCCCTCGGCATGGCGGTGATCGATGAGCAGCACCGCTTCGGTGTCTATCAGAGGAGCCGGCTCTGGGAGAAAAACCCCGCCCTTCACCCCCACATCCTCATCATGAGCGCCACACCGATCCCCCGCACGCTCGCCATGACGATGTACGGCGACCTTGATGTCTCCGTCCTCGATGAGCTCCCCCCGGGGCGCACGCCCATAAAGACCAGCTTTGCCCTCGAGAAGGACGTGGTGGAGGTGCGGAAGTTCCTCCATATGCAGCTCCGCGAGGGTCGGCAGGTCTACATCGTCTATCCGCTCATCGAGGAGAGCGAGAAGAGCGACCTGAAGTCGCTTGAGGAGGGGTACGATGAGACGAGAAGCATCTTCCCCTCCTATCAAGTGGGGATGGTGCATGGGAAGATGAAGGCAGCGGACAAGGAGGAGGAGATGCGGAAGTTTGCCGCCGGCGAGACGCAGATCCTCGTTGCCACGACGGTGATTGAAGTGGGTGTGGATGTGCCCAATGCCACCGTGATGGTGATCACGGCGGCGGAGCGATTCGGTCTCTCGCAGCTGCACCAGCTCCGCGGGCGTGTCGGGCGGGGCGATAAGCAGAGCTACTGCATCCTCCGTGTGGGACCTAAGGCGGGCGCCACCTCGATGAAGCGGATCCAGGTGATGTGCGACAGCACGGACGGCTTCTACATTGCCGAGCAGGATATGGCTCTGAGGGGCTATGGCGAGCTGGAGGGGACGCAGCAGAGCGGTACGGTGATGAACCTCCGTGTGGCGGATCTCAGCCGAGATGTGACCACCGTCACCTTCGCCGCCCGGCTGGTCGACTGGCTCCTCAAGGACGACCCCACGCTCTCCAAGGAGATCAACGCGCCCATCCGCACCACCCTCGCTGAGCTGATGACCGACGCCCCCGACTGGGGCCAGATCAGCTGACCCTCCACTCACGTCTCTGAGGTCTTTTCTCAGGACCTCATATGGGCCGTCATTGGATAAAATTTTCCAAAACCAGAAGTGAATTTGAAATAAATTCATATCTTTGTCAAAAGATGAGGCGGGGACTACACTTCGACTCCTTCTTATCATTTAGCCCCCACCACTGCCACAATTAGGGGGGGCGCTTTACCCGAATACTTTTCATCAAAACTATCGGTAGCATTATGGACACCACTATCCGACGCATTACCGCCATTGCCGCCTTACTCATAGGTCTGTGCCTGCAAGCCTTCGCCCAGTCACCGGAGGCTGTGACGCTCGACCTGAGTCAGGCGACCCTGCAGGAGGCCCTTGACCGGGTGCAAAAGCAGACAGGCGTGACTATTACCTTCTCTCCGCAGAGCCTCTCCAAGGAAGCGAGCCGGAAGGTCTCACTTAAGGTGAGTAACGTATCTCTCAAGGCAGCCATGGACCGCCTCCTCGAGGGGACCGGGATGACCTACACCATCACCGGCAAGCAGGTGGTGATCACAAAGTCCGGACCGGTCAAGGGAGGTCCGGTCACCATCCACGGTACTGTGGTGGATGAGGAGGGAGAGCCTCTCCCCGGTGTCACGATCCGGCTGAAGGGGAGCAACAGAGGCACGACCGCCAATGTCGATGGCTCCTACAAGCTCGATGTGCCCAATATCAAGACCGCCGTCCTCGTCTTCTCCCTCATCGGCATGAAGACGGAGGAGGTAAAGCCCTCGAGTGCTACCGTCAATATGACCCTCCGCGAGGCAGCTGAGCTGCTGGGCGAGGTGCTGGTGGAGAGTACCGGATACCAAGATACGGAGAAGCGCCTCTCCACCTCCTCCGTCGTCACCATCGACGCCTCTGACGTGCTGACGGCTGATGCCGGCTCCGTCGATCAGATGCTCTCCGGTAAGATCCCGGGACTGACCGTCCTCGGTGATGTCTCCACGCCGGGTGCCGCGGCCAAGATCCGCGTGCGTGGTGTCTCCACACTCTCCGGCAGTCGCGACCCGCTCTGGGTGGTCGATGGTATCATCCTCGACGACCCGGTACCGCTATCGGCTGAGGAGATCAACTCGCTCGATAATGTCAATCTCATCGGTAACGCCATCTCGGGACTTAACCCGATGGACATCGAGAAGATCGATGTGCTGAAGGATGCCGCCGCCACCGCAATCTACGGTGTGCGCGCTGCCAATGGCGTCATCGTCGTCACGACGAAGAAGGGCTCAGGCGGGCGCTTTGCTGTCAACTATAGCGGCTCCGTCACCTACAATCAGCGACCCAACTACGGACAGATGGCGCTGATGAACTCCAAGGAGCGCATCGAGGTCTCCAAGGAGATCGAGGAGCGGGGCCTTCCCTTCCGATTCCAGGTCTCACGCGTAGGCTACGAGGGACTGCTGATGGACCTCTACGACAGGAAGCTGACGGAGGACCAGTTCCTCCAGGGTGTGAAGACACTGGAGGAGAATAACACCGACTGGTTTGACCTCCTCTTCCGTGACACCGCCTCTCAGCGGCACAACCTCAGCCTCAGCGGTGGCAACGACAAGGCGACCTACTACGCCTCCGGAAGCGTTGCCCTCCAGCCCGACCTCGTGAAGGGGAAAGGGGTGAATAACTACAATGGGATGCTGAAGATCAACTTCCGTCCCTCCAAGCAGGTGACCGCTCAGGTGCAATTCCGCGTCAATGGCAGCGATAAGAACTACACCTACATGAGCGTCTCGCCCTACACCTACGCCCTCCGCACCTCCCGCGCCATCGCCGCCTATGACGACGCCGGGGAGCGACTCTTCTACAATAACTCTATGGGTTTCCAGGAGGAGCTTCGCTTCAACATGAT
Source organism: Porphyromonas sp. C0041D3 (assembly GCF_056590575.1). Classification (NCBI taxonomy): domain Bacteria; kingdom Pseudomonadati; phylum Bacteroidota; class Bacteroidia; order Bacteroidales; family Porphyromonadaceae; genus Porphyromonas; species Porphyromonas sp. C0041D3. The sequence continues at coordinate 36,331 of NZ_JBWPWJ010000003.1, forward strand.
GCACGAGATGGAGCACACCGGCAATACGGTGAAGGGGAATGGCTACAATGCCATTGCCTTCCTCGAGTACCGCCCCATCCTCGACCTGAAGCTCAATACCACCTTTGGTCTCAATATGAGCAATACGCAGAGTGAGTCGTGGTTTGACGAGCAGTCCTACGAGGCGGCAAAGATGCGCCGGCTCAATTACGGCACCCCGCTACCCGATGGTACTAACTTCCGTGAGAAAATCTGCTCGCTGCCCTACGGTGGTATGATGAGCACCAATAATATGCGCAACCTCAGCTGGCAGTGGCGTGCGCAGCTGATCTACAACCTCCGCCGCGGACCGCACGTCCTCTCGATCAATACCGGTCCCGAGCTCCGCTCCGTGCACTACACCGGTATCTCCTCCAAGGAGTACGGCTACCTGCCGGAGCGCGGCCAGACTTTTATGTACATAGACCCGACAGTCTGGCTCGCCTACAAGAAGATGGCAGAGTACTCGAGAGACCGGATGACCAACACCCTCTCCAACTTCGTCTCCCTCTTTGCCAACCTCACCTACACCTACGACAGGCGCTACATCGCCACCTTCAACGTCCGCGCTGAGGGGTCCAATAAGTTTGGGCAAGACCCCAAGGCCCGCTTCCTCCCGATCTGGTCGCTCTCCGCACGCTGGAACGCCCACGAGGAGGACTTCCTGAAGGATGTCAGCTGGCTCAATCTCCTTAGCTTCAAGGGCTCCTATGGCATCCAGGGTAATGTCTCCGACGACCAGACTCCGAGCCTGATTATGCGATTCGGAGAGTATGAGAGCCTGAGCGGGCAATTCCAGAGCCACGTCTCCAAGCTCCCCAACCCCAACCTCCGTTGGGAGAAGAATACATCGTGGAATGCCGGCTTCGAGACCGCCCTCTTCGACAACCGACTGACCTTCTCCGTCGACTACTACCAGCGTATCGGTACCGACCAGCTGATCAATAAGGTGGTTTCTCATACCCTCGGACGTACCAATATCCAACTCAATGCCGGTACGCTCGTCAATAAGGGACTCGATTTCATGGCCACGGTGACCCCGATCCGCACGAAGGACTGGACCTGGACCCTCAATGTCAATGGCTCCCACAATGAGAATATCGTCACCGACGGCGGCATCAATACCGACTACACCTACCTCCAGCTCCTCAATGGTAGCGTGATCCGGAATGGCGAGTCGGTCAACACCTTCTACTCCTACCGCTTCAAGGGGCTGACAGAGAAGGGCCTGCCTGACTTCTACGGCATCGAGCCGCCCAAGGAGGGCGAGACGAGAGAGGACTTCTTTGCCCGCGCCTTCGTCAACTCCGGCTCCCGCATCCCGATCGCGCAAGGAGGTATGGGGACCTCACTGAGGTGGAAGGATCTGACGCTTAATCTCTTCTTTAGTTACAGCGTCGGCAATAAGGTCCGTCTGAATGACCTCTACAACGACGGTGGTCAGACCACACCGAAGCCTCAGGAGAACCTCTCCTCAGAGCTGGTGGATCGCTGGCGCCAGCCGGGCGATGAGACGAAGACGAATATCCCCGCCATCTCATCAAATCCTCTGGATGATGTAAAGTCCGGCACGACTGGGCTGACCGGCGAGGAGAGCCTATATAAGTACGAGTTTGCCCAAAATCGCTGGCAGATGTACAATAAGAGCGACCTCCGCGTCGTCAGCGGATCACACATACGCCTCCGCTCCGCATCGCTCGTCTACCGCTTCCGTCCTGAGCTGCTGGAGAAGACCGGCTTCGTCCGCTCTGCCAATGTGAGACTGGAGGGCTACAACCTCCTCCTCTTCGCCTCCAAGGACCTCCACGGGCAGGATCCGTCTCAGGTCACCCTTGGATCTCGTACGACCCCTCCGTTGCCCTCCTTCGCCGTGACGGTCAACCTGGGATTCTAATCGCTCACTACAGAACGGACACTTCATATTATGAAACAATATACTACCACCACAGCAGTCATTGCACTCTTGGCGACCTTGATGCTCTCGGGATGCAAGGGGTTCCTGGACGAATTCTCGCAGGACACCATCGTCCCGACGACCACCAAGGACTACTCTGAGATCCTCTACGGGGATGCGTACTTCAAGGAGGTTGCCCTCCCCTACAGATACCTCGACCTCCTCACCGACGATGTGGTGACTATGGTGAATGCCAACTCTACCCAGGGGGACGATCAGCGCCGCACCGGTTATGGATACTATACCTGGCAGGAAAATCCGGAGCTCTCCCCCACGAATGTGCTCAATACTGACCTCACCTGGCTGACGCTCTACCAGCATATACTCTCAGCCAATATCATCCTCGATGCCCTTGATGATATGGAGGGGACTATGGAGGAGAAAGCACAGCTCGAGGGCGAGGCTCATGCGATACGACTCTTTGCCTACTTTATGCTGACCAATATCTATGGTGAGCCATATGATCCCGCCACAGCCTCGACCGCGGTAGGTGTACCTCTCAACTACCACCACTATGCCGAGGACGTAAGCTTCCCCCGCGCCACCGTGGCGGAGGACTATGCCGAGATGGAGAAGGACATACAGGGCGCTCATGAGGCCTTTGCCAAGGTCGGTGACGAGCGAAATGTATTCCGCTGGAATCACGCCGCCACCGCCGTACTTGCCTCTCGCGTCTATCTCCATATGCAGAAGTGGGACAAGGTGATAGAGTATGCCGACCTAGCTCTCTCACTCAATGGCGCACTCAGGGATCTCAATACACTCCCTGCGCCGGGCAGTGACGAGGCGAAAAACTTTATCTGCAAGGACAATAAGGAGATCAATTACTCCTATGGCTTCGGGATCATCTCGGAGCTAAGCAACGTCCATCCCTACTACTTTGGTCCCTCAGACGACCTTATGTCTTCTTTCGGCAAGGGAGACCTCCGGTACAATGGAGAGAATGGCTACTTCATCAATACCACTAAGGAGAATGTGGGTGGATGGCTTTTCCCCAAGTGGGTGACCACGATCAAGATCGTCAAGACCGATATGAGTGAAATCACCGGCACCTATGGCTTTGCCATCCGCTCCGCCGAGGCGTACCTCAATCGCGCCGAGGCCTACGCCATGAAGGGTGACCTCTCACGCGCCATGAAGGACCTGAATACCCTACGCCGTGCTCGCGTCACTCCCGAGTACGCTGTATTAGAGACTCCCGGGACACAGGAGGAGGTGATCCGCCTCATCTGGCAGGAGCGCCGCAGGGAGTTCTGCTTTGAGCAGCTCCGCTGGTTTGACCTCCGTCGCCAAGGGATGCCGGAGTTGCACCATACCTACATCACCGGTACAGATAAGGAGACAGGGACCGAGGAGTACACCCTCCCCGCCAAGTCCCCTAAGTACGTCCTCCCTGTGCCGCACACCGTCCGTATCTCTGATGCCGTCCTCGGCGGAGGGAAAGCGACGAAGTAATCCTCACTATAGAGACCAGTATAGGATATGAAACGCCATACAACATCGACACTCACCACGCTCGCAGGGCTGGTACTGCTCACTACCATCGCCTGCCATCGGGAGGCGCCCGTTGTCTCGGAGCTGGGCAAGCCACAATACGAGATCAAGGACGGCTCCGACTACGTATCTCACACCATCTACGACATCTACAAGCGGACCGGTCTCGAGATCGTCTACAACTTTGACCCCAAGCATGCCAGGTGGAATCTCGGCAGCCCTCAGGTCACCGGTCCACGATACACCGCCATTGATCCATCCAGCCCGGAGGATATGAAGATGGTGGAGGACAACCTTCACTTCTTCGCAGAGGAGTTCCTCCCCGGCTACTCTGATGACTTCATCAAGCAGTACTTCCCTCTGCGCTGCTTCATGGCAGACACGATATCCAAGTACAAAAAGGGGTCCAATGAAATCTTTGCCACCTCACTCCGCGACCACATAGCCTTCAATATGTACCGCGAGGGAGAGATCATCACCGGTACGCCGCAGTACAAGACGCGCGAGGAGATACGTACAGAGATGATCCCCCAACTGCACTCGACGCTCTGGGCCTTCATCTTTGCCCACCGCATCAGCGCCCCTACAGCATTCAAGGCACTCTCTCAGGACTTCTACAATCAGAATATCGGGAAGAAAATGAAGGTGGACAACAAGGAGGACCTCGACCACAAGAGGGACGTCCTGATGGGTCACGGTTTCTGGGACTACGACGAGTTCAATAGCTTTGCCTACTATAGATCCTACAAGGATCCCTCACTCGACATTGCCGACTACATTTACCGTATGACGACGATGTCGGAGGCGGAGATCCAGGAGGCGATGGGCGACTACACGATCATGCACGAGAAGTACGATGCCCTCCGCTCCTTCATCAAGGACAAGACCGGCATGGACCTCCAGACCATCGGCAACGCTGCCGCCAAGAAGCGCCAGACCCCCGGCGATTAATCACTCAGACATCACTACATAACACATGAGACACTACTACAGACTCCTCCTCACCCTACTGCTGCTACTTCCGACCGGCGCCACCCGCCTTCAGGCCCAGGACTTCGGCGACCTGATCGGAGCAGTCGTGGACAAAGAGAACGAGCCCAAGGACGACAAGGGGAAGGAGGATAAGGACGATAAGGGGAAAAAGTACTCCGACGTCATCAAGAATCCCTCCAAGACCGTGCGAGGATTTATCGACCTGCATCTCCAGAAGGGGAAGGTCTACATGGAGATCCCGGTCGCCCTCCTCGACCGACCGATGCTATTCACCGGTCGTGTCGATGCCATCAGCGACAATACCGATGTCATCGCCGGCGAGATGCCGGCGGAGCCCCTGATGGTCTCTTGGTCAAAGGACGACGAGCGCGTCTACCTCCACCAGCTCAATACCGCCATCACCGCTGACCCCGAGTCCTCGATCTATAAGAGGGTGCAGGACAATCACCTGATGCCGGTGCTGAGTGCCTTCAAGATCGCCACCTGGCGCCCCGACTCCACCGCTGTGGTCATCGACGCCACGTCGCTCTTCCTCACCGACAAGGCCCCGATCACGCCCTTCCTCCCCAAGTCCCCCTTTGACTCCTTCTTCGGATCCAATAAGCTGAGCGGGAGCTTCAAGAAGGACCTCTCCTCCGTCACCGACATCAGCGCCTTCCCGCGCAATCTCAACGTGACCGTTCGCGCCGTCTACACCGTGGACAAGGAGCCCTTCACCGCGGTGATCAATGCCTCCCTCGGTCTGCTGCCGGACGACAAGGATATGATGCGTCCCCGCCTGCACGACTACCGCATAGGCTACTTCACCAATGGGACCACCAAGATCACCACCGACGCCCTGTCGATGGAGAAGGTGAAGTACATCAATCGCTGGCGCCTGGAGCCAAAGCCCGAGGACATCGAGCGGCATAAGCGAGGCGAACTCGTCGTCCCCGCCAAGCCAATCGTCTACTACGTCGATGATGCATTCCCCGACGAGTGGTACCCCTACCTCAAGCAAGGCATCGAGGACTGGCAGAAGGCATTTGAGGCCATAGGCTTCAAGGACGCCATCGTCGCGAAGCGCTATCCGAAGGATGACCCGAGCTTTAACCCCAACGACATCCGCTACACCTGCCTCATCTACTCCTCCTCTCAGCAGGCCAATGCGATGGGACCCTCCTGGACCGACCCCCGCACAGGTGAGATCCTCCAGGCCTCGGTATACTTCTACCACAACGTGCTGGAGCTGATCCACGACTGGCGATTCTGCCAGACGGCAGCTGCCGATCCCTCCGCTCGCGGTCTCCACTACGAGATCTCCGTCCTCGGTCCGATGCTGCGCTACATCGTGGCACACGAGGTGGGGCACACCCTTGGCCTGATGCACAATATGGGTGCCTCCTCTTCCTACAAGGTGGAGGACCTCCGCTCCCCCGACTTCACCGCCAAGTACGGCACCACCCCATCCATCATGGACTACGCGCGCTACAATTACGTCGCACAGCCCGGTGATGGCGTAACCAACTTCCTCCCACCCCTCATCGGTATGTACGATATGTACGCCATCGCCTGGGGCTACAAGCCGATCTACGAGGCTGCCACCCCAGAGGAGGAGCGTCCGATCCTCAATCGCTGGATCACCGAGAAACAGGGTGACCGTCGCTTCGCCTACGGGCCTCAACAGATCCTCTCCAATGCCGACTACACCGCTCAGACCGAGGACCTTGGCGATGATCCGGTGCTGGCAAGCTACTACGGGATCGAGAATCTAAAGCGCACAGTGGATCATCTCTTTGACTGGACTCCTCAGGAAGACGGCAAGACCTACAAGGCTCAGGAGCGCCTGCTCAGCTCGCTGGCAGGGCAATTCCGCCTCTACATCGGCCACGCCACCTCCGTCATCGGAGGCTTTAGGAGAAATCTCCCCGTGCACGGTGACGGACAGACCAAGTACTCCGTGCCCTCCCGGAAGGAGCAGCAACGCGCACTTCGCTTTGTCCTCGACCAGTCAATTGACTTCCCCCGCTGGATGTCCACGAAGGAGGTGACGGAGAAGCTTGGCAAGCAGCCCAATAGCTTCTCCGACCAGATCTTCTCCACCATGAGCATGCTGACCGGCACCTCCGTCCTGAGCCGTCTCTCCAATACGGCTCTCTACTCCGAGGAGCGAAACCCCTACACGCCCGATGCCTACCTCGCCGACCTGCACGACTATGTGTGGCAAAATGGCGGAGCACTCACCCCCGTGGAGCGCAATATGCAGTATGCCTACGTCACTCAGCTGCTCAGCGGGCTCGGACTCGATGGGAAGAAGAGCAACGACAAGCAGAAGCTCAAGACTCAGGCGATCAACGTCCGTGGACCGCTCTACAAGAGCCTCCTCGGTGCCCGCTCAGTCATCTCCTCACGGATGGGCAACCACCCCGAGGCCGGTCACTACGCCGATCTCTACTACATGATCGATCGCGCCCTCAGCGGTAGGAACTGACCCCCCCCCACCCATCAAGCGGGGCATGTCGACCACCCGGTCGGCATGCCCCGCTTCTTTTGGTATCATTGCTGTCCGATAAAAGTTTGTCGGACAGCAATGATTTAGAGGAAACTACGACTTGCCAGCTCTGACCAATTCCTTATCCTGAGCTCAATTTCGTCATATGGGAGCCGGGGGTTAAGCTCAAATAAGTGGCGTATTTTTATTACGGCTTCGGCAGGAGGCAGCAGACCTCGTCGGACCATTTCATCAAGTATAAATAGTATTCCATGGACGTCAATGTCCTTCTCCTTTGCCATCTTGATCATCTTCTTATCCCCCGTGAGGACCACCGCTTTGTGCCGAATACCCTGGTAGAGAACCGCACAGTCCGTAAAAGACAATCCCCGGCGTGTCCTTTTCTCAAAGAATTGGAAGATTTCCTCTACAAATCCCTCCTCCTCAAATTGCTCAATATATAGCCCATCAGTGCTCTCTACAATGGCTCTCTGCTCAGGATCCTCGAGTTCATTGACAACGAAAATATTGGTATAGATCTTATAGCCCAGACTCAAGAAACACTCATATAACTCAATTGAGATCAAGTCTATAAAGATGTTTGTGTCACTGATAACGATTAGCCTCATAGCACTCATAAACTGGAGTTGAGTAAGTGATCGGACATCTCGGCACTTATGCCCGCATCGCTGAGGTAAACCTTAGCCTTAGACATTGTGATCAAGGACTTGTCCAGCGCTCGTATCACTAAGCGGACAAATCGCTGACTTAATGGCTCCTCATATCTACTCTTCTCAATTTCGCTCTTCAGTTCAGGAGACGCGTTCTTCTTCATCCAGTAGCTTTTATACTTTGACTCAGAGATAAAGAGCAGCGCTTTGAGTCGATATATGATGGCATCTATTGAGATACCATAAGTCGACTGAAGCTCCTCGAGGTCAGTCATCGAGAGGGTCTTCACTCGTCCCCAGAAATAACTCTTCAGGATCTGATCGGGGAGTAGTAAGTGGCTTGCAAAGGAGGTACAGATATCCTCGATCTCTTTCTTTGACCTAGCACGTAGCTTGTCGTTTAGCAAGAGGTGACCCAGCTCATGCAAGAGGGTCATCCTCACCCTCTCAGCCTGGCTAATCTCAGTATTATAGGTGATTACAGGTATGTGGTCATCTACAAGTAAGCTCACTCCATCAAAGCCCTTCTCGCCCTTAATACCTACTACTATGATGCCCATCTCCTCAAGGAGTGCCGAGGCTGAGGCAATGGGTGAGCGACCCAGTGCAAAGTGGTCTCGCACGCGACAAGCTATATCATCTATATCCTCCGGCTCTATCGACTCTATATCACTCAGATACTCCGATGTAAAATTATGGCGAATGGCAAGGATCTCCTCAATCTCCAAGTAATTCTCCACCTGAAGCTCAATCATTTGCCAGATCATACTCTGTTTCTTTTCGGATAGGGCCTTTATTTTTCTATAGCTAACCTCTCTCGATCTAAAGGTCTCCTCTCGCACAAAGTAGTCCACGGGCAGATCAAGTGCCTTAGCGATCAAGAGCAAGGTAGGGCCATTCAGACTCCTTTGACCTTTCTCGATGTATCTAATCTGAGTATGAGACAAGCCGGTACTATCAGCCAACTTGCGGAGAGAGAAGCCTCTCAACATTCTGGCCTTTTCGATTCGGGTTCCTATTGCAGACATAGTTTAGGGACTTTATGGGATGTATGAGTTGCCTTTTTGTTTACAAATTTACGATTTTCCTTTAATACTGTAAACAACATCCGGGTGCCACTCCAGGGGTGACGCATCTGAGTGGCACAGAAGCCACTCAACTCATTGTGAAGAGTGGGGAACGAAGCACCCCTTGTGGGTGCCCGTTTCTTAGCCACGTGGTCGAGGGGCGTAGCCTCGAAGACCCGTGGACCAGACATAGCAAGCAATCGCGACCCCGCCAGGGTGTCGCACTTACCAGTCAGGCAATCAGTGCGACACCTTGGCGGGGTCGATGGGAAAGAGGATTTCTGCTCGGCGACCCGCAAGGGGTCGAGGGTGTAGGCTCTGTACATCGGTCACCGCTTCGCGGATGACAGATGCCTATGGAGCGAGCACCCTTCGGGTGCCTCAGGGATGAGCCCCCTTGATATATGATTACTTTAATGCTCAAATGGGTCACCCCTGTCCCCTCAATCGACCTTAGGATCACCCCTAAATCTAATATCGGTATTAGAGTTTCGCAAGAAGGATAGGAGGTAGACGGGCTATAGACCGGGGGGTCGAGAGGGTGCGGAAGTGCGGCAATAAAAAAGCCCGCTCTCTGAGCCGAGGCGACAGGTGTCGGATCGGCTGAGAGAGCGGGCTATCTGTGTGGGGTGACGACGGATCGAGGGAGTGCCTCGGTGGCGTCAGCATAGAGAGACCTTAGCTCTGCGGGTCGTCGGTGGCGTTTCTCTTGATGAAGAGCCAGATCACCAGAGCGATGATCACGAGCACGAGGAGAGAGATCCCGGCGAAGGCGAGGAGGTGGACGGCACCCTTGACGGCGTAGTAGATCCCTACGCAGAGGAGGAAGATGATCGCAAGGGTAATGAGGATTATCTTGAAGTTCATATACTTAACTGCTTATATGGGTTGGCGTATTAGCGTCCGTTTTTCTGCTGCTGCTCGCGGAGCTTCTTCATCTGCTCCTTCTGAGCTCTCTCAAGCCGCTCCATGAAGCCTGACTGCTTCTTTTTCTTGGGCTTCTTGGCATTCTCCTGCAGCTGGGCGAAGAGCTTCTTCTCATCGATGGCCCACTGGAAGGCCTTGGTCTGCAGGATACTGATGAGGAGGGAGGCGAAGTAGTAGAGCGAGAGTCCGGAGGCGTTGTTATTGAGGAAGAAGAAGAGGAAGACCGACATGAAGATCGGCATCGCCTTCATCATACAGGCAGACTGCTGATCACCGCCTGCCGTGCCGGACTGCGTGAGCCGCATGTAGATGATCTGCGTCACGGTCATCAGGAGGCAGAAGAGCGAGATGTGGTCTCCGATCATCGGGATGTCGGCACCCCAGCGGATCACGTCGTCGTAGGTACTGAGGTCCTGCGCCCAGAGGAAGCTCTCACCGCGGAGGTTGAGGCTGGTGGGGAAGTACTGGTACATGGCGATGAGGATCGGCATCTGGAGGAGCATCGGCAGGCAGCCACCCATGACGTTGACACCGGCATTCTGGTAGAGCTGCATCGTCGCCTTATTGCGCTCCATCATCTTGTCCTCGCCGGGGTACTTCGCATTGATCTCATCGACGAGCGGCTTGATGACCCGCATCTTGGCCTGACTCTTGAAGGACTTGTAGGTAAAGGGAGCGAGTATCAGCTTGATGATCAGCGTCAGGAGGATGATGATGAGCCCGTAATTGGTGATGTACTTCTCGAGGAAATTGAAGACCGGCAGTACGACCCAGACGGTGATAAAGCGGAACCACTTCCCCATATCAATCACCTCGGTCAGGTGGGTCTTGTCGCCGAGGTCCTTGTCGAGGCTCTTCAGGAGGGAGTGGTCGTTGGGACCATTGTAGATCTGGAGCGAGATGGGCTGTGTGCCATCAAAGGGGAGGACAAACTTTGCCTCCATCTCCTTGAGCTTCTGCGGATCTCCCTTGATCACCTCCTGGCTTGCCGCCAGTGTGCCGAGGCGATTGCGGGAGTAGACGATCGTGGAGAAGAACATATCTCGGAAGGCGACCCACTTCACCTCGTTCGTCAGCTCCTTATCCTCCGACTTGCCGGTATTGAGCTTATCGACGTCACCGTCGGTGAATTCGTAGGCTATGCCGGAGTAGCGCTGCTCGGCCTGCTCGCTCTTCTCATTCTTATAGATAGAGAGGGACATATCCGCGTCGAGGAAGGGGGAGTTGGGGGCCATCACGCTCTTGAAGTCTCCCGTGCCGGCGATGGTGACATCGATGAGGTACTTGGGGAGAAGGGTGTAGACGAGCGTAAGGCTGGAGCCATTGGTCGCCATGGCAGACATCTTGACCTGCGTGGGGCTCACCTGCTCACCGACGAAGTAGAGGTCCTCGGTGCGGACGACGCGGTTTCCGCTCGTGAAGAGGGTGAGATTGAAGTGACTGTCGTCCGGTCGGATGAGGCGGATGGGGGCTCCCTGGTAGTCCTTATACCCCAGTACCTCCGAGGAGATCGGCTTACCGCCCTTCGTGGAGAGGGTGACGGAGAGGGAGTCATTGGCGATCGTGAAGGTCTGCTCCCTACCGTGTGCAGCTGGAGCGAAGGGACCAAATGCCTCCGCTGCCTGAGCCGTCAGGATGGAGTCGCGCTCGGCGGGGGTGTACTGTGCGAGGGTGGCACTCCTACGGAGGGAGTCCTCTGTCGCGATCCGGTCTATGGAGTCGGCCATGGCGCGCTCCTCGGCCTGAGCGGCGAGCGCCACGGAGTCGGCGTAGCGCTGCCGGAGCTCCAGCTCCTCCTTGGAGGGGCGCCCGAGGAGGGAGAATACCACGAGGACTACGCCCATAAGGACGAGACCGATGATCGTATTTTTATCCATTACTTATCTGTCTGAGGACAGCTCAGCAGGGTGAGCCGTCGAGATGATCGTCTGTACTTAAGTGTGTAGATCTGCTTTACTTGGTCTCTCCCTCACGAGCAGCCTTATGCCGGAGGGCCGCCTCGACGAGAGACATAAAGAGCGGGTGGGTGTGCTGGAGGGTGCTGGAGTACTCGGGGTGATACTGCACACCGATGAACCACTGCTTGTCGGGCAGCTCCACCACCTCCACGAGACCGGTCTCGGGGTTGCGACCAGCGATCAGCACGCCCGCCTCCTCAAAGGCCTGCTCGTACTTGCTATTAAACTCATACCGGTGGCGGTGACGCTCACGGATGGTCTCCGTGCCGTAGATCTGTGCCACCTTGCTACCCTTAGTCAGCTCGCAATCGTAGCCACCGAGGCGCATGGTGCCACCCAGCATGGTCACCTCCTTCTGCTCCTCCATCAGGTCGATGACGGGGTCGGGGGTCTGGGAGTCAAATTCGGTACTATTTGCCTGCTCCAGCCCGAGCATATCGCGGGCTATCTCGATGCAGATGCACTGCATGCCGAGGCAGATGCCGAGGGTCGGCAGGTCGTGCTCACGGCAGTAGCGGATCGCGGTCAGCTTGCCGGGGATGCCACGCGAGCCGAAGCCCGGTGCGATCACCACCGCATCGCAGGGAGCGAGTAGCTCAGCGACATTCTCATCCGTGATCTTCTCGCTCGAGATGCGGACGAGATCGACCAAGCGACCATTATAGACACCGCTCTGCTGGATCGCCTCGTCGATCGACTTGTAGGCGTCCTGGAGAGAGACGTACTTGCCGACGAGACCGATCTTGACCGGCTCTTTCTTCTTCGCCTCCTCGCCCAGCTCGAGGTAGTGGCGCCACTCCTTCAGCTCGGGAGCGGGACCGACGGGGAGCTTGAGCTGCCGCAGCACCGCCTCGTCCATTTTCTGCTCCTGGAGGAGTAGCGGCACACGGTAGATGGAGGGGCAGTCGTAGGACTGGATCACCGCATCCTTGGGGACGTTGCAGAAGAGTGCCACCTTGCGCAGCAGGTCATCCTCGAGCCTCATCTCGCTCCTCAGGACCAGCATATCCGGCTGGATACCCTCCTCCTGGAGTGACTTGACAGAGTGCTGAGTAGGCTTCGTCTTAAGCTCCTTAGCCGCATGGAGATAGGGGACATAGGTGAGGTGGATCACCATACAATTGTCGTCACCCAGCTCCCACTTGAGCTGTCGTACCGCCTCGAGGAAGGGGAGTGACTCGATGTCGCCCACCGTACCACCGATCTCGGTGATGATGATATCGTAGTCGTCGTCCTTAGAGAGGCGCTTGACACAGCGCTTGATCTCGTCCGTGATGTGGGGGACCACCTGTACCGTCTTGCCGAGGAAGTCTCCCCGGCGCTCCCGCTGGATCACGTTTTGATAGACGCGCCCTGTGGTGACGTTGCTATTGCGGGAGGTCTTGATATCGAGGAAGCGCTCATAGTGCCCCAGGTCGAGGTCAGCCTCATAGCCGTCATCGGTGACGAAGCACTCGCCATGCTCATAGGGATTGAGCGTCCCTGGGTCGATATTGATGTAGGGATCAAACTTCTGGATCGTGCACTTCAGCCCGCGGCTGATCAGCAGTCGACCGAGAGAGGAGGCGATGATGCCCTTACCGAGGGAGGAGACCACCCCGCCGGTGACGAATATATACTTGGTGTCCTTTGTTTTCATGGCGCTACAATGACTGGATAATAACAGCATAGACCCACCTACACTGTGTCGCAAAGATACCATTTTTACCCCGAAAGCCTCACAAGGAGCGTCCCCTGCCGTGTGATGCACGACAGGGGACGCTGAGGCTGAGAGAGGGGGAGATTAGTCCTCCTTCTCAGGATACATAGGTGCCCCCTTCAGGGTCTGCTCCATGTGGCTGATCCAGACGTTGGCGATGGCGGGATAGTCGGCAAGTCCCTTCATGATGCAATTCTCGAGCGTGCAGGTGTAGCCTGCCTTGACCATCTCGGCGCGCCAGCTGCCCTCCTCGGCCGGGGTCCCTACTCCGCCCTTGAGGTCGTTATTGGCGTGGTCACCGGCGATGGACATCAGCGGGTGGAGGATCACCTCGCCGGAGGTAAAGCCGGCGGCCTTCATCCGCGCGATCATATCACCGACGTAGTTGCCCTCCATATCGACTGTGGCGACGAAGTAGTGCTTGTCGAGCTTCTGGAGCGCCTTCTCGATCATGACGTAACGGCTGTTACCATTGCGGTAGTTCATATCAACTGGGTTGCCGTGACCCATGAAGCATACGAGCTTACCGGCCTTGACCTTCTCGCCGAAGACCTTGTGCAGCTCGGCAGCCACCTTATCGCAGTCGACCCCCTCGTGGAGGAGCGGACCAGCGAGGTAGACGGTCACATCGGCAAAGGGGGTCTTTCCCCCCTCTACGCTGTGGTTGTGGAAGTCCTTGAGGCAATTCTGCACCCGGAGATACTCCTCACCGGGGATGACGTGGAGGGACTGCACGGCGATGTCCTTGTAGCCGGCATTGCCGAGCGCCTCCATATAGAATTGCGGGGCATAGTAGTTCCACCCCTTCTGCGCGCAACGAGTCATGCAGATCTCGGAGGTGAAGGAGAAGTAGACGTCCCGGTCGGGGAACTTTGCCTTGAAGCTCTTGACCAGCTCCTTGAAGGACTGCTGTGGAGCATCCCAGGTGCTGCCGAAGGAGACGAGGAGGAGTGCCTTATCGGTGCTCTTCGTCGTCTTGACCTCCTGAGTCACGGCGGTCATCTTCTTGTCGTAATTGGACTTGAGGACCGGCTTGTTGTCGCTCTCACAGCCACTGAGGGCTGTAGCGAGCATGCCCATCAGTAGGAGGGGCATCAGTTTCATTAGCTTACGCATAGTAAAGTGATGATAAAAAAGGTGAGTAAAAAACTATAGGTGCGATCACTCCTCAGAGTCATCGTCTGTAGACTGTCGGTGAGACCGACCGGAGGCAGACTTAAGTTCCTTGCCGAAGTTGATCGTGCAGGAGAGGTAGAAGGTGCGCCCCGGAGTGTAGGTCCCGTAGTGGAGCCCATGGTAGGTGGTCTCGTAGTAATTGAAGATATTGTCGACCCCGGCATCGATAGCGAGGCGCCAGGAGTTGCTGAGAGTAAGGTCGTGGCGGGTATTGATCCGCCAGAGGTTGTAGGGCTTGCCATTGCCGTCGTCCTGGTAGTAGCGCGTGCTCTGCATCCTGCCGTAGAGCCCCACGCCGAGGTGGTAGCGGTCGGGGAGCAGCTCGCGCGACCAGTCGAGGCCTATGGTGCCACGGTGGTGTGCCATTCCGTCGATGATCACCCGCTTCATCGTCTCCTCCTCGAGGTCGTAGAGCAGGGCATCGGTATCGAGGTAGCTGTAGCCCGCTGAGAGGGCAAGCGAGGGCAGCACCTGCCACTTCCCCTGGAAGTCCACCCCGAGGGTGCGGGCGCTGTCCATATTCTTATACATCCGCACGCGCGCCGGGTCGTAGGTGAGGAGCAACTCCGACGGAGCCTCAGAGCGCGGCACGGTGACGAGAGTGATCATATTGCGGAGCCAATTGGCATACCCTGTGACGTGGAGGGAGAGGGATCCCTCCCGATACTCGATGTCCCCCGACAGGTAGCGGCTCGACTGGGCATCCAGCCCCTCATTGCCGAGGTAGAGTGCCAGCATCCCCATCTGGCGGACATAGCGGTAGTGGAGCTGCTTATTGGAGGGCGTCTTGAAGCCCTCCGAGTAAGTCCCGCGGAGATTGACCGGCCCCACCTTATACCTGAGGGAGAGCTTTGGCGAGAGCTTTAGTCCAAAGGCAGGATGATAGGTGAGTCGTGCGCCGGCAGTGACATTGAGCCGGTCGACCGGGTCCCACTCGTCCTGCAGATAGAGCCCGAGGAGATAGTCCTGCACCCGCTCGCGGTCAAGCCGGTAAGGGGCGATGAGCCAATTGTACTGCAGGTCCAGTCCGGTGCTGAGGCGATTGTGTGCCGGCAGCTCGAGGACTCCCTTCAGGTGTCCGATCAGTCTCTGCTGATCGCTCTGCAGGGCAACGTCGCCGGGGTAGTAGGGGTAGCTATTCTCCTTCCCCTTATCATCCCACTCCTTGATCCAGGTAAGCCCGGTGTAGACGTAGTAGTAGGCGTGCCGGTCGTAGAGGAGGTCCGCCGTGAGCAGGTGCCCCTCCGGGAGCTGCCAGCGGATGCCGGTGGCAGCGGAGGCGTTGCGGTAGCGGAAGTCGTAGGTCTTGTAGTCCGGGATGCCGGTGGGGCGGTGGATGTCCTTGCGGTAGACGCTTCCCTCGAGGTAGGCGGAGAGGAGCTTGGAGGGGCGCCAGTCGAGCCGCTCACCGAGGGTATAGTCGAGGTAAGGGTTGCTGGTGTTATTGACGGAGTTGGTCACCGGGTGCTCGTACCTATTGGGGTCCTCGTAGGTGGTGTTTTGCCAGCCGGCGGAGTGCTTGAGGTGAAAGTCCGTCCGCGAGGTGACCCTGCCGATCGTCGCCTGTGCGGAGGTCGACTGGATCACCGAGCCGTAGGAGCCGATGCGGGTGGTATTGACAAGCGAGAGGTCGCGCGTACTCTTGCGGGTGATGATATTGATCACGCCGGCTATGGCATCACTGCCGTAGAGGGCGGACGAGGCACCGCGGATCACCTCGATGCGGTCGATCCGCGTCGGGTCGATGACATCGAGATTGACCTGCCCACCGAGGTCGCCCATCAGCCGCTTGCCGTCTACGAGGATCAGGACGTACCCACCCGAGAGCCCGCCCATCTGCATCGAGGTGCCCATATCGCTCCGGCTGAAGTCTATCGACGGGATCAGCCCGGAGAGGATCTGCGAGAGCGGTGCGTGACCAAAGCTCCGAAGCGTCTTTCGGTCGATCACCTCGGTCTGCACCGGGGCATCCTTGATCAGTCGGAGCGTCCCGGTGCCGGTGACGACAAATTCGTCGAGGCTGTAGTCCCGCACCGAGTCGCCCGGTAGCGTCTGCGCCGTGGCGACGGTGCCGAGGAGTAGCCCCGCAGCGAGGAGAGGAAGAAAGTGATGTGACATATAGATAAGGTGTTACTTGATTTCCATTCCGATCAGGCGAGCCACCAGCTCGTCCGTAAGGGCAAGGTGGGTGTAACTTGCCAGTAGCCGCCCCCGCCGCCAGAGAGCCGCAGGCACCGCCTCCCCACGAGCATCGTACTGCTGCAGGGAGGAGGGAAGGGGATCGATGATATGGGAGTAGTGAAACTCGTGTCCCCTCACCGCCACGCCGTCGAGCGTGAAGCTCCGGTACCCGAGCGTCAGCCGCTTCCCCTCCATCGTCGCCACCTGGTCAAGCACCCCGGCGAGGTCGTACGCCCGACCGCTCTCATCGATGATCTGCCGGCAGAGGAGCATCATCCCCCCACACTCGGCGAGGAGCGGGCGGCCGCTGTCAGCGTACTCCCGGAGACTGCGGAGCATCGACCGATTGTGCGCCAGTTGCTCCAAGTACAGCTCCGGGTACCCACCCGGGAGGTAGAGAGAGTCGCACTCCGGCACACGCTTATCCCGTAGCGGACTGAAGAATGTGACCTCGCCAAAGCGGGCGAGCACCCTCAGGCTCTCCTCGTAGACGAAGCTGCACGCCTCGTCACGGGCGACGGCGATACGGAGGTCAGCCCTCCGCTCCGCCGACTCCCGTGGGGCGGTGATCCCCTCGCACGCCGTCTGCTCCAGCAGGTGGTCGAGGTCGATGCTCTCCTCCACCAGATCCGCTGCTGCCTCGGCATACTGCTCGGCGACATCCCGCTCCTCAGTCTGCAGACCGAGGTAGCGCTCGGGGATCACAAGGGCATCGCACTTGGGAAGCACGCCGAGGACCGGCAGCCCCGCCGCCTCCACCGCCTCGGTGAGGAAGTGTCGGTGCCGGGGGGAGCTCACCTTATTGAGGATCACGCCGGCTATCGACACTCGTGGGTCGAAGTGGCGGTAGCCGTAGAGTAGAGGTGCCAGACTATATGCCATCGCCCCCGGTGTCACCACCAGCACCACCGGCAGGCGGAGCAGGCGCGCCACCTCGGCGGACGAACCGCGATCCCGGTCGTAGCCATCGAAGAGTCCCATCACGCCCTCAGCCACCGTCACCTCAGTCTCGGCGGCATATCGGCGATAGATCTCCTCCACACCATCCTCGCCATAGAGGAAGGTGTCGAGATTGATCGACGGCCGACCGGTCGCTGTGGCGTGGAGCTTCGGGTCGAGGTAGTCCGGACCGCACTTGAAGGACTGCACCCGCAGTCCCCGCCGGACAAGCGCCCGCAGGAGTCCCATGGTGACGATGCTCTTTCCACTGCCTGAGCGGGGTGCGCCGATGAGGAAGCTATTCATACGTGGTTTCACTTATTCTTATCCTCCACATTTCGCTCTATCAGTCCGCCCTCCTTGTCGATCAGGATCAGGTCGAGCCGGATCCCCGGGACGAGAGGCTTGCAGACGGCGTAGCAGCGGTCGAGGAGGATGTGGTAGAAGGGGTGTGCGTGGTCGGGGAGGATCTCCCAGATCTCGCCCGCCATGGTGATGCCGTCAATGCGGTCGAGTGTTGCCTCGTCGAGACCGCTCTCCCGACCGAGGCTGCGGATGAATGGCTTGCTCATCACCGACTTCTTGCTGTGGGTGTCGAGCTGTCCCTCCGCCAGCTTGACCGCCTTACCGATCATGATGCCGAGGGTGATGTGGGCAAAGTCCATTGCCCGCGCCATCTCGAGGCAGCGACCGATGAAGTTGCCGTACTGGACGAAGGCGTTGGGCGGGAGGTCGGGGAAGTGCGCTCGGAGCCACCTCTCGCTCTTGCCGCCGGAGTTGATCACCAGGTGCTCCCCGAAGACCGACCGCGAGACGCCCATCTCCCGGCGGATCGAGTCGACCCACGCCTCGGTGGAGAAGGGACGAAGCACACCGGTGGTGCCGAGGATCGAGATTCCATCGACGACGCCGAGGCGGGGATTGAAGGTGTGCGGTGCCAGCGTCTCGCCCTCCGGGACGGTGATGGTGATGTCGATGCCGACCCGACTGAGGTCGACGAGTCGCCCCACAGCCTCTGTCATCATCTGACGGGGTCCGGGGTTGATGGCGGGGTCACCGATCGGCAGTCCGATGCCGGGGAGGGTGATTCGCCCCACCCCTTTGCCCCCATAGAAGGTGACGCCAGTGTGACTGTCGGTAAGGCGGACGGTGGAGAGGATAGCGGTGCCGCTCGTCACGTCGGGGTCGTCCCCGGAGTACTTGATCGCCGTGGCGGTGGCGCACTCCTCGCTCTCTATGCAGGTCTCGCTGATCGGGAAGCGGATCTCCTCACCGGTGAGTAGCCGAACCGGCACCTCGGTGTAGGTCTCGTCATTGAGGAGCGCCAGCAGAGCCGCCGTGGTGGCAGCGGTGGCGGTGGTGCCGGTGGTGAAGCCGATGCGGAGGGGGAAGAAGTCGGGATCCAGTCGCTCAAGCGCCCTGCGCAGTCCCACGGGACCGAGGACGGTCTCCGTCGGTCGGTAGCCGAGGGTCGGTCGGCGGATGACGAGTATCGGGATGCCGAGATCGGTGGCGGCTTTCACTTTTCCCTCAAAGCCACTGCTTTCGCCACTCTCCTTGAGGAGCAGCAGGTCGGGTCGCAGTCGCTCCATGAGCGCCCGGTCATCCTGCGCCCGGTCGTAGTAGATGAGGCGGTTGCGGGGGAAGTCGCTCTCGCTGACGATCCGCTCCGTCTCGGGTATCGGCATCACCCTCAGCCAGACCTCGTGCCGCAGCGGGTAGTCCCCCATGGCGGCGATGCTCTTGACCCCGGTGAGGGCAAGGAGTCGGCGGGGGCTGAGCCGCTCCAGTTCCTTCATCGCCTCGGGGAAGGAGCTGACGGAGAGCGCCCCCTCGGGGAGCGGAGGGAAGGCTCGCTCATACCGAATCGTCGGCAGGGCGACTTCGCTTGCCGCCTTGGCGACATTCCGGTGAACGATGGTGGCAAAGGGGTGAGCCGCATCGACGAGGACACTCACCTCCTCCCGCCGGCAGAGTGCCGTCATCGCATCGGCATCCAAGGGACCCTCCAGCCGGGTGCCATGATGTAGGGCGACCTCCTGCGAGGTGCCAAGGGTGGAGTAGAGGAAGGGCTTGCCCGCCTCCTCGCACACCTCCACCGCAGCCCTGCCTTCGGTAGTACCGCCGATGATAAGGATCTTACCCATGGTGCTCGTCGTTTGTTAGTAGGTCGAGGAGTTCCTCAATCGTGGTGGGGTGATGGCTCCTTCCGTCAGCGGTCCTGAGGAGCAACCCCTCATCAGAGAGCTCGATCGCATCGGCACTCTCCGCCTCAGGGGTGGCGAGGATGGCATTGCGCCTCAGCGCCTTCACGACCATATGGTAGAGCGGGAGGAGCCGGTGTGTAGGGGCGCTGATGCGGATGGTGCGGGTGTGGGGGTTCTCGATGCGGAAGAGCCCTCTGAGCCGGTCAAAGACGATATCCCTCCGCTCAAAGAAGTCACTCAGTGTCCCATCAAGGGAGAGATCCTCCGGGGTGCCGATGTGTAGTCGCTTCTCATCATCGAGGAGCCAGATCTTGTCTGCGATCTGGAGCGCCATCTCGAGGTCGTGGATGGAGAGGAAGATGGTCTTGTGCGTCTCTCGGGAGAGCCGGTGGAGGAGTTGCATCATGTCCACCTTGGAGGGGAAGTCAAGGAAGGAGGTGGGCTCATCGAGGAGGATGATCGGGGTCTCCTGGGCGAGTGCCTTTGCGATCATCACCTTCTGTCGCTCTCCGTCGCTGAGCGTCCCGACGTCGCGGGGAGCGAAGCGCTCCATGCCCACGAGACGGAGGGCGTCGAGGGCTTTCCGCTCATTGGCAGCATCCACCTTTCCCCAAAATCCGGTGTATAGGCTGCGCCCGAGGGAGACGAGGTCGAGCACGGTCATGTGTCCCACCTCTATCCGCTCCGTCAGCACGACACTGATGAGCCGCGCCAACTCCCGGCTCTTGTAGCCGCCTATCTCGCCCCCGCGGACGAGGATGGAGCCGCCGAGCTTGGGCTGGAAGGCGGCAATCGTGCGGAGGAGGGTTGACTTGCCCACGCCATTGGACCCGATGAGGCAGGTGAGCTCACCGGAGTAGACGGTGGCGGAGAGCCCCTCGGCGACCACCCTGTGCGGGTAGCCGATGGCGAGGTTGCGCAGCTCTATGGTGATCTCCTTACTCATAGTCTCTCGCCCCGACGGCGACTGAAGAGGACCCAGATGACTATCGGGGCACCGATGAGGGCAGTGACCGAATTGATCGGCAGCGCCCCCTCGAAGCCCGGCATCCGTGCGATGACGCTGCAGATCAGGGCGAGCAACGCCCCGACGAGCGTCACCGCCGGCATCAGGATCCGATGATTGGAGGTGGCGAAAATGGTGCGGCAGAGGTGCGGCACCGCCAGACCGATGAAGACGATCGGGCCGCAGTAGGCGGTGACGATGGCGGTGAGGAGGCAGGAGCAGAAGATCACCCGGTGGCGGGCGCGCTTGTAGTTGAGCCCGAGGCTGCGGGCATAGTTCTCTCCGAGCAGCAGGAGGTTAAGCGTCTTGATGAGGGGAAAGGAGAGGGGGATCAGCACCAGCATCAGGAGGACGAAGGTGGTGACGCGGTCGCCGCTCACCTTGGAGAAGCTCCCCAGTCCCCAGACGACATAGCTGCGTACATCCTCATCGTTGCTAAAGAACTTCAGCACCCCGATGATCGCATTGGCAATGTAGCCGATCATCACGCCCATGATGAGGAGGACGACATTCCCCTTCACCTTCTCCGACATGATCATGATGATCCCCATCACCGCCAGTGCCCCGAGGAGTGCCGCCACCGAGACCGCCATCTCCCCGACGAAGCCCATGCGGATCAGTGCCCTCTGGCTGATGCTCCCCGAGAGGAGCACAAGAGTCGCCACGCCGAGGCTGGCACCGGAGCTGATGCCGAGCTCCGAGGGACCGGCGAGGGGATTTCGGAAGACCGTCTGCATGAGCAGTCCGCTGATGGAGAGCCCCGCACCGGCGACGAGGGCGGTGATGGTCTGCGGGTAGCGGCTCTTCCAGACGATGTTACGCCAGATCTCACTCCCTCCGGTGTCGCGCCCGAAGAGGATATCCACCACGTCGCGGAAGGGGATCGCGATCGTTCCGAGAGAGAGGTTGAGGACGAAGGCGACGACGATCAGGATCGCAACGATGCCGAAGGCTATGGCGTTACGGGAGCGGGGCATAGTATATCACTTCTCCCTCGTCAGGAGGTCGTAGTAGACGGGTGTATGGTCGGGGAGCAGCTCGGGGTGGAAGGCGTGGATCAGGTCGGCAAGGACCACCTCCGGCTCCACCGGTGAGCCCTCGTAGAAGGGGCGCTCCGAGAGATTGCAGTAGAGCACTTTCCGCTCCTTGTACGCCCGGAAGTCTCTGTACCGAGCGTCTGTGCGTGCGAGCACATCGTAGGAGTAGTCGCCCTTGTAGTTATTGGTGATCCGCCAGAAGTCCGCATCCGCCGCCTGGCTGTAGACGGTCTCAAAGTCGAGGTAAAAACCCCCGGACTCCTTATTGTCCCTCAGGAAATAGTCCCCACCGGCATCGCGGAAGAGGTGCGCGAGGTAGCTCTCCCCGCCGACGACATACCAGTTGCCCCCATGCAGCTCACCGCTGAGGATCTTCGGGCGGGGCAGGTTGGGCGTGATGAGACTCTGGAGCTGGTGATAGCGCTGCTCTATCTGGTCAAAGGTCTGCTCCGCCTGATCCTCCTTCCCGAGGAGGAGGGCGGTGAGCTTGATCCACTCCGCCTGACCGAGCGGGGAGGTCTCCTTGTACCCGAGGAAGGTGAGGAGCGGGATGTCGAGCTCCTTGAGGGCATCATACCCTCCGCGCTTGAAGGGGGAGACGAGGATCAGGTCCGGCTCCAGTGCCATGATCAGCTCGGAGTCAAAGTTTCCCTCTATCCCGATCCGCCGCGCCTTGCCCTCCGCCAGGCGGTCGAGCATCTTCTGATTGAAGAGGAAGTGGGTACTCGGCATACCGACGACCCGGTCGACGGCATCGAGCTTGATGAAGTTGGAGAGTTGCAGCGTCGTCATCACGATCACCCGCCTCACCGGCACCTCTATCGGCGTGTAGCCCTCGGGGATCTCCCCGCCGGCATCTGTCCCTCGGGGGACTAAGGCGTAGCGATAGACTTCGCTCTCCGGCTTCGTCGGGTCGGAGATGTCGACCAGCGTTACGCCCTCACTGCGGGTGATCCTCAGCCCCTCGGCATAGCGGATGAGCGAGTCACCGGCGATCATCGTCTCCTCCCTGCCCTGCGTCTCCTTTCCCCCGCAGGAGGAGAGGAGAAGGAGGAGAAGGGAGAGAGCACCATATAGATAGGTCTGCATTTTCATC
Source organism: Porphyromonas sp. C0041D3 (assembly GCF_056590575.1). NCBI lineage: Bacteria > Pseudomonadati > Bacteroidota > Bacteroidia > Bacteroidales > Porphyromonadaceae > Porphyromonas > Porphyromonas sp. C0041D3. Next base: position 59,224 of record NZ_JBWPWJ010000003.1, read on the forward strand.
TCGTGCTTGGCTTAATGATAAGGAGGGAGAAGTAGGGGAAAGGGGTCTCGGGGAGGGACCTCAGGCTGTCGGTGACCAGCTCCCGCTCCTCGTCGCCGATGTACTCACCATAGAGGATGGAGACCGGAGGATCGGTCCGGAGGAAGTCCCGTACCGCCTCCTCCGAGCGGGAGAGCTTCATCACGACCACCACCCGGCCCCTGTCGATCGCCTCCCGGAGCTGCTCCGCACTCTCGACCCGACTGAGCACGAGGAGCGACTGCTCCCCCAGGACCAGCGGTCTGCTGAGGCACGCCGGCAGCGTCATGTAGTAAGGGATGCCGGGGAGGATGAAGTGGGGCATATCCCTCTCCCTGAGGAGCCGGCAGACATAGCCCGCACTGGAGTAGGTCCCTGCGTCACCGATGGTGACGAGAGCGGTGGAGATGTCGGCGAGACAGTCCGCCTCGAGCTGACCAGCGAGTGCCTCGTAGGCTGAGGCGGCTGCTCTCCGGTCACTCTGCATCGGGACGGAGAGTATGGTCACCTTCTTCTCCAGCACCGGTCCTGAGGGAAGTGCCCGGATGATCTCTACTGCCGCCTCACCTATAGCGTAGATGCGCTCCACATCCTGCAGAGCCCAGTATGCGCGGAGGGTGATATCCTCCGGCTCCCCGCTGCCGAGAGAGACGATCATGATGGGTGTCATGGGCGAAAGAGATGCTTAAAGTCCTTGTGGTACAGGCGAGACAGCCCCTCACGATTGCCTATCGCCTCACCCACGACGATCATGGTAGTGAGCTTAAGCCCCTGCTCGCGGACGATCCTTGCGAGATCCCTGAGCTCCCCGCGGTAGATCCGCTGCTCGGGGTGGGTCAGCTTATAGCAGACCGCCACAGGGGTGGTCGGTGGGTAGTGGGTGAGCAGCTCCCTCTCCACCTCCTCAGCGATCGAGGCACTGAGGTAGATGCACATCGTGCTCTGTGAGGCGGCGAGCCGGGAGAGTTGCTCCCGCTCCGGCACCGGTGTGCGCCCGCTGCCTCGGGTCAGGATAATGGTCTGCACCCGCTCCGGGATGGTGAATTCGCTCTGCAGCTCTGCCGCTGCCGCCTGGAAGGAGGAGATCCCCGGCGTGATGTGGTACTCCATGCCCTCCTCGTCGAGGATCGCCATCTGCTCCTCGATGGCGCCATAGATGCATGGGTCACCGGTGTGGAGTCGCACGACGAGCGCCCCCCGGTCGTAGAAGCTCTTCATCAGGGCTATCTGCTCCCCGAGTGCCATCCCCGCCGAGCTACGGACGACCGCTCCCTCCTTGGCGCACTCCGTCAGAGCCACCGGGACGAGGCTTCCGGCGTAGAGGATCAGGTCAGCCGCCTCGAGGAAGTGTCTCCCTCGCACAGAGATCAAGTCCGGGTCTCCGGGTCCTGCGCCGACAAATTCGATGTGCCCTCTCATCACTCCATTGCGCTCTATGGCGAGGGCAAAGGTAAAGTCACTCCCCTCGCTCAGCTTCCCCTTCTGCTTCTCGATCACCAGCTCGCCCCCTCCCGAGGAAGTGAGGGCAGACGCCTCGGAGACGCTGGCAGAGCCGGTCGCCTCACCGACCCGCTCCGAGGGATGCGGCACGCTCACCCCATCGAGCGTCTCGCTGTCGTAGTAGCGGATCGGCACCCCCAGTCGCTCTGCCAGCGCCTCGAGGATCGGTTCGCCACGCTTCAGCTCTATACTGGAGAGGTCCGCTATGGAGAGAGGGGAGAAGCCCCCTGCCCTCACCTCCGAGAGGATGTGGTCGGTCACCCCCGTCGGGTCGGCCATGCGCCGGCAGCCGACACCGAGATGAAGGAGGGGCGGGCGGTAGCAGAGCTGTGGCAAATCGAGCTTGTCGTGGTACCGGCACCCCACGGTGATCAGGAGGTCAAAGTCCCGGGGGCGGATCTCCTCCGCCTTATGGAAAAGAGTGACCCACTCCGGCCTCGTCCGCTCGAGGAGTGCCGTCCCCGCCGAGCGTGTCTCTATGAGAAGTGCCACCCGGTGACGCTCCACGAAGAGGGCGATGGCGTGATTCATCGTCGTGCCGAGCAGCTCTGTCCGCCAGCCCTGCTCCTCGCCCAGCGTATCGAGAGCCCACAGCCCCCGGCGGTCGCTCTGCGTCGTGACGACAGCCTCACCACCGAGGATATGGGCGATGCGACGGGCGAGGTCGTTGGCTCCGCCGACATGCCCCGAGGCGACGGGGATCACGTAGTGACCCGTCGTGTCGATGCAGAGGATGGCGGGGTCGATGTGCTTATCCTGCAGGAGATCGCCCACGGTCCGGACACAGATCCCGAGGGCGGAGCAGAAGATCAGCGCAGAGTACTCCCCGATCAGCTCCCGGCACCCCTCCCGCAGGGACGCTATGGTGCGGAAACCCTCCGCCTCCACCGTGCTGTAGAGAGTGACACCCGGGAGCTCATCCCTGAGCAGCAGGGCAATCTCTCTCCCCTCGCGGGAGATGGTGAGTATGGCTACATTCTTCTCTTTCATTTCGTTGCTTGCATCACATGGATGGGATTGAAGTGGTCGACAGCCATCAGCGTCTCCTCCGACAGTCCGGTGCCGACATCGGCAAGGCTGCTGAGGAAGAGCTGTCGGCTCTCGTCACTGACAGAATTGAAGACGATCCGCCCGCCCACAGGCAGCAGCGGATAGATCCGCCGGATCATCTCAGGGAGTCGTCCGCCGTGCCCCCCGATGAAGACCGCATCCGGAGTCGGGAGGTCTGAGAGATCAGCGTCCAGGAAGTCCCCCGGGACGAAGTCGATCCCCGGGGCATGGAGCCTCCGGGCATTGGTCTCCAGGAGTGCTCCGCCCTCCGGACGGACCTCAAAGGCGACCACAGAGAGGTGGGGAAACTGCAGCTTAGCCTCTATCGAGACAGAGCCGGTGCAGGAGCCCACATCCCAGAGCGTCTGCGCCTGATGCAGCCCGAGGAGCGACAGGCTCTGCAGCCGTATCGGTGACTTGGTGATCATCCGGGGGCGTCCCTCCAGCGGGACAAAGGACTCATCCGGGATCCCAAAGGGACGCTCCAGAGTCCTCGTGCGGAGGAGGATCAGGTTATTGGGATAGCTGAAGTCCCTCTCCCTCATCTCCTCGATCGACAGCCGCGTCACCCTCTGCTCCGCCCGATTGCCGAGATGCTCGCCAACGTAAGCGACGTAATTGTCATAGCCATAGGCGATCATCCGCTCCGCTATCGTGCGAGGTGTGTGGTGCCTCAGGTCGGTCAGGATGCCGATCATCCGCTCCCCGCAGATCAGAGCCTCGTCAAGCGCCCTCCAGGGACGACCGGTCAGTGAGACCACATGCATATCCTGATAGGGAAGCAGTGCTGCATGAGCCAGCATCTGGAGCGAGTGGAAGTGGGGGAAGAGAGTGATCTCCGCCTCGGGGTGCAGCTCCATAATCCGCTGACCGATGCCATTGAATATCGGGTCACAGGAGGCTACCACCACCATATCCTCATACCTTCCGTAGCTGCGGATCTGATCATCTATCGGAGGGATGATGTCGATCCAGTCGTGCTCCGTCGGGAGGAAGGGGCGCATGATCTCGTGGTGCCGTCGCCCGCCGGAGAAGTGCCGGTGCGAGCGGATCACCTCCCGCACCTCCTCCGAGAGCGTCTGCTCCCGACTGTCGCTGATACCGATGAGGAAGACCTTCATACGTCTCTGCCGGGGCGTATCGCCGCCGCATCGTCATAGCTCAGGATCGCATTGCAGAGCGTGGCAGCGAGGTTGCTCCCGCCCTTGCGCCCCTCGATGATCAGCTTGGGGATCTCCCGGAAGGGCTTGATCATATGCTTAGACTCACAGACGTGGACAAAGCCCACCGGTGCGGCGATGATGCCTGCCGGCTCAGCCTTCCCCTGATGGATCAGGTCGGCGAGCTCCATCAGCGCCGTGGGGGCGTTGCCAAAGGCGAAGAGCGCACGGGGGTGATCCTTCACCGCCAGACGGATCCCCGCCTGCGTGCGGGTGAGCTTACCGCCCGCCGTCATCTCCGCGATGCGAGGGTCGTGGAGGTAGCACTTGGCCTCCAGCCCATACCGCTCGAGGGCCTTTTTCCTTATCCCGGAGACCACCATCGTCACATCGGTCACGATGGTGTCGACTGCGCCGGAGCTTATCCGCTCATAGATCCGCCGCACAGCCTCGGGATCGGTGTGGAGCAGCTCCTCCATCTCAAAGTCTGCCGTCGTGTGGATCGCATGGAGCAGCGCCCAGAGGTGTCCGGTATCGTATCGGTCAGCGTGCTTGAGGAGCGGGAGGATGGTGTGGAAGCTCTCGCTCATGATCATGGCACCGACAGAGCCCTCTCGCTCCTCCTCGCGGTAGTAGCCTCTCGGCGTGACGATATGGTCACCGGAGACGTAGCTCTGACTATTGCCGATCAGGATCATCGTCAGCATATCCACCTCCGCCTCGTCGAGGTGATCCAGCGTGGTGATCTGCACCCTCTGCTCCGGTCGGCCGGCCTGATAGACGATGCCGACAGGGGTATCCCCCTTGCGGTGTAGGAGAAAGAGCTCCACGAGGCGGGTCAGTTGCCAGTACCTCTGCCGGCTGCGGGGATTGAAGACAGCGGTGACGAAGTCGCCCTCCGCTGCCGCCACGATCCTCCGCTCGATCACCGCCCAGGGGGTCATCAGGTCAGAGAGAGAGACGGAGCAGAAGTCGTGACCGAGCGGGGCACCAAGGAGTGCCGCCGCCATCTGGAAGGAGGAGATCCCCGGGAGGGTCTCCAGCTCCACCTCACTCCCCCGCTCATCCCGCATCTCATAGAGCAGCGGGGCCATCCCGTAGATGCCTGCGTCACCGGAGCTGATCATGCAGACGGTGGCACCCGCCTCCGCCCGCTCAAAGGCGAGCTCTCCCCGCTCACGCTCCTGACGCATGCCGGTATCGATGCACTCAGCCCCCTCGTGGAGCAGCGGCTCTACGAAGCGGAAGTAGTACTTGTACCCCACCACCACGTCGGCCTGACGAAGCACCTGCTCCACGGCAGGCGTCACCTGCTCCGGACTGCCGGGACCGATCCCGACGACATATATCTTTCCTCTCTTCATACGATCATATCTCATTCATTCAGGTATCTACCGCGATCGGCAGAACTCGTGATCCGGGTCCATCTGTCACCCGCCCCGGGAGGACTGGCCCTCAGCAGGAAGTGGACCCCTAATTCTTTTACCGATATTAGATTTGTCTAATACCGATATTAGTCTTCTCTAATACCGGTATTAGACAAATCTAATATCGGTATTAGTCTGAGGGCATCTCCACCTGCTCTCCGAGCAGCAGTTCCGGTATCGGTAGCATAACTAAGCATAGGTCACAGATTATGAGAGCCTTACTTTCGTCGAGTCAGCCGCCTCAGGTAGCGCCACCCCATCACCACTCCGGTCACGGAGACCACCAGTCCGCCCAGCACGAGCGTCAGCATCGCCACGAGGCGGACCGTGCTGTGCTCGGAGAAGAACTTTGACCTCAGGTTGTGGCAGAAGGGGTAGAGCCACTTCTGCAGCCGGTCGTTGCGACTGAAGTAGCGCGAGTAGCCACCGGTGGGGCTGACATAGAGCCGGCTCCCATCTGCGTCGTCGACGCTCACCCGATAGATCGGCAGCTCGTAGTCTCCCCGATTGTAGGCGTAGTAATTGTCATACTCATCGATCAGCTCGATCCTCATCGGACTGCCAAAGACCGGCTCCAGCTTGCTCCGTAGATCACTCTCCGTGAGCCACAGCGGTGCCAGGCTCGGATCACTCCCGTCGAGGGTCTCACTCCTCTCTCCGTAGGTCACCTCGTAGTAGGGCTTGGTGCCGTACTGACGCCAGGCAATCCCCGTGACCCCACCCCGTGCAGCGAGCAGACGATAGTCGGTGGCAAAGAGGGAGAGGTCGACCGGACCCTCCGCCCGCGACCGCTTGGCGAGACTCTTGTCGTGCCTCGGTGTCGGGAAGTCCGACAGGTCAATGAGCGAGGAGGCTCCACTGAGTGCGAAGAGCATCAGGGAGAGACCGAAGAGGCAACCGGCGATATGATGCCAGCGGAAGGTCCCACGGTATGGACTGCCGAGACGGTGCCGGCGCTTGTAGTGACGGATCAGCATATGGATCCCCACCACCAGCCCGCTGAGGCACATCACCCCTCCCAGCGCACCGAGGAGGCTGACCACCCAGACCCAGAGCGATCTATTGCTCCGCAGTCCGGGGTAGTAGAACATATGGGGGACAGTCCCCAGCGAGGAGACGATCCGCTCTCGCTTGGTGCAGCACTGGAGCGCCCTCCCACTCTTTCCCGAGAGGTAGAGCCACGTCCCCTCCGGGTCATCGAAGACGAAGCGGTAGATCGGCAGCTCCTTCTTATTCCGCTCATAGGCGGTCCAGGTGTCGATGCTCCGGAGCGTGTCGATGTGCGCTATCGGGTAGCTACTGAAGCGAGCCGCATAGCTCCGGCACCACTCCTCGGGCATCGCCTTGGGATCCACCGGGGCGAGCGTACTATCGGCTCGCAGCGTCAGCCTCGTCCCCGAGTCGGTCTCGATGGTAAAGGTGGGGACGCCATAGGTGGTGCCAAGCGCAAGCGCCGTACAGCGCTCCCCCTCCGGCAGGCGACTCCTCACGCTGTCTAAGGGTGGCAGCAGCTCCGGGATGGTGTCGGCGACCCTTTCAGCCGCATCCCCCAGCCGGGGATAGCTGCTGAAGATCATCACCGACCCGGAGATGAGCCAGAGGACAAAGAGCGGCGCGAGGATCGTCCCGAGGATCCGATGCAGTTGCTTCCAGTGCTTCATTGCGGGGGATTGGATTACTTCACCGACATGACCCGGCTGATCTCGTAGCCGGAGGCGAGGTCGGCTCCCTTCGTCACCTTACCACTCTTGATGTCGTAGACGTAGAATCGGGCACTGGGGTCTGCATTCACATTGGCACCGATATAGGCCTTACCGCCTCTCACGTCAGCTCCCTGAGCAAAGGATCCTCTGCAGAGCGGGATGTCCGTCAGACGCTTCACCGTGTGGGTGCGGAAGTTGAGCACCTGCCAGAAGAAGACGTAGGGATTGGTCTTTGAGTTCCAGGTGGGATTGTCGGGCGTGGCCTGCTTCGGATCCTGGACGTAGAGGAGGAGCTCTTTGTCATTGAGCAGAGCCATGTCCACGATCTTACCGCGCTCCTGACCATAGCCCTCATAGGTCTTGTCGATGGCGGTCTCGCCACTCTTGACACGGAAGAGCTTACTTGCCTGACGGGTCGAGGATGAGGAGCCGGGCTTGACGCCATCCTCCATCAGGATGTCGCAGGCGATGTAGTAGAAGTTGCCCTCTGCGTCGGTGAAGGTGTGGCGTGTCTGCGTGTCGCCATAGGAAGTGGAGCCGATAAAGCCGGCACGGCTGTCGCTCTCGACCTTCTTGACCTTCATCGTAGATGCGTCGATGAATGCCACATAGTACTCGCCGCGACGCTCCCGGAGGAGCTTGGACTTCTTGCTCTTGGGCATGTAGACATAGACGTAGATAAGGGTATTATCCGACTTGCGGTAGCCGAGGAGACCACTGGTGTTGAATTGCTCATTCTCCCGCGGAGCCTCCAGCTCGAGCTGTCCCTCCTTCTCCACCCGCATCTCGTCGGTATTGATGAGCACCCAATTGACCGCCCGCTTATCGCCGGCCGATCCCATCAGCACGATGTGGCTGTCATTGATCCAGGCGTGAGCAAAGCGACGATCTTGCACCTGCTTCGTAGGAAACTCCTTGATCACCTCGACCGTGGTGCCGGTGATCCTGAACTTCCCGAAGTTGCCCGCTCTCGAGACACTGTAGTAGTAGCCGTTGCGGTAGACCACATTGGACGTGAGGGATGTGCCGCTGATGTCGGCCCCCTTGCCCTCCACGCTGAGGGTCCCCTTGGAGAGGTCGTCCGCCTTCAGGATGACGTAAGCATCCTTGCCATTCATGGAGCCATTGAGATCATTGAGGGGGATCCAGAGGTCGATCGATCCGATCTCCTCGGCAGGGTTGGGAGTATCCTTACCCGATTCCTCGCAGGAGGAGAGGGAGAGAGTCGCGAGAGCGACGATGAGGGTAAGGAGTATATTCTTGAGTTTCATAATGATATTGTGAGTTACTTAATGGATGTACGATAGACCGGGACTATACGCTCGATCTCAAAGCCGGCCTCCAGCTCAGCGCCCTTGGACACCTTGCCACTCTTGAGGTCGTAGATGTAGATGCAGCTATTGCCGCTCGCCACATTAGCACCGAGGTAGACCTTGCCTGCCGAGGGTGCGGCGAAGTGGCTGAAGTTGCCGACAGAGAGGGGCACTCCCTCGATGCGGCGTACCTTATGGGTGCGGAGGTTCATGATCTGCCAGAAGAAGACGTACCTATTCTTTACCGAGTCCCAGATGGGATTGTCGGGCGTAGCCTGCTTGGGATCCTGGACGTAGAGCATCACCTCATCGTCGCTGACCGGAGTAAGGTCGATGATCTTGCCCCGAGGCTGATCGTACGCGTCGTAGGACTTGTCTGTCTCCATGGCACCGCTATTGACGCGGAGGATAAGGCTCCGCTGTGCTGTGGTGCTCGGTTTCGTCGTCTCCTTGAGGATCTTGGCGGCCACGAAGTAGAAGTTTCCCGCCTTGTCGGTAAAAGTGCTGCAGGTCCTATTGTCCCCAAAGGACATAGACCCGAGCCAGTCCGCCCGCTTATCGGTGTCGACAGACTTTACCTGCATCGTCGCCGCGTCGATGAAGGCGACGTAGATCTCTCCGCGGAGCATCTTTGCTCGGTCACTGCGCTTCTTGGCGATGTAGATGTGGGGGAAGATGAGTGTATTATCCGACCGGCGATAGCCGAGGAGACCACTGGCACAGAAGATCTCATCCACAGCCGGAACCTTCAGGTCCAGTGTGCCGGAGTCGAGGAGCTTCATCTCCTGCGTATCGATCCTCGCCCAGGAGACCTCCTTTTGCTTACCGGTGGAGCCGACCAGCACGAGCGTCTTCCGATCGAGCCAGGCGTGGGAGAACTGCCGATCCTTGATCATCGGCAGTGGAAACTCCTTGATCGCCCGGACCGTGGCACCGACCTCAAACTTCCCGAAGTTGCCCTCCCTCGAGACACCGTAGTAGTAGCCGTCCCTATAGATGATGTGCGGAGTGAGTGCCGTGCCACCCGTATCGGCGCCTTTCCCGGTGATGGAGATCGTCCCCTTCGTGAGATCCTTGGCACGGACGATGATATTCTGGTCATACTCCTTCTAAGTCTTGCCGGTGGCTCCATTGACCGGTATCCAGAGGTCGAAGCCCTCCGCCTCTACAGGCGTAGGCGTGGGATTGGGCGTGTCCTCCCCGCAGGAGGAGAGGAGACCGAGGGTCAGGAGTGAGGAGATAAGGAGTGTTGCGAAGTTTTTCTTCATGATGTCGTGATTAATTGAGGAATAGACGGAGCTTGCAGTAGACGGAGCGTCCCGGCTTCTGCAGCATATAGTTGTCGTAGAGCGGACGATCCAGGAGGTTGTCGCCCTGCAGTGAGATGGAGTATCTATTGTGCCGGAAGGACCACGTGACCCCTCCGGAGAGATTGTACTGGCTGGGGATGATCGCCTTAGACTCACGGGAGCCAAAAGCTGCCCAGGTGAGGTAAAACCACTTGATGTACCCGAGGGAGAGATTGAGCCGGATCTTGCTCATATTGATCCCAAAAGGCTCCCTCATGGTCAGCCCGGTGATCAGATTGCCGTAGAGCCAGGGGCGATTGGGGATCCGGTAGCCGTAGGTGGCATTGGTCTTACCGTAGCGATCCTGCCTTGTCCGGTCCCGCTCATCGGTGTAGGTGCCATTGAGCGTGATGTCCAGGAGGGAGTCATAGGTGTACCTCAGCTCCCCCTCCAGACCGACGATCCGGGAGGTGCCGATATTCTCATACTGGCTCTCCACATCGCTATGGACCACCCGGTGGATGAAGTCGTGCACATCGCGGTAGAAGAGCGTCGCCTCGTAATTGAGGAAGTGACTCTGCGCCGGGGAGGTCTGACCATAGAGCACAAGGTTGAGGTTGTAGGCCCTTTCGGGGCGGAGCTTGAAATTGGGATAAATGGTGATCCCATTGCCCATCAGCTCGCGGGCAGAGGGGAGCTGCGTGGCGTACTCAAAGGAGCCCTTCACCGACAGCGCCTCCAGCGGGGCATACCGCAGCCCGAGGCCATAGCCGATGTTATTCTTCGTAAAGTGGGAGGGCACATCGGTCGAGCCGGTGAGCCACTCGAGGTCAGACTGACCGATGGAGACGGTGTAGAGGTAGTCCTTGACGAAGGTGAGCGCATGGAGCCTGCCGTCGAGGAGATAGCCACCGTAGGAGAGGCCGAGGATGTGCCGTGCCATCCGGTCCTTCGTTTCGTCAAAAGAGGTGTCGTAGTCGTCGTACCGATGGTTCTCGACCGCAGAGAGCTGGTAATTGAAGTTGAGCTTCCCCCATTTCCTCAGGTCATAGGAGAGATTGACCCGCGCCGAGAGACCGGGACGGAGCGTGTGACGGAGTGCCTTCCCCCGGCGGGTCACCTCACTGTAATTGGTCTCTACGGAGGTGCCGTCCCAGGCATACTTCCTGTAGGTGGTGTCGGCGAGCAGCATGTGATCTCTCGCGACTGCGGCATCGATCTGAGCCGACAGTCCCGGGGTCAGCAGATCCTTCTTGGCATACCTGCCAGTGAGGCTCAGGTCGGACCGTCGCCTAGTCGCCTCGCCTATCACGAGGGTCTGCATAAACCCGGTCTGGATCTCCTTGTCACTCCCGGTGTACTGTACCCCGAGGAGCGCCTCGTCGGCCCACCGCACCTGAGTCACCCCGAGCTGCACCCCGGCGGTGAGGGTGCGGTACCCATCGTGGAAGCGCGGGAGGTCCCTCCGGACGAAGTCGTACGCCTCCTCATCCCAGACCGACACCCCCTTCATCGTATAGTTATTCCGACTGGAGAGACAGCTCAGCGTGGGGCGAAGCGTAAGCCCGCTCGCTGCATGGCGGTATTGTCCGTGCAGATCTGCACCGATGGTGCCGAAGGAGCCAAATCTCAGGGAGGCATCCAAGAAGTTCGTCCGGCTCTTCTTAGTGATGATATTCACCGCACCCCCGAGCGCATCCATCCCCAGCTCCGGGGGGACCACGCCCTTGTAGATCTCTATTCGGTCGACAATATTGGCCGGCAGCGTCTCGAGGCTAAGGCCACTCCCGCGGGAGGAGAGCGGAACCCCATCGATGAAGTAGCGGATCGCCTGACCACCGAGACCATTGATCGACAGCTCCACGCCTGAGCCCAGCCCTCCCTGACCACGGACATTGACCCCGGAGGACTGCCCCACCAGGTCGCTGAGACTGCTGAGGGAGGAGATCACGGAGCTGACGTCGAGACTCATGGCGGAGAGCGCCTGATGCTGTAAGGCGCGCTCGTGCGAGGGGGCGAGCACCACCACCTCGCCGAGCAGCTTTGGATCCTCCTTGAGGACAAAGTCTACCGTCTCTCTCATCGGGAGGGACACCGACCTCGTCTCCTCCCTGTAGCCCATCAGCCCGGCAGTCACCCGATAGTCGCCGGGGGCAAGAGAAAAGCTGTACCTCCCCTCCTTATTGGTCATCATCGCCACGATGACATTGCTCTCCCGCATAGGCCGTACCCTGATCGTGACACCCGGCATCGGCTTCCCCTCCATGTCTGTCACGCGTCCCCGCAGCACCTCCGTCGCCTCAGCACCGAGGGAGCAGAGGAGCAACAGGAGACCGATCGCCCAACTCATTAATCTACTCATCCTCAGCACTCAGCTTCACACCGGTTTTCTCGTAGATCTTTTTCTTCTCCCCGATCAGGAGACGGCGATAGTGAGCAAAGAAGCGTGCCCGCTCCACCACCATCTCCTGCACCTCGGGCAGCTCTCCCAGCCCTCGGGCATCCACCGTCACCTCATAGCCCGCGTCACGCAGCGCGGTGGCCCACTCATCGGAGATGTCGTGCTTGGCATGCTCGCCCGCCACCATCATCAGCGGCATAAGGCAGACCCTCCGGAGTCCGGTGGCTCGGAGACGCCTGAGCGCCTGATCGTAGTAGGGGTAGCCCTCGATACAGCCGACAATGATCTGCGAGAGTCCTCGATCCATCAGGTAGTGGTCCAGCATCGCATACTGCGCCGTGGAGCTGTCGTAAGTGCCGTGCCCCACCAGGAGGTATGCGGTATCCCTATCCTTCGCCAATGGTGCCAGCACCTGGTCTATCAGCTCTCGGTAGTCCTTCTCGTAGAAGAGGAGTGGCGTCGTCAGGCGAATCTCCCGGAAGTCGCCACGTCGCTGCTCCACCTCCTGTTCTAAGGCTTTCATCTCCAGCCCATAGACCACCTGAGACGGGACGATCAGCAGATGGGTCACCCCCTCCGCCCGGAGCTTATCCATCGCCTCCATCGGCGAGAGCTTCTCGATCCCTCTGTCACGGAGCCGCTTACAGACAATCCTCGAGGAGTAGGCCTCACTTAGCTCTATGCCGGGGAAAGCCGCTCCGACCGCGTGATTGAGTGCGTCAAGCGTCCGCACACGAGTGTCGTCGTGTGTGGTGCCGAAGTGGACCATCAGTATCGCCCCTCTCTCTCCCTCACCGAGGGAGTCAAAGAGCGGACTCTCCACAAATATCTTCTCCTCACCCCTAACAAGTACATTAGAGAATAGCATACAGAGTACACCGAAGAGGATAAGACGATATGTCTTACTCATACGTGTATGAAAACCATCCGACCCACCTGCCCCCGAGCGGGATCCGAAAAATTATCTTACAGCCATGGCAGGTCTCCTGACTCACCTCCGGCCTGGCTTGCGTACCTTCCCATCGACTCAGTCGACAGTGGTAATAAAGAATGGCAAGCAGCCTAATGGAGGAATACAGTAGCGGGCACTGTGCCGGACTCGCACCGGACTTCCCTCTTGTGATGGGATGCGCAGCTCAGGCTGAGAGCGCATCACACCATAGCTCACAGCAAAGGTACACTAAAAAATCCCCCTCGCCAACTAATGTTAAGACCTCACCGCCGTCGCCCACGCGCTGGCTAATTCGCATAGCGATGTGGAAGTGGTACATTGCCGGAGAGAGATAATTTCGTACCTTTGCGGAGCCTTACCCCCAGTGAGAGGTGGGGCGGGTGGCGAAGAGGCCGACCCTTGCCGAAATAGCTCAGTTGGTAGAGCGACGCATTCGTAATGCGTAGGTCACGAGTTCGAGTCTCGTTTTCGGCTCTCCCTCCCCCGAGAGCGTCTGCGGATGATTTTTATCCGTGGGCGCTCTCACTTTTTTGGAGGTGGCGGGTAGTAAGGGTATATTTGCGAGAAGGACCGCATCGGCAGTCCTACTCAGACCATCACACTACACAGCCCCCACTCAATGGCAAATGTCCTCCAAGTGCTCTCTCCGGAGATGAGGAAGACCCTCCGATCGCAAAACATCTGGCCCGATCAGGTACTCTACCTGACCCGCCCGGATCAGCGGCTTGATATGTTTGCCCTCGGGCAGCGCCGCTTCGAGATCCTCATGCAGACCGAGGAGTACTTTCGTCAATTGGTCTCCATGGCAGACCGCAAGGAGCGGAGTGCAGGCTACAGTGTGCTTCCCCGCAAGTTCCGCGCGGTCCTCTATGAGTCCGATGACACCGCCGAGCCACGTCGGCTGCTCCTATCTCTGCCACAGTCCGACATCCCCGGGCTGCGGGATCTCTACCCCATGCTGATATGGACCACGGATGAGGAGCAGAGCCTGCTGGAGAGCCTGGGGGATGACATCGCCCTTCAGGCCTACCGAGACGGCTATATGGATGGCATGCCTATCGTCGCTCTGATGACCGGTGAGGTGCTCGCAGATGAGGACCCCCGTGGGGAGGAGAAGGAGAGACGCCGGTCCGAAGCGATCCCGGAGGAGCTCTTCGCCATCATTGATGACCGGTCGGACGTGGGCGAGGCGACGCAGATGGAGATGAAGGAGAAGGGCATCCTCCCGGAGGATCTGCTGATGATCCGGGTCGGTGATGAGACGATGGAGAGTCTCTCAGGGCGGAGGATCCCCGGCATACTCCTGCGCTACGATGACGAGAATATGGATCAGCTCTACCGGCAAGCCGCCTCAGACAGCCCACTCGATGCGGACACCCGCACACCCAGGCCCTTCAAGGCTTGCCTACTGAGAGACAGTCGCGGGACAGAGAAGCTCTACAGGCTGGAGGCTCCGCCCAAGTTAGATCCGGACGAACCGGAGCGACCACTCTTCTTCCCCCACCCGTCGATGCACGAGGGGATGGAGGAGGCAATCCCCTTCCTCTCTATTATGGCCACGGTGGATGCCGAGTACCTCTGCAGCCTTGGGCTGACGGAGGAGGACGCCTACATTTTTATCCCCCTACGCCTCTCAGAGGCAAGTGACGACACCCAAGATTTATTTCACCTATGAACTATAAGAAAATCCTCACCCTCCCGGCGGTAATGACCCTACTGCTGACACTTAGCTGCAGCAAGACCGTAGAAGAGGGGGCACCCGACTACCCGACCAAGCTAACCGACCTTGTGGATCCCTGGATCGGGACAGGGGGTCACGGGCACGTCTTCCTCGGGGCGAGTGTCCCGCTCGGGATGGTGCAGCTCGGTCCCACCTCCGTCACGGAGGGCTGGGACTGGTGCAGCGGCTACCACATCTCTGACAGCACGATCATAGGTTTCTCTCACACCCACATGAGCGGGACGGGCATCGGGGATCTCCTCGACCTGACGGTGATGCCGGTAACGGGCGAGGTGACTCCGGGGCGAGGGACGGCGGACGATCCGGCGAGCGGGCAGTGGAGCTACTCCGACCGGAGCCGTGAGGTGGTCCGCCCGGGCTACTATGCCACCCGGCTCACCCGATACGGCATCGACGTAGAGCTGACGGCGACAAGCAGGGTGGGACTACATCGGTACTCCTTCCCCGAGGGAGCAGAGCAGCCGGCGATTATTTGGGACCTTGCCAATGGAGGAAACTGGGACCGCCTCACCAAGGGCGAGGTAAAGCAAGTGAGCGAGACGAGAGTGGAGGGCTACCGCTACTCCACCGGCTGGGCAAAGGATCAGCGGGTCTACTTCGCTGCTGAGCTCTCCACCCCGATCCGCTCCATCGACTACGGCACGAGCCCCACGCCGGGAAAGGAGAGCGACGTGCCTTACAACTACGCCTACATCCACCTGGCTCAGCCGACGGAGCCGGTCCTCCTGAAGGTCGCCCTCTCTCCTACCTCCACCGAGGATGCGTGGGCCAATATGGCAGCCGAGTGCCCCGGGTGGGACTTCGACGGCATCCGCAAGGCCGCTGACGAGGCGTGGGAGAAGGAGCTGGGTCGGATGCGTATGGCAGCGAGCGACTCTGCCACCCTCGTCACCCTCTACACCGCCCTGTACCACACCCTCTTCACCCCCTCCGACTACAGCAACACAGACGGGTCATACCTCGGTGCCGACTTGGCGAAGCACGCCGACCCGGGCTACACGACCCGATCGACCTTCTCCCTATGGGACACCTACCGAGCCTATCACCCGCTCTTTACGCTGACACAGACCGACCGAATGAGGGACATCGTCGGCACAATGACAGCGATCTCGCGCGAGGGGGGCAAGGTGCCGGTCTGGCACTTCTATGCCAATGAGACGAATACTATGGTGGGCGATCCCGGCATCTGTGTGCTCTCGGATGCGATCGTGAAGGGTCTCTGCGACGAGCCCGACTCGGTCTACCAAGAACTGAAGAGGACCGCCCTCCTCGATGAGCGGGGGAAGGATCTCCGTCGCAAGTACGGCTACATCCCCTACGACAAGATGGGCGAGAGCGTCGCCTACGACATGGAGTACGCCATCGCCGATGCCGCCCTTGCTGAGGCAGCAAAGCACCTTGGGCACGAGGAGGACTACACCTATTTCCTCAAGATGAGCAAGTCCTACCACCACCTCTTCGACCCGGTCACCGGCTTTATGAGGGGCAAGGGCAGCGATGGCGAGTGGCACACCCCCTTTGACCCCACTGCCTCCAAGCACCGCGACGATGACTACTGCGAGGGCAATGCGTGGCAGTACACCTTCCTTGTCCCGCAGGATGTGGAGGGGCTGGCGGGCTGCTTCGGCGGAGAGGAGCGGCTGATCGCCAAGCTGGACAGCCTCTTCTCCATCTCATCCGACCTCACCGGTGCCGATGCGTCGCCCGACATATCCGGCCTGATCGGTCAGTATGCGCACGGCAATGAGCCGAGCCACCACACCATTTACCTCTACAGTGTCCTCGGCAGGCAGTCCAAGGCGGCACCACTCCTCCGCCAAGTGATGACGGAGCTGTACCATGCGGCACCGGACGGGCTGTCGGGTAATGAGGATGCAGGGCAGATGAGCGCCTGGTACCTCCTCACCGCCCTCGGGCTCTACCAGGTGGAGCCGGCGGGCGGGCGCTACTACTTCGGTAGCCCGATCATCGATGCGGCAGAGCTGAGCGTGCGAGACGGGCACTTCACCATCCGCGTGCACGACAATAGTGCGGAGAATATCTACATCCAGAGGATCCGGCTCAATGGTGGCGACTACACCAAGCGCTACCTCGACTATGAGGACATCGCTTGCGGGGGGATCCTCGACATCTATATGGGGAGCGAGCCCCGAGACTTCTGAGAGACAAGGACTATGAGTCAAGGAAAGAAAAAAAGATTAGTGGTGCTGACCGGTGCCGGCATGAGTGCCGAGAGTGGGCTCAGCACCTTCCGCGACGCGGACGGGCTGTGGGAAAATGAGCCTGTCGCCGAGGTGGCGACCCATGAAGCGATCCTGCGCGACCCGGCACGCTGCATCCGCTTCGCCAATAAGCTCCGCCTCGGCTGCGCTGCCGCTCAGCCCAATGCCGGACACAAGCTCCTCGCAGAGCTGGAGCAGGACTACGATGTCACCATCGTGACGCAGAATATCGACGATCTCCACGAGCGGGCAGGGAGCAGCCACGTGATCCACCTCCATGGCGAGCTGATGAAGTGCTGCACCATGGACGACCCCGAGACGCCGCTCCCTCTCCCGGACGGCAAGCTGGAGATGGCTATTGATGCCACCGACCGCAGTGGGCGACGACTGCGTCCTTTCATCGTCTACTTCGGTGAGGGGGTCCCCCGCATGAGCGATGCGATCCGCGCCACCGCTGCAGCAGACATTTTCCTCATCATCGGCACCAGCCTCGTCGTCTATCCCGCCGCCGGTCTCTCCACCTGCGCCCCGAGCGGGATCCCGAAGTTCCTCATCGACCCCAAGCCGGTGCCAGTGCCGGGCGACTTTGAGCAGATCCACGAGGGCGCCTCAGCCGGTGTGCGCCACTTTGTCGACCTCCTGAGGGAGCGAAATCTCTGAGCACCATGACAGAGGATAAGAGAAAGCGGATGGACTGGGCGCGACTCATGGCGAGTGAGCGCTTCGGGCAGGAGGAGTCGGCAGCCGAGCAACCCGGGCGAACCGACTACCAGCGGGACTACGACCGACTGATCTTCAGTGCCCCCTTCCGCCGGCTGCAAAATAAGACGCAGGTCTTCCCCCTCCCCGGGCAGATCTTTGTCCACAACCGCCTCACCCACACGCTCGAGGTATCCTGCGTCGGTCGCTCGCTCGGCAATGCCATCGGTCGTGCTGTCAAGGCTGAGGAGCCGGAGCTGCCCTTCGACTTCTCCGACGTCGGCACCGTCGTCTCCGCTGCCTGCCTGGCGCACGACATGGGCAATCCCCCCTTTGGTCACGCCGGTGAGCGGGCCATCCACGCCTACTTCACCGAGGGTGCCGGCACCCGCTGGCGGGAGAGCCTCGAGACGGAGGGCGGCCGCTGGACAGACATTGTCCACTACGATGGCAATGCCAATGGTCTCCGCCTACTGACCCACACCTTCTGCGGCAGACGCCCCGGCGGCTACGGTCTCACCTACGCCACGATAGGCTCCTTCATCAAGTACCCGTACACCTCCGCCAAGGAGTGTGAGACGGGGAAGTTTGGTTGCTTTGCCAGCGAGGAGGAGACACTACACCGCGTGGCGCGGAAGCTCGGGCTGCCGGCTCTCAGCGAGGAGAGCGAGCACCCTGAGTACGCCCGTCACCCACTGGTCTACTTGGTCGAGGCGGCGGACGACATCTGCTACCAGATCATGGATCTCGAGGATGCATACAAGCTTAAGATCCTCTCGCAGGAGGAGTGCACCGAGCTGCTCTACCCCTTCCTCACCGACACGGAGCGGGAGGAGGCCGGCAGGGTGATCAGTCGGCTCTCGGACGACAACGAGCAGATCGCCTACCTCCGCGGCAAGGTGGTCAATCGTCTCACCCTCTCCGCCATCGACACCTTCCTCGATCACCGGGAGGAGATCCTGAGCGGCACCTTCCACGGCAGCCTGATCGGTGCCATGGAGGAGCGACAGCGGGAGGCGTACAGGGAGGCGCGGGAGGTTGCCTTTGACCGCATCTACTACGCCAGCGAGGTGCTCGACATTGAGCTGGCGGGATTTCGGATCTTCTCTTCACTCCTGGACAACCTGATCGAGGCACAGCGTCATCCGGAGAGAGCCTACTCCAAGCTCTGGTTTAATCGCATCCCCTCCCAGTACGACATGTCGTCGCCAACGCTCTACGGCAAGATCCAGTCCGCCCTCGACTACATCAGCGGCATGACCGATGTCTACGCCCTCGACCTCTACCGCAAGTTTACCGGCATGAGCCTGCCTGCCATTTAAGCAAAAGGATAGTAATGGAAAGAAAAGACTTCGAGATCATGGCACCGGCCGGCAGCCGGGAGTCGCTCATGGCAGCGATCCAGGGTGGTGCCGATGCCGCCTACTTCGGCATCGAGGGGCTCAATATGCGGGCCCACTCCTCCAAGAGCTTCACGCTCGAGGACCTGCCTGAGGTGGCAGCCCTGCTCCGTGACCACGGGATGAAGAGCTACCTCACCGTCAATACCATCATCTACCCCGAGGATATGGTGCGGATGCACGAGATCATCGACGCCGCTAAGGCCGCCGGCATCTCAGCCATCATCGCCACCGACATAGCCACCATGGCCTACGCCTACGAGCAGGGGGTGGAGGTCCACCTCAGCACTCAGCTCAATATCTCTAATGTCGAGGCACTCCGCTTCTACGCCCGCTACGCTGATGTCGTGGTGCTTGCCCGCGAGCTCACGCTGGACCAGGTGGAGCTGATCCACCGTGCGATAGAGGAGGAGCATATCTGTGGTCCCAAGGGGGAGCCGATTCGCATCGAGATGTTTGCCCACGGGGCGCTCTGCATGGCGGTGAGTGGCAAGTGCTACCTCAGCCTCGGGGAGATGAATAAGTCTGCCAATCGGGGCGAGTGCAATCAGATCTGTCGCCGACGCTACCTCGTCACGGACGATGCCACAGGCGACCAGCTCACGGTCGACGGCAAGTACATTATGTCGCCCAAGGACCTCAAGACGATCCACTTCCTCAATAAGATGATCGATGCCGGCGTGCGGGTCTTCAAGATCGAGGGCCGTGCACGCGGACCGGAGTATGTCCGCACGGTCTCCGAGTGCTACGATGAGGCGATACGAGCCTACTTAGACGGCAGCTACGGAGCGGAGAAGATAACCGGCTGGGACGAGCGACTGGCTACGGTATTCAACCGAGGCTTCTGGGACGGCTACTACCTCGGTCAGCGGCTCGGTGAGTGGACCGACCACTATGGCTCCAACACGACTGAGGTGAAGGTGGGCATCGGCCGCGTCTCCCACTACTATACGAAGATCGGTGTGGCGGAGCTGGTGCTGGAGACCGGCTATGTCGAGGAGGGAGAGCGACTCTTGGTGACCGGCCCGACGACCGGGGCGGTCTTCTTCGAGGCGAAGCAGATGCTGCTCGGGGACAAGTCTGAGCGAAGGAGCCGCATCGACGAGATCGGCATCCCCTTTAGCATAAAAGTGCCCGAGGAGCTGCGCCCGGGGGATCGCCTCTTCGTGATGAGGAAGCGGAAGAAGGAGAGGGGGAGCAAGTACTTCTGAGCCATGGCACCCAAGAGCTATCTCTACATCAGTCCCACCCTGATCGTCCGCGACTATGAGTGCGACATCCAGGGCGTGGTAAACCATGCCAATTACCTCCACTACATGGAGCACGCGAGGCACCAATTTCTCCGCATCATCGGTGACAGCTTCTCGAGCAAGCACGGCGAGGGATTTGACATGTTTGTCACCCATGCGGAGCTGGACTATCACCGACCACTCCGGTCAGACGACACCTTCGTCATCGGCATTACAATCGGTCGGAAGGGACCCCTCCTCGTGGTCGATGAGGATGTGATCCGCGAGAGCGATGGCGTGGTGGTCTGCTCCGGTCGGGTCCACGTCGCCGGCGTGCAGGATGGCCGGCTGACGCGGGGGGAGTACTTCGACATCCTCATGGACTACTGCGACAAGCACCTCAAGCCCCTCCCCTTCCCGTGTCCCTCTCACTGACCCCTGCCGAGCTTGCCCTCCTGCGACTGACGATGCTCCCGGGTGTCGGCTCCACGATCAGCCACGCCCTCCTCGAGGACTTTGACAACCATCCGGAGCGGATCTTTGAGGCGACGGCAGACGAGTTGGCGCAAAACCCCAACATCCGCCCCTCCTTAGCTCGGCTCATCCGCTCCGAGGACTCCCTCCACAAGGCTGAGGAGGAGCTCCGGACGCTGAGCGAGAGAGCAGCGGCAGGCGAGACGATCACCCCACTCTTCTATGGAGAAGAAGGCTACCCCGACTACCTGCTCAACTGTGCCGACTCGCCCCTCGTCCTCTACGTCAAGGGGACCCTCCCGATCGACAGCCCGATGATCGCCATCGTCGGCACCCGTCGATGCACCACCTACGCAGCGGATGTGATCGAGCGGATGATAGGGCGCTGGGCGGAGCTGAGAACCGACCTGGTCATCGTCAGCGGCCTAGCCTATGGGGTCGACGCCCTGGCGCACCGAGCAGCAGTCAAGCATGGGCTACGCTCCGTCGGCGTGGTGGCGCACGGGCACTACACGCTCTACCCCTCCCGCCACAGAGACCTCGCCGCAGAGATGATCCATAGCGGTGGGGGTGTGGTGACGGAGTACAGCTACCATACCCGAGCCTTCCCGCAGCACTTCGTCCTCCGCAATCGCATCGTCGCCGGGATGACTCGTGCCACGGTGGTCGTGGAGAGTGCCCGACGAGGCGGAGCGCTCATCACAGCCGGTCTCGCCCTTGACTACGGGCGATCGGTCTTTGCCGTGCCGGGGCGGATCTTTGACTCCACCTCCGAGGGATGCAATAGGCTTCTCACCGACCAGCGCGCCACCTGCCTCACCGACCCGGAGACACTCCTCGAGGAGCTAAGCCTCCTACCTGAGGTTAGTACCAAGCGGCAGCTCCCCTTTGCCCAGGAGGGAGAGGGGGACGAGGATCCCATCCTTGCGACACTGCAGGAGGCAGGGGCGCTCACGCTCAACGACCTCTCCATGAGGCTGGGCGAGTCACCCGGCATACTCTCTGGACGGCTCTTCGAGCTGGAGCTGTCCGGCAAGGTCCGCTCCCTCCCCGGTGCCCGCTACGAGCGCACCTCCCGCTGATCCCACCCCCACCTGATGCTTCGATTTCTCTAATACCGATATTAGAGAATTCTTTTACCGATATTAGGCTCACCTAATATCGGTATTAGTCACGGCCGGATAAATCCGGCTCAAATGGGGTCTAAAGCAGCGGATCTCCCTCCGGAGAGCGAGGGTCCTCTTCATCCGCGGTGTCCGTCAGCACACCTCCCGCTAGTCACCACCCTTATCCCTATGCCGTAAGGAGGGATCGACTTACATTTCACAGGAAGGGGTATATGTCGCCCTCAGCCGGTCTGCTCTGCTGAGGCTTACGGCTGGATGCGCTGTAGGGCGTCATCCAGCGCACGGAGGACGGTGGGGTCGGTCTCGCAGGAGCGAAGGGCTCTGAGGTCATCCCGGTAGCGGAGGTAGGTGGTCTCTCCCAGCCAGCGGACAGCCGCGGCCCGCACGAGAGGGGACTCGTCGTAGAGGAGTCCCTGGATCCAGCCCTTGGCACTCCAGGAATTCATCTTCATCAGCGTGTCCAGCACCTCCACCTTCTTCTCCGGTGCGGCATAGAGGAGCAGGTCATAGGCGTCACTCTCGTAGCGGCGTCGCTCCTCATTTATCTTGATCTCCCTACCGAAGTGATCCGGGTCGATAAACTTACGATCGATCTGCTCTGGGATCTCCGAGGAGGCGACAAGGTGAGCCATCCGGGGGATCATCCACTGCATGCCGGCAGTATTCTCGGGGTGGCCGATGACGGAGAGGGTCTTTCCCGCTCCATAGGAGCCGGTGATGATGAAGGGCTTACCATTGGTCATCCCACCGGGGACGCCATACTCGTGGACATCGCTCTCCATGGTGGCAAGTGAGGTGTAGGTGATCTCGCCCTTGTCGTCGGGGACCAGGACCGGTCCCTCGTAGTACATTATATATAGCGTATCCTGTGCGGCCAGCTCCGGAAAGGCTGTCTTTCCCTCAGGGGTGAGCGTCACCATAGAGACAGCGAGCCCGCGGGTGTCATGCTCGATGTCGATCGCCTTGGCGCCACTCATCCTCAGACAGGCATAGTCAGGCGTATCGGTGAGCTCGTAAGCTCCGGCGCAGATACCGACGATGCCACCTCCCTGACGGACAAAGCGACGTATCCGCTCGGCACCGAGACTGCCGAAATTGAGGTACTCCGTGGAGCCGCCCCCACCCGGGAGGATCAGCACATCGAGGCGATCCAGCGCCCCAGTGGCTATATCCCGGCTGTAGATGTAATGAGGCGTGACGGAGCGGTCCATCAGGAGTGCCGCATAGGTCTCCTCGACACAGGTCTCGGCACCTCCGTGCCCGGCAAAGACGCCCACCTCGAGTCGCTTCTGCGCCGAGAGGGGGAGTGCCATCACGATGATGGCAAGTGCAAAAAAGAGTTTCTTCATTTCTCTCTCTTAATGGTTAAGATGATTTCTATGATAAAGATACACAAAAGGGATAAAAAAAAGCCCCCTCCCCGAAATCTCGGAGAGGGGGCTTCTGTAACTCACTCTATGTGAGGCTCACTGACGACTCTTGTAGGTCTGCAGTCCGCTACGTAGCCAGGTAATGTACTTGTCGACATCCTCATCGAAGCCATAGCTGGCAGCGAGGGGGTGACCGGTATTGTCAAGCATAACGTAGAAGGGCTGAGCATTGGAGCCAAACTTTGTCCTCTGGAAGAAGCTCCACCGCTCGCCGACCGTCTTGAGCGTGCGGTGGTCACCATTGGTCTCCGTCACCTCAAGGGGCTGAGTGAGGCGGGTCTTGTCGTCGACGATGAGCGTGATCAGCACAAAGTCATTATCCAGGATATCCTTCACCGTGGGATCGGTCCATACGGAGGCCTCCATCTTACGGCAATTGACGCACCCATAGCCGGAGAAGTCGATGATCACCGGCTTGCCCTCACGCTTGGCATAGGCCATACCTGCCTCATAGTCGTCAAACTTGGCATGCACCTCGCTGTCGTAGAGATTGAAGTCCTGCGTCGTGAGTGGTGGAGCAAAGGCACTGATAGCCTTGAGCGGAGCGCCCCAGAGCCCGGGCACCATGTAGATGCCGAAAGCGAAGACGATCGTCGCCAAGAGGGTGCCAAACCATGAGACCGACTCCTTTTTGTCGTCTGCCGGGAAGCGGATGATCCCGAGCAGATAGAGCCCGAGGAGGAAGGAGATGGCGATCCATAGGGAGACAAAAGTCTCTCGGTCAAGAATGTGCCAGCCGTATGCGAGGTCGGCCACGGAGAGGAACTTGAGCGACAGTGCCAGCTCGATAAAGGCGAGGACCACCTTGACACTATTGAGCCAGCCACCGCTCTTCGGCATACTCTGGAGCCAATTGGGGAAAATGGCAAAGAGGGTGAAGGGCAGGGCGAGAGCCAGCGCAAAGCCGAGCATGCCGAGTGTCGGACCGAGGATATTTCCCTCAGCTGCCGCCTGCACGAGAAGAGTACCAATGATCGGTCCCGTGCAGGAGAAAGAGACCAGCACAAGGGTGAAGGCCATGAAGAAGATACTCAGCAGACCGGATGAGGTGGAGGCATTGGTACTCACCCTATTGGTCCACGAAGAGGGCAGCGTGATCTCGAAGGCGCCGAAGAAGCTGATCGAGAAAACCACCAGGAGGAGGAAGAGGAAGATATTGAATATCGCATTGGTAGAGAGCTCATTCAGCGCACTGGCACCGAAGATACCGGTGACGAGCAGCCCGAGAGCGACATAGATCACCACGATCGAGAGACCATAGATGATCGCATCGCGGAGCGCACTCTTCTTACTCTTAGAGCGGTGCATGAAGAAGCTCACAGTCATCGGGATGATCGGCCATACACAAGGCGTGAAGAGCGCCACGAGGCCACCGAGGAAGCCGAGGAGGAAGATCTTCAGGAGCGATGTGTCGGGGCTGGTGAAGTTCTTGTCCCCATATGCCCTCAGCTCGCTCTCTACAGACTCATAGAGCGCACCGTCGTCAGCCGCGGAGACGGCAGAGACAGCCTCAGGAGCAGGCTCCTCAGTCGGCTGCACCTCACCCTCCTCGATATCGGTAGCAGGCACCGAGGTGACGGCAGTCTTCAGGTCCTTGGGCCCGTAAGTAAAGGAGTGGCGGTCCGGAGGGGTGCAGGTCTCGTCATTGCAGGCCTGCCAGATCAGATCGCCCTTGATGACAAAATTCGTCGGGTCGAGGATCTGCACCTTCTGGGTAAAGGTCACCTTGCCATCGAAGGTAGTGAGGTCCATGGCAAAGTTGGGGTCATACGTGGTGGCGGGCTTCCGGTCGGGAGTGAGACCGGTAAGCGCCTTGATCCCCCTACTCTCGGAGAAGTCGGCAGTGGTGACGGTGGGGCCATCCTTGGGGAGGTCCACACCATATATGTGCCAGCCGGACTGGATCGTCGCCGTGTAGGTCAGCGTGACGATGCCATTGGCATCATTACTCTGTGAGGTCTCCCAGCGCACAATGTTCTCAAACATCTGAGCACTCGCCCCGAGGGAGAGTGTGCTCGCCAGCAGTAGCGCCAAGAGTGTGACTAAATGCTTACGCATGTCTGTAAGTCGCAATTTTGATATTTGTATTAAAGGTCTATCGAGAGGGGGTAGTCAGGAGCGTCACTCCTCAGGCTGCCCCTTATCCTGTGCTAATAAAGTCCTAAAGTGGGAGGGGATCGGGCGCCTCAGACGTAGCGTCTCCCCGGTGTGGGGCATCGTCAGCTCCAGCTCCGTCTGAGCCAGAGCGATCTGATCCTTGGCATAGAAGTGCGAGTGGTATCGGATGTCCCCGAAGATGCGAAGCTTATTGTCCCCAAAGATCTTACGCATCGAGTAGATACGCACGCCGACCACGTCCGCCTCCACGAGGTGGAGGTTCCCTCCCGCTGAGCTGGTAAGGGGCTGCACCTCAGCCCTCACGGCAGTCTCGGTCCGGGCAGCCGTGCGTCCCTTACGCTCGTCCTCGCTCGGGGTCGATACCGAGGTGAGCTCAAAGGGCTCCGTCGTCGGCAGGGTCCCCTCCACTACGAGGGCATAGCGCTGATGATGGACGGCGCTGCTCCAGCGGCGAGAGAGTAGTTCCTTGGCCTCTGTGGTCTTTGCAAAGACGACAAAGCCGGCAGAGCTCTTATCGAGGCGGCTAAGCATGAAGAGCTTAGCCGCGGGATTGCTCTTCTTGTAGTGTCGGCTCAGGATATGGAGCACAGTATTGCGCGGATCCTTATGAGCGGTATTGACTGTAGGGATGCCGGTTTTCTTATAGACCACCACATACGAGTCATCCTCCCACTCGACCGAGATAAGGGGGTGGGCAAAGGGGGCTACCGGCGCCAGCCGGTGGACCGTCACAGCGGTGCCGGGCTCCAGCATTTGCGTCGCCATGGTCGTCGGGGTCTCCGCCACCGACACCCTCCCCGAGCTGATGAGACGCTTAGCAGCGGTGCGAGATCGACCAGACTTTGTGATGATCAGGTCGAGCAGGGACTGCTGCTCCTCAGCGCTGTATGACTCCTGGGTGGGAGAGGTATTGACAGAGGAGGGGAGGCGACGGGCTGACCTACCAGTCGGCCGAGCCTTGCTCCGCCCACGACTATCTGAGGACGATCTCCCGGGAGATCGGTATGATTTGCTTTTAGCCAAGTTGTAATGATCTAAATGTACCGAGGACAAAGGTATGTAAAATGCCCCATTTCTCTTAGTGCTGTCAGCGGATAGCCACAGCGTTAATAGATTTTTTCCATCCTTATAAGTAGACTTCCTTGGTGCGGACTTTTGCGGACAGAGTGTCTTGTAGCGCTTTATCCTTAACTTTGTTGAGTCGTTTTACGAAAGCTATAGAAACAAAGTATGTCGTACGGATTGCTAAAGGGGAAGAGGGGGATCATCTTTGGAGCGCTCAATGAGAAGTCCATCGCTTGGAAAGTGGCACAGCGCTGCCATGAGGAGGGTGCCACACTCGCCCTCTCAAATACTGCCGCAGCGCTACGCTTCGGCACGCTTGATAAGCTGGCGGAGGAGACCGGTAGCATCGTCACCCCGGCGGATGCCACCTCGGTCGAGGAGCTGGAGCGGGTCTTCACGGAGGCGATGGAGCAGCTGGGCGGGACGATCGACTTTGTGCTCCACTCGATAGGTATGAGTCCCAATATCCGCAAGCGGATCCCCTACGAGGAGCTTAGCTACAAGAATTACGAGAAGACCCTCGACATCTCTGCGGTGTCCTTCCACAAGATGCTCTCGGTCGCCAAGCGGCTCGACGCGATCAGCGAGTGGGGCTCGGTGGTGGCGCTTACCTACATCGCGGCGCAGCGCTCCTTTGTCGACTACAGCGACATGGCGGATGCCAAGGCGATGCTCGAGTCGATCACTCGGAGCTTTGGCCTGATCTATGGCGAAGCGCGCCACGTGCGTATCAATACCATCTCCCAGTCGCCCACTGCGACCACTGCCGGTGAGGGGATCGAGGGGATGGAGCAGCTACGCCTCTTTGCCGACCGGATGTCGCCCCTCGGCAATGCCGATGCGGACGACTGTGCAGACTACTGCGTCGCGCTCTTCTCCGACCTGACACGCAAGGTGACGATGCAGAATCTCTACCACGACGGTGGCTTCTCCTCCGTCGGCATCACCCGCTCCGCCCTCGAGCAATTCTTCTCTTAAGCCACGGTGGGCGAAGATACATTTGTATCTCTTTCGCTACATTTGTGCCAAAGGAAACACTAACTCAACCGAACTACCATGGCTAAGAAGAACTTTGTACTCGATACCAACGTGATCCTCCACGACTACCAGTGCGTGAAGAATTTCCAGGAAAACAACGTCTACATCCCCATCGCCGTCCTCGAGGAGGTGGATAAATTCAAGAAAGGCTACGAGCAGATCAACTACAATGCTCGCGCCTTTACCCGCATCATCGACAAGGCGATCGAGAAGGAGACGGAGAAGGATACGAAGGACAAGGGGAGCAAGCTCCACGACTTCATCACCAAGGGCATCGAGGTCAATGACGACGGCGGGCGCGTCTATATCCTCACCGAGGGACAGCACCACCCCAAGGTGCAGGCAGCCTTCGGGGAAGACATCAAGGATCACCGCATTCTCTCCACCGCGCTGACGCTGATGGACGAGCGTCACGGTGAGGAGACGGTGCTCGTGAGCAAGGACGTCAATATGCGGCTCAAGGCACTCTCCCTCGGGCTCGAGGCGGAGGACTACACGACCGACAAGATCCGGCAGGAGGACCCCAATCGGCCCGAGCAGCACGAGATAGAGATCGCTGATGATAGCGCCGTGGACAGCCTCTACGTCGCCGGTGGCAAGGGCGTCCCCGTGGAGGAGCTCTCCTTGCCGGTCACCGTGGTGCCCAATCAGACCTTTGTCCTCAAGGCTCCCAACTCCTCCGCACTCTGTCGCGTGGACAACGAGGCGAAGACCATCCGCACGGTGGAGAAGAAGAGCTACTACGGCATCACCCCACGCAATGCGGAGCAGGCGCTCGCCTTCGATGTGCTGATGGACCAGTCACTCTCCCTCGTTGCTCTCACCGGTACCGCCGGTACGGGTAAGACGCTCCTCGCCCTCGCCGCCGCCCTTGCCCAGGCCGAGGACTACCGCCAGATCCTCCTCGCCCGGCCGATCGTCTCCCTTGCCGACAAGGACATCGGCTTCCTCCCGGGAGACTATAAGCAGAAGATCATGCCCTACATGCAGCCGCTCTTCGACAATCTCAATGTGATCAAGTCACAGCTCGGCACCGGGTCCGCCGCTGCACAGGAGATCGATGCCATGCTGGGCGATGAGCGCTTAGTGGTCGAGGCACTTGCCTACATCCGTGGTCGAAGCCTCGGTGATGTGATCTTCATCGTCGACGAGGCGCAGAACCTTACCCCCCAGGAGATCAAGACCATCATCACCCGCGCCGGCGACCACGCCCGTATGATCTTCACCGGAGACGTGCAGCAGATCGACTCCCCCTACCTCGACAGCAGGAGCAACGGCCTCGCCTATATGATCGAGCGGATGCGCGGTGAGGACTGCTTTGCACACGTCAACCTCATCCACGGCGAGCGGTCCCACCTGAGCGACCTCGCCGCACGCAAGCTGTAGGAACTCCACCTCTTTTTATGACAAAAAAAAGGAAACCGATACAATTCAGTCTCGTCTACCGAGACATGTTCCAGAGCTCGGGGAAGTATCAGCCTCTCGCCCACCAGCTGGAGCGGGTCGCCCCGGCGATCATCGACATGGGCTGCTTCTCCCGAGTGGAGACGAATGGAGGTGCCTTTGAGCAGGTACAGCTGCTCGCCGGGGAAAACCCCAACCAAGCTGTCCGGACCTTTACCAAGCCCTTCCGTGAGGCGGGGATCAAGACCCATATGCTTGACCGGGCACTCAACGCCCTCCGGATGTACCCCTGTCCGTCGGACGTGCGGCGGCTGATGTACAAGGTGAAGCACGCCCAGGGAGTCGACATTACCCGCATCTTCGACGGGCTCAATGACCCCCGCAACGTCATCCCCTCGATCCGGTACGCCAAGGAGGCGGGGATGACCCCACAGGCTACGCTCTGCATCACCCACTCGCCCGTCCACACGGTCGACTACTACGCCACTCTCGCTGACACGCTCATCGAGGCGGGGGCGGAGGAGATCTGTCTCAAGGATATGGCCGGCATCGGTCGACCGACAGTCATCGGTCAGATCGTCCGGCGGATCAAGGAGGCACACCCCGACATCGTGATCGAGTACCACGGCCACATCGGTCCCGGCTTCTCCGTCGCATCAATGCTCGAGGCGGCACGCGCCGGTGTGGATATCCTCGACACCGCTGTGGAGCCACTGTCGTGGGGCAAGATCCACCCCGACGTGATCACCATCCGGGAGATGCTGAGGGCGGACGGCTTCGAGGTCCCGGAGATCAATATGAAGGCCTATATGCAGGTCCGCACGCTCACGCAGGAGTTTGTGGACGACTTCCTCGGCTACTACATCAATGAGCAAAACCTCCAGTGCTCCTCGCTCCTCATCGGCTGCGGGCTCCCCGGAGGGATGATGGGCTCGATGATGTCCGACCTGCAGGGCATCCACGAGGCGATCAATATGTTTCATCGGCAGAAGGGCGAGCCGGAGATCTCCATCGACGATCTGATGGTGAAGCTCTTCGACGAGGTGGCGCACATCTGGCCAAAGCTCGGCTATCCGCCCCTCGTCACCCCCTACAGCCAGTACACCAAGAATATTGCCCTCATGAATGTCTTCAATATGGAGCGTGGCGGCGATCGGTGGCAGGCGATCGATGAGAAGGCGTGGGGGATGATCCTCGGGAAGAATGGCCGCGTCCCCGGTCCCGTGGCTGAGGAGCTGCGCACGCTTGCGGAGGAGAAGGGGCTGGCCTTTACCGACGCTGACCCGCAGACCAATTATCCCGACGACCTCGACCGCTTCCGCCGGATGATGGACGAGGAGGGCTGGGACTACGGCGAGGACGACGAGGAGCTCTTTGAACTCGCCATGCACGAGCCGCAGTACCGCGACTACCGCTCCGGTGTTGCCAAGGAGCGATTCCTCGAGGATCTGGAGCAGAAGCGTGCCGAGCGCGCCGCCCTCCGCGGCACCACCCCTGAGGAGGTTCGGGCGCTGAAGCGTGCCGCTTGGACGGTCGTCACCGCCCCCACGAGTGGTCAGATCCTCTGGGAGATCAATCTCGAGGAGGGATCCGCTGCACCACAGGTCGGCACCGCCTACCGTCGCGGGAGCTGCCTCTGCGAGATCTGTCCCTCAGGCGGCTACCGCGAGCCGGTGACTGCCCTTGTCGGCGGGCGTATCCGCGAGGTGGTCGCTAACCAGGGCGCCATGGTCCGCAAGGGCGATGTCATCTGCTATATGGACGATGACGAGGAGAGCCTGCCGGCGGAGGAGAAGCCTGCCGGCACCGCCCTCCACCGCCCTGAGGAGCAGCCCTACAGCCACCACGAGGTGCTCAACCCCTCCACCCGTATGGGCAGGTAGGAGTCACCTCCAAGATAAAGCAAGAGAGCGATGAAGAGAAAAAGATCTCCTCATCGCTCTCTTTTTGGTCTTGTCGGGGTGGCGAGATTCGAACTCGCGACCCTCTGCTCCCAAAGCAGATACGCTAACCGGACTGCGCTACACCCCGATGACCTCTCGGTCTTATGTGAGGGCAAAGGTAGCCATTTTATCCTGATTACGAAACGCCCCCATGTCGGTGCCCGCTTCTATCCCGTAAAACTCAAATGCGTCACCCCTGTCCAAAGTAGCCCACTCCTCAGAGAAATCTCTAATACCGATATTAGTGACGCCTAATACCGATATTAGACTTCACTAATATCGGTATTAGATAGAGCGCCTATCCATCGGGTATTGGGCACCCCTCCTTTATGGCCCACAGCAAAGGCTACCTTTTTTTCCTTTCCCTCCAGGCCCATCAAAACGCGGGCTAGCCATATTATGCTCTCGCCAAACATTATCTCTGGCAGACATAGTTTTTCTTGGGATTAAATTATTTATTGACAGAGGTGACGCACAGCGATCCACCTTCCCTCAGTGTGGGGCAAAAGAGCTACATTTGTGCCCGTAGAAGAATTAGCAAACGTAATCCTATGAGATCATTTCACCTCTCTGTCGTGCGCAGCCTCGTCCTGGCTGTGACGCTACTTGTGACGCTGCCCGGTCAGGCGGTCGTCCATGAGACCCCCAAGCCGGTCAAGAACGTCATCCTCTGCATCTCCGACGGGACCTCCCTCGCCACCCTCTCGCTGGCACGCTGGTACCAGCGCCTCACGGATGCGGAGAAGCAAAACCTCCTCATCGATCCCTATCTCTGTGGGACCATCCTCACCTACTGCTCCGACTCGCCCATCGGCGACTCCGCCCCCACCACCAGCACCTATATGAATGGTGTGCCGGGCATTGCCGGTCAGGTGAGCACCTATCCTGTCCTCCACGGTGAGGCGGACCTCCTCCCCTACGACTCGCTGTGGCAGAGACGCCCCCTCGTGCCGCTCTGGCAGGCACTCCGTATGGAGCAGGGGCGTAAGACCGGCATCGTGGTGACATGTGAGTTTCCTCACGCCACCCCGGCCGACTGCACCTCCTCCTCATACAAGAGGAGCAAGTACTCGTGGATCGTCCCCCAGATGGTGCACAATCAGATCGACGTCCTCTACGGTGGCGGTGCCTCCCTCATAAAGCCGGAGTACCGCAAGTACCTCGAGGAGCGTGGCTGGAGCGTCTTCACGGACCCGGGCAAGGCGGCGCTTGACTATCAGGGCGAGAGAGTCTGGGGACTTTTTGCTCCGATGGATATGCCCTTTGACCTCGACCGAGACACCACTATGATGCCATCGCTGGAGGAGATGACGAAGAGTGCTCTCCGGGTCTTGGACACGAATAACGACAAGGGCTTCGTGCTGATGATCGAGGGATCCAAGGTGGACTGGGCAGCCCATGCCAATGACCCTGTCGGCATGGCGACCGAGTTCCTCGGCTTTGATCGTGCAGTCAAGGCTGCGATCGACTTTGCCAAGAAGGATGGCAACACAGTCGTCCTGATGACCGCCGACCACGGCAATAGCGGCATCTCCCTCGGGACCGACAACCTCGGTCACACGTACGCAGAGACACCTGCATCCAAGCTCTTCGGTCCCATCACGGACATCAAGCTCACCGCATCCGGTCTGGCCGAGTGCCTGATCGCCAATCCGGAGGAGAATATTGAGCAGATCTGGGAGGAGGTGACCACTCGCGAGCTCCCCGCAGACCAGCTGCCGATCGTCCGCGCACTTCGTCAGTACGAGGTGGACAGCCGTAGCGCAGCCACCCAGCCGGCTGAGGTGAGGAAGAAGGTACAGCTCTCCGACTACCTCTCCGCCGACCTCATCGACCACCTCAAGTCGCTCTACGCCTCCTCGCTCGCAGGCTACATCTGCCGCGCCTACACCGATATGACCTACATCGTCTTCACCACCCACGGGCATACCGGTGAGGAGGTCTTCCTCGGCTGCTACCACCCCGACTTTGAGAAGCGTCTCATCGGCTTCAATACCAACCTCCAGCTCCACGACTACCTCCGCACGCTGACGGCGATGCCACAGACGATGAAGGAGCTGTCGGATAAGTACTTCGCACCCCATACGGAGGTCTTTGCGGGGTGCAAGATGACCCTCAAGGGCGACCGCGCCGAGGATATGGTGCTGACGGTGAAGAAGGGCGGTCACACCTACGTGATCCCCGCCTTCTCGACCCTATACACCGTGGATGGCAAGCAGAGGGAGCTGCCCATTGCCACAGTCTACAACGACGAGACCAAGACCCTCTACCTCCCCCGCACGCTCTGACGAGAGGAGGAAGAGAAACGGTAAAGCGTCCCGGGTGCTACGGCTACTCGGGACGCTTTCTTTGACCCTGAGCCACCGGCACACCGGGTCTCGTACGGCAACGTAGCGGAGAGATGGCAGGGTATTTGCGGTGTTCTTGGTAGATTTGAGTGTAAGAAAGAGACAATATGGAGGAAAATAGCATAGACGACAAGGCTTCGGCAAAGCAGTATCTGCAGATGACGATCGGCGGGATGGGCAATCTGAGTGCCAATCCGTCCATCCTCGTGATGCTGCTGATCCCCCAGAGCGAGACGGGCAAGCCGATCCGAGAGGTGACCGAGCAGCTATTCCCCGTGCCCCTTCAGCCACCGCTGGGGCAGCTTTACTTCCCTCGTCTGGTAAGTACACTGCACCGAGGACCCGAGCCTGAGAGCCTATTCAGGTCATACCTTGTCTCCTCCGGTACGAGCCTGCTCTCCCTCAAGGTCACCTCGGAGGGGGATCACCTCACCACGATGGTGACGCTGAGGGATAGGGAGGGACTGACGAAGAGCTTCTCCGTCCCTATGGTGGATGCGCTGATCCACGCAGTCTTGCATGGGGTGCCGATCTATGTGGACCGAGACATCCTGCTGAGCATTGGCTCGCAGGTATCCTTCCACTTCATTTCCGACCCGACAGAGACGCCGACGATCCGGCCGGAGCGGGTGATGCCCCCCTACGAGAGGATCACCGACTTTATCCGCTCCGGGAGTAAGCCCGAGGAGATGGACGAGGAGATGAGGAAAAATGTGCAGGTGATGCTCCCTCGACAGTGGGAGGAGCTGGGAGAGATCGCCGTAGAGACAGAGAATTATGAGTGGGCCTCCTATCTGCAGGAGCTGGAGAGCACTCATCCATCCGATACGATGACAGACCATGAGTGAGAGCAGCACAAAGATCGTACAGATAGCCTTCAGCGGACTGGAGATGGGACGGGTGCCCGGCAGCGAGTCGGACTTGCGTCTGGTGCTTAAGACTGTTGAGGAGAGTCCCCGACGGGAGTATTTACTGCCGGTACCCCCCTCGCTTGACGCGGAGTGTACCGGCATCATCCGTCTCTATCTGTCGGGCAAGGACCAGATACGGAGCGCTGACTCCTTTTTCCGCAATGTACAGGATGCTGTGGGCTGCCACGTCAGCCGCATAGTGATCCGGGGCGACGGGGAGGGAGGTCAGCCACGTGCGGAGGTAAAGGCGGTGACTGAGGAGGGCGACATCTCCTTTGACGTGCAGGTGTCCGAGGGGGTACTCCACGCAACGTTCAATAGCCTGCCCTTACTGATCGAGGAGCAGCTCCTTAGCCCCTCTCACCGGCACAATGAGGAGGAGTGGGAGGGGACGATGCGTCGGCTCTCCCCGGAGGCTGAGTATGAGCTTCTCAGCCATCACCTAAGACAGGGACGGATGCCGGAGGACTATGAGGCTGATCGGTTAGTCGCTTCCTTCAACACGATCAGCAAGGTGCATGCGGGAGACCTGCTGCATCAGGCGATAGAGGCGGAGCAGTACGAGTGGGCCGAGTGGATTAGTAATTACTTAGAGAGCGAAGAGCCATGAAAGCGAAGTGTCCTTACTGTAGTAGAGAGATCAATGTCACCTGCCCTGCCCCCACCATGAAGGACGGGGTACGGGAGGTCTGCCCCCTCTGTCGCCACCCATTCCTTGTCTTCCGCAGCGAGACCCATCGCCTTATGCAGCAGACTCCGGAGATGCTCTCGATCTCGCTCGAGGAGCCCGGCAGCTGCTACATTGAGGTGGTGGACAGTCAGCTCTCCGATGAGCGAAAGTTTGCCCTTCCCCGTGGCTGTGAGCGCTCCTTTGGGCGCTTCCAGACCGACTCCGACGTCGACCTTCAGCTACCGACGCACGATGCCGACCTCGATCGGCGCCATGCCATTTTCACTCACGACAAGAGGGGAAACCTGACCGTGCGGGATGCCGGCAGCAGCAAGGGGACCTATGTCAATGGGGAACCTCTGCAGCCGGGAGAGCGACGCCGGCTGGAGGATGGAGACGTGATCACGATGGGGCACACCTCCGTGATCGTCTCTGCCGGGGAGTGATGGGCGACGCTCCGCTTGACGGAATTTAGGTACCTTTGTGCCACTCAAAGAGGTGGACGAACTTCCTCTAATACTATAAGCTTCTTCCCTTATGGTCCTTGACCCTACACATCATCAGTACTGTGTGATCCTTGCCGGTGGCACCGGCAGCCGTTTTTGGCCCTACAGCCGGGAGAGTCACCCGAAGCAATTCATCGACTTCCTCGACACCGGCAAGAGCCTCCTCCAGCTATCCTATCATAGATACCTCAAGCACTTCGCCAAGGAACGCCTCTTCGTGGTGAGCAACGTGGACTACCGCACCCAGCTGAGTGAGCAGTTGCCGGAGCTGCCGGAGGAGTGCCTCCTCCTCGAGCCAACCCACCGCAATACCGCACCGGCGATCGCCTACGCCGTCCGCCACATCTACGCCCTCGACCCCGAGGCGGTGGTGACCATAGCACCATGTGACCACTTAATCGTCGCCCCGGAGGAGTTTGTCGAGCTGGTGGCTGGTGGCTGCCGTCTGGCAGAGAAGGCGGGCGAGATCGTCACCATAGGCATCCGCCCCACCTACCCTGAGACCAATTACGGATACATCCAGGCGGTCAGCCGTGACGAGAAGCAGACTGAGGGAGCCGGAGCTCAGCCGTATGAGGTGAAGACCTTTACGGAGAAGCCCAATGCCGAGATGGCACAGGTGCTGATGGACAGCGGGGAGTTTTTCTGGAATTCGGGCCTCTTCATCGCCCGCGCCGACACCTTCATCACCGAGCTCAAGACTCACCTCCCGGAGCTGACCGAGAGACTCTATGCTCGCGATGAGGTGTGGGGGACGACCGAGGAGGAGAGCTTCGTAAGTGCCGTCCTGCCCTACAGCCCCAATATCTCCTTTGACTACGCTGTGATGGAGAAGGCTGAGCATGTCACTATGCTGCTCTCCGACGCCGGGTGGGTCGACCTCGGCACCTGGTCGGCGATCCACTCGATGGCGGACAAGGATGAGCAGGGCAATGCGGTACTGGGGAAGGGACCAAAGATCTGTAACTCCTGCCGCAATACCCTTGTCGTCTCCGAGGATCCCAATCGACTGATCGCTCTCGAGGGGATGGAGGATGTCGTGGTGATCGACCATAAGGATGTGCTGCTGGTCTGCAAGATCAATGATCTCGACAAGATCAAGCAGCTGATATTTGATGCAGGGAGCATAGACCGAAAGTTTGTCGAGTGAGTAAGGCGACAGACAAGAAGAAGAGCCAAGAGGGCAAGTCGGGGATCCACGGGATACCTCTCGAGGATCGTCCCCGAGAGAGGGGCTTGAGGGATGGCGTGCGCGAGCTCTCTGACGCTGAGCTCCTGGCGATACTGATCCGCGGAGGGACCAGTAAGCAAAGCGCAATAGAGCTGGCGAAGTCGCTCTTAGCCGAGTACCTCGGTCACCTCGACCTCCTCTACAAAGACTTTATAGACAATATATACCCCTCCATCCATGGTATGGGCGACGTGAAGTTAGTCACGATCGCCGCCGCCATGGAGCTGGGTATGCGCGCCACCAGAGGTCTCTGCGACCCCAAGTATGGCACGGACATGTCGCAGGCGAGCAACAGCCTCAAGATCTACGACTACATGGCCGACCGGCTGACCGGTCTCTCGGAGGAGCAGATGTGGCTACTCTGCTTCAATAGTCAGAATATGGTGATCCACAGCAACCGGATCCTTAGCCGAAGCGAGTTGCTCGGTGACGACGAGGTGCGGATCGAGCGAAAGCAGCGAGCCGAGACCGACAGCCGAGCTGTGGCTGAAGAGGAGACAAGGCTGAGGCTCACCACGCCTATCCGCCGGGTGATCTCTGCCGGTGGGTATCAGGAGACCTCTGCCGATGTGCGGGTGATCCTCCGAGAGGCACTGCGTCACCGGTCGCTCGGTATCGCCGTGGTCCACAATCACCCGGGAGGGTCGCTCACCCCAAGCACCGACGACGACAGCTTTACCTGGCGACTCTACGAGGCGTGCCGCGTGGTGGGCGTGACGCTGCTCGACCACCTCATCTACACAGACAGAGGCTACTACAGCTACTTCGATCACGACCGGCTGACGGGCAGGTAGCCGGTCTCTCTCGACCTTTGCAATCAGGTTGCGAGAAAGGACTCCTACCTTTGCATCATAAGTAACAGTTATGAGTACCTATTATGAATAAAAAATTAGCACGCATTATCGCTGCCGCCCTACTCCTAGCGGTGTCCATTGTCATTGAGCACAATGTGGCTCTGCCTCTCTGGCAGCTGCTCCTCATCTACCTCGTCCCCTACCTCATCGTTGGGTACGACACGCTGTGGGAGGCCGCGGAGGGAATAGCGGAGGGGGAGCTGCTGGACGAGGACTTCCTGATGAGTATCGCCACTCTCGGGGCGCTGGGGATAGGCTTCCTGCCCGGGGCGGAGAGCCAGCTCCCCGAGGCGGTCTTCGTGATGCTCTTCTTCCAGCTCGGGGAGCTCTTCCAGGAGTATGCCGAGGGACGCAGCCGTCGGGCGATCTCCCACCTGATGGAGATCCGGCCCGACACCACCCATATCCGCCGAGGTGGAGAGGTGGTGGAGGTCCCGTCGGAGGAGGTCTCCGTCGGTGATACCATGGTGATACGACCGGGAGAGCGAGTGCCCCTCGACGGCATCATCACCGAGGGGCGCTCCAGCCTCAATACCGTCGCCCTCACCGGTGAGAGCATCCCGCGAGATGTGGCCGAGGAGGACGAGATCCTCTCGGGATGCGTCAATGTCTCCGGGCTGCTTGAGGCACGCGTGACGAAGAGCTTCGGCGACTCCACCGCCTCACGGATCATCGAGCTGGTGGAGGAGTCCGCCGAGCACAAGTCTCAGAGCGAGACCTACATCACCCGCTTCGCACGTGTCTACACCCCGATAGTCGTGGGTGTAGCGGTGCTGCTTGCCATTGTCCCGCCGCTCCTCTCGGGCGACTTCAGCGATCACTTCGCCACCTGGCTCTACCGCGCCCTCACCTTCCTCGTCGTCTCCTGCCCCTGCGCACTCGTCATCTCCATTCCGCTCACCTTCTTCGCCGGCATCGGTGGCGCCTCGAGGGAGGGGATATTGATAAAGGGGGCCAACTACATTGATCGGCTCGCCAAGACCGGCATCGTCGTGCTGGATAAGACCGGCACGCTGACGAAGGGCGTCTTCGAGGTCAATGCCGTCCACCCCGTGGCGCAGGATGAGCGCCACCTACTTCACCTCGCCGCCCACGTGGAGCGCTTCTCCACCCACCCCATCGCCGCATCACTCCGCGAGGCCTACCCCGGGGAGCAGGACGACTGCAGCGTTGAGCAGATCGAGGAGATCGCCGGTGAGGGCGTCACGGCGGTGGTGAATGGACAAAAGGTGGCGGTCGGCAACAGCACCCTCATGGAGCGCATCGGAGCCAAGTGGCACCCCTGCGACCACGTCGGGACGATTGTCCACGTCTCCGTCGATGGCGTCTATGCCGGGCACATCGTTGTCTCGGACGCTATCAAGCCCGACGCCCGCGAGGCGATGGACGCACTGCGTCAGGCGGGGATCGCCCGCAGCGTGATGCTGACCGGAGACCACCGAGACGTGGCTGCCCATATCGCTGAGGAGACCGGCGTAACGGCATTTCACGCTGAGCTCCTCCCTGAGGATAAGGTAAAGAGACTGGAGGAGGAGCTGAATGCAGCCGAAGGGATGGTCGCCTTCGTCGGGGATGGGATCAATGACGCCCCCGCTCTCGCACGAGCCGACATCGGGATCGCCATGGGCGGTCTCGGCTCCGATGCCGCCATCGAGGCGGCAGACGTGGTGCTGATGGACGATAAGCCCTCCAAGATCGCCCTCGCCATCCGTATCTCTCGCAGGATCCTCCGCATCGCCCGAGAGAACGCCGTCTTCGCCATCGGGGTGAAGCTGCTGGTGCTCCTCCTCGCCGCCCTCGGCCTCGCCACGATGGGCATGGCGGTCTTCGCCGACGTCGGCGTGATGGTCCTTGCGATCCTCAACGCCATGCGCGCCCTCCGCACCCCGAGATAGCAGGAGGCGTACCTCTTCGCTGACCTGATCAGCAGGCGCGTCTGCTTCACGTTGACCACAAGACAAAGGGTTAGCACCCCCCTCCACTGATACCGAAAGGATCCCCGGCAGAGCAGTCTGTCGGGGATCCTTGTTTCAGGGAAAGGACTGGAGCTACACCCCCTCCTACCCTCCTTGTCTCTTATCTGCACATACGATCCATTGCGACCAACTCTTGTCGTATCCTGACTTTATCGATGATCATCAGCCTCACTCTATCATCGCCTCTATGATCCCGGTCACGAAGGCGACGGCAACTATGATCCCTAAGACTCCGAGGATAAGCATGATGATGCAGCTACAGCCACCCTCGACGATATTTCCTGTCAGGATCTCCTTGGCACTGCCGAAGAGACCTGAGAAATAGCCACCAATAATCCGAAATATCAGTACAACGAAACAAACAATCGCCACAAAGATGATGATACCGATAATCAAGTGCTCCATGATCAGTAAGAGTTATCCACAGTTTAAGGTCCTCGCTACGGCTGCACCCTCAGACCCCGACTTGCCCCTGTTGACGCTTCGGTGAACTAACAAAGATAGACTAATCAGTCCCCTTCGCAATCCAAAGCTACACAATAAACTTGTCACCATTCAAAAACCTGCCAGGGACTTTGTTAAATGGACGGAAGAGAGACTGGAATTTCGTATCTTGTGCATAGTGTCATACAGGAGAGATGTTTATGGAGAAAGAGAAGAACTACAGCCCGAGCGGGGATGGTCAAGGCGACCTCCCATCACCTGCCGAGCAGCTTGCGATCGAACGGCTTCAGAGACTGAAGGCAGAGAGTGAGCGCCTGAAAAAAGAGCTTTCCAAGAAGCAGACCGAGTTTGCCAAGAAGCAGGCCGAGCTTGCCAAGTCAAGAGAGGAAGCCCGTCAGGCTGAGCTCAGGGCTTATGCGCTCGATACGCTCATTGATGTGGCGGACGAGACCTACGGTCTGGGTCTACGAAAGGTCCTGGGAGAAAGCGACCAGGAGGACCCCCATCGCTATCCAAAGCGATAGCATCCCTCAGACAACGACTCCTCCCGCGTATGCGTCGCTCGGAGAGAGATCCTCTCCGAAAATACCAATGCCATCTTGAGTGAATGAACAAGCAACAAAACTACTCTGCGAACCTCCTATTTGCTACTTTTTTTGTCCTCGGAGGTCTTCTATTAGTACTGAACTACTATCTATTCCGGAGCCATTTGCTGTCCCTTGTTGGCGCTTTTGTGATCTACGGAATAGCACCGATCCTGACGATATATCTCAAGAGGAAAGGATCACTCCAAATCAGCACGAGAGCTTTTTGGGGAAGAGTGATTCTTGTGATACTCTCCGGTGCTCTCTTGTTTGAGTTTCTTCGAGTATGATTTTACCACGGCATACGCGGTGTAACGGAGAGACGGAGGCTCATTCCTCAAGCCCTTCATAGCGTCGCAGTGGTATCTTGGCTCCCTAAAAAGTGCAGCACCCTGGCGGGGGCGTGTATCGTACCCGAGGCCTTCTTTCCCGGGGGTTATCTGCACTTCGTGTCTCGGCCGATGGCCATCCCACAGGCATCCGCACTTACCGGCCGGTTGCTTTTTCTTTTGTCGGGGAGATAAGTTATCTTTGTGGGAAGGGGGAGAGGGTGGAGCGATCCACCCGATACTGAGACACGTACACTATCCGGACTTACTTCATGCGAGAAGACGATACCATCACTGCCGCGTTCCTCGACTTTGGCAGCCACACGATCAAGGCAGCCCTGGCGGACTGCAAGGCGGACGGCACCTTTACATTCCGTCAGCAGAGCACGGTCGAGTCGGAGGGACAGATCCGTCGCGGCATCATTTATAACCTCAAGGAGGTGGCGGCGAAGACCGACGAGCTCCTCCGACAGCTCTCTCAGCTCGCCGACTGCCCCATAGACCGAGTCTACGCCGGGGTCAATGGGCAGAGTCTCCACTCCGACATGCACGAGGCGGAG
Organism: Porphyromonas sp. C0041D3; assembly: GCF_056590575.1. Lineage (NCBI taxonomy): Bacteria > Pseudomonadati > Bacteroidota > Bacteroidia > Bacteroidales > Porphyromonadaceae > Porphyromonas > Porphyromonas sp. C0041D3. The sequence goes on from NZ_JBWPWJ010000003.1 coordinate 100,340, forward strand.
CTGACACTCGGTGAGCCGCGCGAGATCACGGAGAAGGATATGGACACGCTGCGACTGCAGACGGCGGACGAGGACTTCGACAGCCGCTACATATCGATCGCCGACGATGTCACCCCCGCCTACTATGTGGACGGCAGCTGGACAAATAATCCCGTCGGAGTCCAGGGATCCAATCTCAAGGTGAGCTACCAGCTGCTCCTCGCCCGTGAGGAGCTGGACCGCAATATCCGGCGCGTGCTGGAGGAGAAGCTGGCACGAGAGACGGAGTACCTGATCCCGGCAACGATCATGAGCGACCTCTTCCTCACCACGGAGCAGAAGCGCTTCGGCTGCGCCCTGATCGACTTCGGCGCCGAGTGTACGACCGTCTCGGTGTACAATAGAGGGCAGATGGTCGGGCTGCGCGTGATCCCGCTCGGCGGCGATGCGATCACCACCGACCTGACCGACATGCACATCTCGCTCATGGAGGCGGAGCGGATCAAGACGAAGAATGGCTCCACTCTCTCTGCCTCCGAGGAGGAGGCTAAGGGCGAGGTGGTGGTACAGACCGCCAATGGTATGACGTCAAAGAGCCTGCCGCTCCGCGAGGTCAATCGGTACATCCGTGCCCGCTCCTCAGAGATCGTCCGCAATATCTCGACCTACATCAATACCCTCCTCCCCGAGCACAGCCTCTCCGGCATCGTGATCACCGGCGGAGCCTCCCGCATGAACGGGCTGAGGGATCTGCTGACGAAGGAGTTTAATGTAAAGGTGGACTACGCCGCCTCCATCCTTGGCCGCTATGGACGAGACAATAGCTACTACATCGAAAACCCTGAGTGGCACTCCGTCTACAGCATGGTCTACTACGTGGCTCAGGACCTCGCCGCCACCTATGTCCGCCCCGAGCCGGCAGCGCAGCAGCAGGCACCGACCGCCCCCACCGAGCAGCCGGTGTCGCGGACGAGCGAGCAGGCTACCTCGACCGGCAGCGACTACCCGGAGGACCAGCTGCCCGATGATGCCTTTGCCGGCACGACGCAGACGCTCATCAATGTGGAGGAGATAGAGACGAAGGCGCAGGAGCCGCCCAAGAAAGTGACCCGCGGTAGCGGCACGAAGCACAGGAACAAGGGCAATGGATTCTTTTCCAAGCTATTCAGTGGCGGCCTCATCTTCCCCGAGGATGACGTCGACGAGTGATCTCTACCCTTTTTATCATAGATACGTATCGGACTTATGAGCGAATTACTCAATATCAGCAGCAAAAAAAAGGATGAGATCCCGACGATCATCAAGGTGATCGGCGTCGGTGGCGGTGGTGGCAACGCCGTCAACTATATGTATGGTCAGGATGTCGACCACGTCTCCTACCTCCTCTGCAATACCGACCGACAGCACCTCCTGGAGTGCAACGTCCCCGACACGATCGTGCTGGGACAGAAGACGACCAAGGGGCTCGGCGCCGGCAACCGTCCGGAGGTGGCTCATGCCGCCGCCGAGGAGTCGGCGGAGGAGATCCGCGAGGCGCTCAACGATGGGACCGAGATGGTCTTCATCACCGCCGGTATGGGTGGTGGCACCGGCACAGGTGCCGCCCCGGTGATCGCCCGCATCGCCAAGGACATGGGCAAGCTGACGGTAGGCGTCGTGACGATCCCCTTCGTCTTTGAGGGACGGGTGAAGATCCTCCAGGCGATCCAGGGCGTGGAGGAGCTGGCGAAGAATGTCGATGCCCTCCTTGTGATCAAGAATGAGCTGCTCTACCGCGTCTACCCCGACCTGACGATCACCGAGGCCTTTAAGAAAGCGGATGACGTCGTCACCACCTCCACGCGGGCCATCGCGGAGATGATCACGATCAAGGGTGCGATCAACCTCGACTTTGCCGACGTCCGCACGACGCTGCAGAATGGTGGTGTCTCGATCATCACCATGGGCTTTGCGAGCGAGGAGGAGGGCGTCAGCGTCGCTATGGATCGGGCGCTGAAGTCACCGCTCGTCAATACGACCAACTTCGACAAGGCCTCACGCGTCCTCCTGCTGCTGACCTTCCTCAAGGGACACGACCCCAAGGCAGCAATCGCACAGGACTTCCAGCGCGAGCTGGAGAAGATCCAGAATAACTACTCTCTCATCTGGGGTATCAGCGAGCGGGAGGATATGGAGAATGAGATCGGCGTCACGCTCCTCGCCTCCGGCTTCAGCGAGGGTGACCTCCGCTACGACGAGTATGGCAAGGAGCTGAGCGACGCGATCAGCAAGGAGATCGGTGAGACCGCCGAGAAGCGACACGAGAACGATCGCAAGATCAGCCTCTTCTATGGCGATGTACTCGACACAGGTCCCTATGCGACCGTGATCTTCAGCGAGGACGAGCTGGACAACGACGACTTCATTTCCGCCGTCCTCGCCACCCCGACGCTGAAGCGCAAGGACGAGGACCTGAAGAAACTCCGGCAGCACCTCCGCACCTCAGGCGGGACGGAGGGGAAGCCTACCCCCGTCACCACACGACGGGAGCCGGTCTCAGGAGTGGATGACCTCGGCTCACTGGAGTCTCACGCACCGGAGGGCGCCTCCGTCGCTCCGGAGATCCCGACTGCCGAGGAGGAGCCGGTGATCTCGCCCGCACCGGAGCCGCAGGAGAGCCTCTCCGACGATGAGGAGCAGGAGGAGATCATCCGGTTTGGTAACGACTAATAGCGAAGAATACCTATGAGCAATCTATTTGACCAAGTAAGCAACGATATACAGAAAGCGATGCTGGCGCACGACCACGTGCGGACAGAGACCCTGAGGGGGATCAAGAAAGAGTTCCTCGAGGCGAAGACCGCCAAGGGCGCTGAGGGCGAGCTCACAGACAGCCACGCGATAGAGATCCTGCAGAAGATGAAGAAGCAGCGTCTCGATGCGGCACAGATCTACCGCGACAATGGTCGCCCGGAGCTGGACGAGGGCGAGGAGGCAGAGGCTAAGATACTTGAGGAGTACCTCCCTAAGCAGATGGACGAGGGCGAGCTCACCGAGTATATCCGTGCTCTGATCGAGAAGCTCGGGGTCACGGACATGAAGGGGATGGGACGCATCATGGGCACCGCCACGAAGGAGCTGGCAGGCAAGGCTCAGGGTGGCGACATCTCCCGTATCGTCAAGCAGCTCCTCACGGGCAAGTGATCCAGATGGCTATGGATGTAGAGCGACTGAGGGAGGACTTCCCCGCCCTGCGGGATACCATATATAAGGAGGTGCCACTGACTTACCTCGACAACGCTGCCACGACACAGCGTCCCCAGTGCGTTATCGACCGGCTCGCCGAGGGCTACCTCCACGCCAATGCGAATATCCACCGTGGCGTCCACTACCTCAGTCGCGTGGCGACGGAGGCGCACGAGGCGGCACGGGAGACCGTTGCCCACTTCATCCACGCCCGGGAGGCTGCCGAGGTGGTCTTCACCCGAGGCACCACCGACGGCATCAATACCGTGGCGGACACCTACTGCCGAGCCTTTATGCAGCCGGGTGACGAGGTGATCGTCTCCACGATGGAGCACCACTCCAATATCGTCCCCTGGCAGCTCCAGGGGGCCAAGCTCCGCGTGATCCCGATCAGCGATGAGGGAGAGCTCGATATGGAGGCGTACGAGAGGCTCTTCACCCCACGGACGAGGATGGTGGCTGTCACCGCCCTCTCCAATGTCCTCGGCACCGTCAATCCGGTGCGCGAGATCGTCGACATAGCTCACGCACACGGCGTCCCCTGTCTCATCGATGCTGCACAGGCCATCGCCCATCGACCGGTGGATGTGCAGGCGTGGGACTGCGACTTCCTCACCTTCAGCGGACACAAGATCTACGGACCGACCGGCATCGGCGTCCTCTACGGCAAGCGGGAGTGGCTGGAGCGGATACCGCCCTATCAGGGCGGCGGGGAGATGATCGACCACGTCTCCTTTGACCACACCACCTACGCCGACCTGCCCTATAAGTTTGAGGCCGGGACGCCCAACTTCATCGGCAGTCTCGGACTGGAGACAGCACTCAAGTACGTGAGCGAGATCGGCATCGACGAGATACAGTCTCACGAGCGGGAGCTGATCGACTACTGCACGAGCGAGATGGAGCAGATCGAGGGGATGAGGATCTACGGCACCGCACCGGGCAAGGAGAGTGTCATCTCCTTCCTCGTCGACGGCGTCCACCCCTACGACCTCGGCACGCTGCTTGACCACCTCGGCATCGCCCTCCGCACCGGGCACCACTGCGCCCAGCCACTGATGGAGCAGTATGGCATCACCGGCACGGCGAGGGTCAGCTTTGCCCTCTACACCACACGCAAGGAGGTGGACACCTTCATCGCCGGCCTCAGGCGCGTACTGCCTATGCTCCGCTGAGCGTGAGCAGGTAAGGGAGGGTTGCCCGCATTTTTGTACCTTTGCACATAGAGCGAAGAGGTGGAGAGCTTAGGCGAGCCCTCCCCCTCCTTCACTCACTCACCTATTTGTATCACCAACTATCACACTAATCGACTCGATTATTATGATGACATCAGACCAACTTGCTTCGGTGTTGGAGCGCCGCGATGCGCTGAGGGGGTACCTTTGACATCGATAACAAGAGAATACAACTAAAAGAAGAGGAGCTCCGGACTCAGGACCCGCACTTCTGGGACGACCCCGCCAAGGCGCAGGACAAGATGCGCGAGGTGGGCGACCTTAAGCGCTGGATTGAGGACTACGATAAGATCGACACGATGGCGGAGGAGCTCTCCCTCGCCCTCGAGTACGCCAAGGAGGACCCGGAGCTGATCTCCGAGGAGGAGACCGACAAGATATACGCCTCTACCCTGGAGGCGCTTGACAACCTCGAGCTGCGCAATATGCTGCGGAGCGAGGAGGATCAGCTGGGCGCCCTACTCCAGATCAACTCCGGTGCCGGCGGTACCGAGAGTCAGGACTGGGCCTCCATGCTGGCGCGCATGTACCAGCGGTGGGCCGAGGCGCACGGGTACAAGGTGACGATCACCAATTGGCAGGACGGCGACGAGGCCGGGATCAAGACCTGCACCTTTGAGATCGAGGGCGACTACGCCTACGGCTATCTCAAGAGCGAGAATGGCGTCCACCGTCTCGTCCGCGTCTCGCCCTACAATGCCCAGGGCAAGCGTATGACCTCCTTTGCCTCCGTCTTCGTCGTCCCCCTCGTGGACGACCGGATCGAGGTGACGGTAGACCCCGCCAAGATCAGCTGGGACACCTTCCGCTCCGGTGGCGCCGGCGGGCAGAACGTCAATAAGGTCGAGACCGGAGTCCGACTACGCTACCAGTACACCGACCCCGACACCGGCGAGACGGAGGAGATCCTGATCGAGAACACGGAGACCCGTAAGCAGCAGGAAAATCGCGCCAACGCCATGCGACACCTCAAGTCAGAGCTCTACGACCGAGAGCTCAAGCGTCGCCACAAGATGACCGAGGAGATCGAGGGTAGTAAGATGAAGATCGAGTGGGGCTCCCAGATACGCAGCTACGTCTTTGACGACCGGCGTGTCAAGGACCACCGCACCGACTACCAGACCTCCGACGTCGACGGCGTCATGGACGGTGACCTGGATGGCTTCATCAAGGCCTACCTGATGCAATTTGGTGCCTCCCCCAAGGACATTTCCGGACACTGATAATACATTAAAACAAAATATACCAAGATGATTACTACAGCAGAATTCAAGAACGGCGTCTGCATCGAGCTCGACACCCAGCTCTACGAGATCGTGGAGTTTCTCCACGTAAAGCCCGGCAAGGGTCCCGCCTTTGTCCGCACCAAGCTGCGCAACCTCCGCGACGGCCGCGTACTCGATAAGACCTGGAGCTCAGGCGTCAAGGTAAAGGACGTCCGTATCGAGCGTCGCCCCTACCAGTACCTCTACAAGGACGAGATGGGTCTCGTCTTCATGCACCCGGAGAGCTTTGAGCAGATCACCATCCCCGAGGAGGCGATCGTCGGCGTGCAGTTCCTCAAGGAGGGCGATATGGTCGAGGCGATGATCAATGCAGAGAATGAGGAGATCCTCACCTGCGAGCTCCCCGCCCACGTCACGCTCGAGGTGACCTACACCGAGCCTGCCGTCAAGGGCAACACCGCCACCAACGCCTCCAAGGCTGCCACCGTGGAGACCGGCGCCGAGGTGATGGTCCCGCTCTTCATCACCACCGGTGAGCGCATCGAGATCGACACCCGCGACGGCTCCTACGTTGGTCGAGCCAAGGAGTAACCGATCCGAGACATCCACACGAGAGAGTGCCACATCCTCCACCGAGGGTGTGGCACTCTCTCTTCGTAGGGAGGGGGGAGAGGAAAAAATAATAGGAGAGACACGCCACATACCTGCTTTATTTCGTTATCTTTGTAGGTGAGTAACAATAGTATTAAAGACTTAGAAGAATGAAGACCATCAAGATTGCGACACTTGCCGCTCTGGTACTAACTGTAGGGCTCGCTGGCTGTAGCACCCTCAAGCCTCTGGATCCTCAGCGCGTGAGCGTAGATCCACAGCCCCTTGTGCTCAAGGGCGGGAAGGTCCCGGCCACCATCACTGTCCGCTTCCCCAATAAGTGGTTCAATAAGAAGGCCGAGGTGCGTGTCACACCGATCCTCAAGTACCCCGGCGGAGAGAGCTGGGGGACCGCCTACGCCCTGCAGGGCGAGAAGGTACGCGGCAATGCCCAGACCGTCTCTTATGCCGGTCAGAGCGTGGTGCTGAATAGTGACTTCGACTGGAAGCCCGAGATGCGCAACGCAGGGCTCTACCTGAAGTTTAATGCCAAGGTCAATGGCAAAGAGGTGCGTCTCCCCGACCTCAAGATAGGTGAGGGAACCATCGCCACCGAGGCTCTGGCTGATGTCGCTTACGCCGTACCGGCTCTCGCTCCGGACAACTTCCAGCGGATCATCAAGAAGCAGTACGACGCCAATATCCAATTCCTCATCCAGCAGGCCAACCTCCGCGGCACCGAGCTCTCCAAGAGCGAGATCAGCAACTGGAAGGACCTGGTGCAAAACGCCTACCAGATCCCCAATCAGGATGTCGACGTCGAGGTGCAGGCCTACGCCTCTCCCGATGGTGGCGTGGAGCTGAATGATAAGCTGGCTCAGAGCCGTGAGAAGAATACCACCCAGTACCTGCAGCGTGAGCTCAATCGTCTCCGTGTGGAGAAGGATGTCGCCGCACACTACACCGCTCAGGACTGGGAGGGATTCCGTAAGCTGGTCGAGCAGAGCAACCTCCAGGACAAGGAGCTGGTACTCCGCGTCCTCGAGATGTACCCCGACCCCGAGGTACGCGAGCGTGAGATCAAGAATATCTCCTCCGTCTTCTCCGACCTCGCTGACGTCATCCTCCCGCAGCTGCGTCGCTCTCGACTTGTCGCCAATGTCACTATCGTCGGCAAGAGCGATGAGGACATCCTCCGCTACCTCCGCGAGCGCCCCGGTCGTCTCACCGTGGACGAGCTCCTCTATGCCGCCACCCTCTCTGACGACCCTGCTGTCAAGCTCAATGCCTACCAGCAGGCCTCCGGCATCTACCCGAGGGACTACCGCGCATGGAATAACCTCGGTCTCCTCCGCTACCTCGCGGGAGACATCGATGGTGCAGCCTCCTACTTCGACAAAGCCACCAACGCCGCCAACGCCGCCGGTGTGGAGGCTCCCGAGGTAGCACTCAATAAGGGCCTCATCGCCCTCAAGGACGGCAACGTGCGCAACGCTCAGACCCTGATCGGTCAGGCCACCAAGGTGCCCGAGTATGAGGGCGTGATGGGCCTGCTTGCGATCAGTGAGGGCCGCTATGCCGATGCTGCCAAGGCGCTCCGTGACGTGCCTACCAACAATGGTGTGCTGGCGCAGATCCTCAATAAGGACTACAATCGTGCCCTCGAGCTGCTCGGCAAGATCTCCACTCCTGACGCCACGACAGCCTACCTCAAGGCGATCATCGGTGCCCGCACGGCACAGGACAGTCTCGTACGTGAGGGTATCCGTGAGGCCGTCTCCCTCGATCCGTCGCTCAAGAGCACCATCGCTCAGGACAAAGAGCTGGGACGCTACACCACCAACGCTGACATTAAGTCTCTACTGATGTAAGAGACTGCTGACAAATACATTTTTCCATATTTTTGCTTCGAAGGGGTGCACTCGTGAGAGTGCGCCCCTTCTCTTTTTCCTCCTGTGTGAGGGGGTGTGAACTAATACCGATAAAAGAAAACTCTAATACCGATATTAGTCGCGCCTAATATCGGTATTAGAAGTGCGCCAAAGGGACAGGCGACAGACACCCGATGCAAAGACCCCTTGCGGGTCGCCAAAACACCCTCCCCCGGCGACCTACCAGATGCCACAAAGGAGGTCGCCAGGGAGGGCAGCCCGGTGGAAAATGCCAAGGGTGACGCATTTAGGCATTAGGGTAATCCTATACCAAGGGGGCTCATCCGGGAGGCACCTGAAGGGTGCTCGCTCCATAGGCATCGGTCATCCGCGAAGCGGTGACCGATGTACAGAAGCACACCCCAAACCCCACGACCCCTTGCGGGTCGCCGAATCTCCTCACTCGGCGACCCACAAGGGGTCGTGGCATATTGCATACGCTTGTACATCGGTCTTCGGCACTTCGTGCCTCGACCGATGCCTATTGAGCGGGCATCCTTCGGGTGCCGGTATACTGACAATCTCAATTCCCATTGGCGCTCCTGGCCGATGACCCTAAAGAGGTCAACGGGGAGGGCACCTCGGAGAGTTGCATGCTTCGTAGCTGTAAAGTTCAAATGCGTCAGCTCTGGGCACCCCGGTTAGGGATGCTCGGGAGGTGAGGGAGAATGGGTACCTTTGCTACCGAAATCATGAGCGAAACGATTATACAGATCATCAATGCCGTCCTCGGCATCGTCTACGTCCTACTGGAGGGCAGCGCCTCGATGTGGCTTTGGCCGCTGGGAGTGATACAGCCTGTCTTTGCCCTGATCGTCGGCTGGCAGAGCCAGACCTACAGCACGATCCTTGTGCAGCTCTACTACCTCATCACCTGCATCATCGGCTGGATCTCGTGGCAGAGACGGCGCCGGAGTGGCGGAGATGGCGAGACGGCTCATCCGCCGATCACCCGCATACCTCTCCGCGAACTGGCTATCTGCGCCCTGGCGACGGTGGCGGCCTTTGGGCTGATCTTGCTCTCGGTCGAGACCTTTAGCCCATACCCTGCGGTGGAGGCCGCCGGGACGGCCCTTTGCTTCCTCGGCATGTACCTGCTCATCAGGGCGTATCTTGAGTCGTGGTATGTCTGGATCGTCTCCAACCTCCTCTACACCGTCCTCTACGCCCTCATCCCGGGATACTTCTACACCGCTATCCTCTACGGCGTGATGACCCTCCTTGCCGTGCGGGGGCTGATCATCTGGAGGAGAAAGATGCACCACCGGAGCGACCTATGAGATACCTACCCCACCCCATCTCCACCGTGATCTTTGCCGACGGAGAGGCTCCCTCCGAGGAGCTTGCCTCCTCAGTCCTCAGTCGGGCGTCCCGCGTGATCGTCACCGATGGCGCCCTGAGTAATTACTACCGCCTCACGGAGCGCGATCCGGAGGTGGTGATCGGCGACGGGGACTCGGTCCCGACGGAGCTGCTGGAGCGACACCACCTCACCTTTACCCGCGTCGATGACCAGATGACCAACGACCTCACCAAGGCGGTCCACCATGCCCTCCGCAAGGGATGGCGATCGATCACGATCCTAGGCGGGACAGGGCTGAGGGAGGACCACACGATCGCCAATATCTTCCTCCTGATGGACTACTACGAGTCGGGGGCAGAGGTGCAGATGGTGAGCGACTACGGGACCTTTGTCCCCTTCTCCGGTGAGCGGTGCTTCGACGTGCCGCAGGGGCTGGAGGTGAGCTTTTTCTCCCAAGACCACCTGCCGATGAGTGCCGAGGGGGTGACCTACCCCTTCCACAAGGCGATCTACCCGAAGCATTGGCAGATGACGCTCAATAGCGTCACCGACTGCCCCATACGTCTCGAGGCGGAGGGGATTGCGCTGCTCTACGTGGCGAACGAGAGGTATGTCCCACGAGAAGAGGTCAAAGTATGAGGGGTAACGACGAGCCTAAGGTCTATGTCGTCTGGTCGGGTCGGGAGACGGGCGTCTTCGACAGCTGGGACGACTGCAAGCCCCTTGTGGTGGGGGTAAAGGGGGCGAAGTACAAGTCCTTCAAGGGCATCACGCATGCCGAGGCGGAGCGGATCCTCGCTGACGGACCGGAGCAGTACTATGGCACCGGGACGACAAAGAAGACAAAGGAGCCCGCACCGGACTACGAGCAGGCGAAGGCCTCCATCTCGCCCGATGCGATCGCTGTCGACGCCTCCTCGCAGGGCAATCCGGGACGGATGGAGTACAGAGGGGTCTACGTGGAGACGGGGGACGAGGTCTTCCACAGCCAGGTCTACCCGAGGGGGACGAATAACATCGGCGAATTCCTCGCTATCGTCCACGCCCTCGCCTGGGAGGAGCAGATGGGGTACTTCGTCCCGATCTACTCCGATAGCCGAAATGCGATCCGCTGGGTGCAGAATAAGGTCTGCAAGACGAAGCTCCCTCGCGATGAGCGCACGGAGCAGCTCTTCCGCCACATCGACCGGGCGATCCTGTGGCTGCAGCGACACGACCTATCGCGGTACGACCTGAGGAAGTGGCCTACGGAGGTGCTGGGCGAGATCCCGGCTGACTTCGGTCGCAAGTAAGTAAGCAAAGAGAACCCCGGGCGGAAAACAACCGCTCGGGGCCTCTCTTTTTTTATAGGTGGTCGCTCTTAGTGCTTCTTATTGGTCAGCGCCTCCACCACATTGATGGCGTAGTCGGCGAAGTGCTCGTACTCATCGATGTCATCGACGTAGTAGACGGAGGCCTCGTAGGGATACTTGAGCGCACTGACGTCCACGATATTTTGTTTCTCGAGAGCATCCCGTCGGTTGTTCATTTCATTCTCAAGGTTTTGCGCCTTGTAGAAGAAGGACTCATCCCTCGGGTAAGTGTCCACGGTGGCGACGGTATTGTCGAGGATCTGCTCGCAGAGGGTATGGAGCTCGAGGAGCGTAGAGACCAGCTCGGGAGCCATCTCGACGGAGTTGCTGCGCTGGCGACGTAGGGCGCGACCGATATTGAAGCAGGAGTCACCCATGCTCTCGATCTCGGTGGCACAGCGCATGTAGGCCTGGATGTCGTGGTGGGTCTCCTTGGAGAGGTCGTTGGTACTCAGGCGGGTGAGAAAGTCTACGATCTCGATCTCCACCCGATCGCAGATATTCTCATACTTCTCCAGTCGCGTGAAGGTCTGCGTGAAGCGCCCCGGATCCTCCTCTAAGTAGAGCTCCCGCACCATGGCGAGCATCGTGTGGATCCGTCCGAGGTAGATCCCCATCTCCCGCTGCACCTGCAGGAGGGAGAGCTCACCGGTGGAGAGCAGCGGTGCGGAGACGAACTGGAGGTGGCTGTACTCCTTGCTCCCCTTGTGCTTCTTCGCCGGGCGAATCACCTGCTCGCAGATCTTGGCATAGAGGGGGACGAACCAGATCATGAGCAGCATATTGGTGACATTGAAGCAGGTATGGAAGAGCGAGAGCCCGATGCTGACGGCACTGGTGTAGGAGGCTATCTGTGACTGAGCGGCTATCATTGCCGGGTCGGTCAGAGTCTCTCCGCTAGTCATGAGGCTGATCTGGTCGCTCGAGAAGCGACTCCCCAGCGAGCCAATGTAGTCATACAGATCCCTCGGGTCGGCTCCCCCACCGCTCACCACCATCGAGGCGACGAGGTTGGTGACGGGGAAGAAGAGGATCAGCACCCAGAGGACGCCGAAGACATTGAAAAGCAGGTGCGAGAAGGCAGCCCGCTTGGCGGTCGTATTGGCGCTCAGGGCAGCGAGGTTGGCTGTGATCGTGGTACCGATATTCTCTCCGAGGATCATCGCCGCACCGATGTGGAAGGGGATCCACCCCTGAGCACACATCACGAGCGTGATCGCCACCATCGCACTCGACGACTGGACGATCAGCGTCAGGACACTTCCGATAAGGAGGAAGATCAGGATCGACCCATAGCCCATCCCGGTGTACTTGGAGAGGAAGGCGAGCGCCTCAGGACTGCTCTGGAGGTCGGGCATAGAGTTCTTAAGAAACTCAAGACCCAAAAAAAGCAACGCAAAGCCGAAGATGAACTCTCCTATGGCATTGAGGTTGCTTTTCTTAGAGAATATGAGTGGGATGCCTATCGCCATCATCGGGATCGTGAAGGCACTTATCTCCACCTTAAATCCCAGTAGCGAGATGATCCACGCGGTCGCCGTGGTACCGATATTGGCACCCATAATGACGCCTATCGCCTGCGTGAGATTGAGGAGCCCGGCATTCACGAAGCTGACCACCATCACCGTCGTAGCCGAGGAGGACTGGATCATCGCGGTGATGAAGAGCCCAGTCAGCGCTCCGAGGAAGCGATTGGAGGTGATGGCGGAGAGCAGTGAGCGGAGACGATCTCCGGCAGCTTTCTGCAAACCCTCGCTCATGATCTTCATCCCGTAGAGGAAGAGACCGAGGGACCCAAGCAGGCTTAGGAAGTCAAGTAGACTGTAATTCATGACTTAATAGGCTTTCAGAGCAGAGAGGTATGCAAAACTTAAGGAGTACACCCTCTCCTATTAAATACCTTGACAAAGGTACCCACAAAATGGCAATAGCCGTAAGGAGGGAGCCCCACAATCGCCATCGATGGGGCATCGGTCTTACAGCTCCAGCGACTCAGGATTGAGCAAAAAGTCATAGATACTTATGGTCGTGATGCCACTCTCACTCCTAAGGACCGGTGTCTCCTCCCCGGAGCCTGTGACACTTTTTTCGAGTAGCGAAGAGGGTTGACGCCCTTGAGATTTAGAGTAATCGTATACCCAGTGAGGCTCTTCCGTGAGGCACCCGAAGGGTGCTCGCTCCATAGGCATCGGTCATCCGCAAAGCGGTGACCGATGTACAGAACCCCTTCCCTACCACCTCGACCCCTTGCGGGTCGCCGAGCAGCCCCCCTTTCTCGGCGACCCCGCAAGGGTGTCGCACCATCAGATCTTCTGTGGGCATAACGGGCGGTGTGGCACTCCCGGAGTAAGGCAGGGGGCGATAGGGGTGTGAGAGAAAAGCAGTACATTTGAGTTACTATACACCGACTGATATTTTTCAACACACACGGATATGAAAGACAAGCAACTATCATTTACTGAAGCAGTGGTGGCGATGATCACCATCCCGCTCGCACTCGTCATCGGGTCGATCCTCCTCAGCAAGAAAAAGAGGTAGACCGATGGGGATGACCTACTACCGATATTAGATCGATCCTCATTTCTGAGCCCTTTTTCTTTTATCCGGGTACTGAATTAATTCGGTACCTTTGTATGTTACATACTTCAAGCAATCACGAAACAATAAGATAGAGTACAGATCCGAGATGTTAACGACTGAATTCCTACTGGAGCATACCGATGAGGCGATCCGGAGACTGAAGATCAAGAATGTCGACCCGGAGCCGATCATCGACAAGGTGCGCGCCCTCGACGAGGAGCGCCGGCAGACCCAGAGCGAGCTCGACGAGACCAATGCCGAGATCAATACGCTCTCCCGCGAGATCGGGGGACTGATGCGCGATGGCAAGCGCGACGAGGCTGAGACGATCAAGGAGAGGGTGAGTAGCCTCAAGGACCGCTCCAGGGAGCTGACCGACCGCAAGCGAGAGCTGGAGCAGCAGCAGGTCGACACGATCGTGCTCCTGCCCAACGCTCCCTCGGAGACTGTCCCCGCCGGCAAGTCGGCCGACGACAATGTCATTGAGCGGCGAGGCGGTGAGATACCGGACCTCCACCCGGACCATAAGAAGCCTCACTGGGAGCTCGCCAAGGAGTATGGCCTGATCGACTTTGAGCTGGGCGTGAAGATCACCGGTGCGGGCTTCCCCGTCTACACCGGCTACGGCACAAGACTGCAGAGGGCGCTGATCTGCTTCTTTATGGACAGCGCGCGCGAGGCGGGTTATCTCGAGATCGAGCCCCCCTTTGTCGTCAATGAAGCATCCGGCTTCGGCACCGGGCAGATCCCCGATAAGGAGGGGCAGATGTACCACTGCGAGGTGGACGACTTTTACCTCATCCCGACGGCAGAGGTGCCGGTGACCAATATCTTCCGCGACGAGATCGTCGAGGAGAAGAGCCTGCCGATCCGCATGTGCGCCTACTCCGCCTGCTTCCGTCGCGAGGCAGGGAGCTACGGCAAGGACGTGAGGGGGCTCAACCGCCTGCACCAGTTTGACAAGGTGGAGCTAGTCCGCATCGAGCATCCCGACCGCTCCTACGAGGCACTGGATCAGATGGTCCGCTACGTGGAGACGCTGGTCAGCAAGCTGGAGCTACCGTACCGCATCGTCCGGCTCTGTGGTGGAGACATCAGCTTCACGTCAGCACTGACCTTTGACTTCGAGGTCTTCTCCGCTGCACAGGAGCGCTGGCTGGAGGTGAGCTCGGTATCGAATTTTGAGAGCTTCCAGGCCAACCGCCTGAAGTGTCGCTTCAAGGGCGAGGACGGCAAGATGCACCTCGTCCACACGCTCAATGGCAGCGCCCTCGCCCTGCCCCGCATCGTGGCCGCACTGCTGGAGAATAACCAGACGCCTGAGGGCATCGTCATCCCCGAGGCGCTGCGCCCCTACACCGGATTTGACATCATCCCGGCACCTGCTGCGGGCAAGTGAAGTAGAGCGACGGATGCGTCCCATACTATCATACACCCTCACCCTCACCCTGCTCCTTACGCTCCTCTCAGGGGTGGCGGTGGCGCAGGGTCCCACCGCACGTCTCAAGTCGTCGCCCATGCTGGCGGGGACAGAGACGCTCACCTTTGACCTCTCCTACTCCGTTGCCTTCATCAAGGGCAGCGTAGGCACAGCCACCCTCACCACCACGCCCACGCGGGGCGGAGGCTGCACCACGCGGCTCCTGCTCCGCACGAAGAACGCTGTCGAGACCTTCTTCCCCATGCGAGACACGATGCAGACCTGGTACGGCGCCGACCGGCTGCCGCAGCGCTTCTACAAGGGGATCGATGAGAATAAGTACCGCATGCGGGACGAGGTGACCTACCGCTTTACCCCCAAGACCGCCTTCACCAGTGCGAGACAGTACCACGACGACGGCACCCTGAGGGAGTCGCGTGACAGCCGCATCGATGCGACGAGTGCCGCGGTGCTCGACCTTATCTCCATGGTCGCCTATGTGCGTGCGATCCCCGAGGACGAGCTGACAGCCGCCACGAGCGGGCAGAGCTTCATCATCCCGCTCGGCAAGGAGCTGACGCAGGGGCGCTTCACCTTCATCGGATACAAGATGCGGAAGTATAAGGGCAAGTCAGTCAGCACGATGGAGGTGAGCTTCGACATCGGTGATCCGGGATTTAAGAAAAACCGGGACACGCTGCGGCTCTACATCACCCGGGATACCAAGCGGCTGCCGATCTTTGCCCGCGCCGAGCTGGCGATCGGCTCCGTAGACTGCCGTCTCATATCGGATAAGTAACCCCCTATGACTAAGCGTGTAGACCCTCTCGAGCTGATCCGCAAGTACTACGACCCTGCGTCGGAGGCGTACCGCATCCTGACGATCCACAGCGAGCGGGTGACGGCAAAGGCGCTGGACATCGTCGATCGCCATCCCGAGTGGCACTTAGATCGTGACTTCGTCGCCGAGGCGGCGATGCTCCACGACATCGGCATCTTCCTCACCGATGCGCCGAGCATAGACTGTCACGGCACCGAGCCTTACCTGATGCACGGCGCCCTCGGTGCCGACCTCCTCCGCAAGGAGGGGCTGCCCCATCACGCTCTCGTCTGCGAGCGGCATACCGGCACCGGCGTGACGCTGGAGGAGATCCTCCGGGAGGGCTACGAGATGCCGCACCGGGAGATGGTGCCGATCACGCTCGAGGAGCAGATCATCTGCTTTGCCGACTGCTTTTACTCCAAGGGGAATGTGGAGAAGCTGACCGTCGAGAAGAGCGTCGAGAGCCTCCGCGAGAAGCAGCGCGGCTACGGGCAGGACAATCTCGACCGCTTCGATGCCTGGTGTACCCTTTTCCTATAACGTCACATGAATCTACGGACTGAAGACCTCGTCAAGAAATACAAGAGCCGCACGGTAGTCAACCACGTCTCCATCAACGTCTCTCAGGGAGAGATCGTCGGGCTACTCGGTCCCAATGGCGCCGGGAAGACCACCACCTTCTACATGACGGTGGGGCTGGTGGTGCCCAATAACGGGCGGATCTACCTGGATGATGAGGACATCACGCGGGAGCCGATCTACAAGCGGGCGCACCGAGGGATCAGCTACCTCGCGCAGGAGGAGTCCGTCTTCCGCAAAATGAGCGTGGAGGATAATATCCTCTCTGTCCTCGAGATGACCAAGCTCACCAAGGAGCAGCAGCACGAGAAGCTCGAGTCGCTGATCAGCGAATTTGGTCTCGAGAAGGTGCGGACCAACCAGGGCGACCGCCTCTCCGGCGGAGAGCGCCGACGGACGGAGATCGCGCGCTGCCTCGCCATCGACCCTAAGTTCATCATGCTCGATGAGCCCTTTGCCGGCGTCGACCCGATCGCCGTGCAGGACATCCAGTCCATCGTCGCCCGACTCAAGCGCCTCAATATCGGTGTGCTGATCACCGACCATAATGTGAATGAGACCCTCTCCATCACCGACAGAGCCTACCTTCTCTTTGAGGGAAAGATCCTCTTCCAGGGGACAGCGGAGGAGCTGGCGGCCAATGAGATCGTCCGGGAGAAATACCTCGGGACCGACTTCGAGCTCCGCCGGCGCACCTTTGCCGGGATCGATGCATGAGACAGGACCTGGGACAATTCTCTCCTCTCCTCGACCGAGCCGTCAGGGCGCTCGGCGGTCTCCCCGGTGTCGGCAGCAAGAGCGCCCTACGGCTGGCACTCTTCCTCCTGAGGGAGGACAAGAGCTTCACTCACGGGCTTACCGATGACCTCCGGGACTTCGTCGACGGCATCCACTACTGCAGCGAGTGCCACAATATCTGTGATGAGGAGCTCTGCGCCATCTGCAGCGACCCGCAGCGCGACCCGCAGCTCGTCTGCGTCGTCGAGAGCGTGCGTGAGGTGCTAGCGATAGAGCAGACCGGGCGGTACCACGGGCGGTACCACGTCCTCGGCGGGCTCATCTCGCCCATCGATGGCATCGGTCCCGACGACCTCTTCCTTGCCGACCTGCCTCAGCGGGTACAGGACGAGGGGGTGAGGGAGATCCTTCTCGCCCTCAGCACCACCATGGAGGGCGACACGACCAATTTCTACATCTACCGCCTCCTCAAGGAGATCCCCGACCTCAGTATCAGCACCCTCTCCCGCGGTGTCTCCGTCGGTGACGATCTCGAGTACGCTGACCAGCTCACCCTCGGCCGCTCGATAGAGAATCGTATCCCCTTCTCCTCCACCCTCCGGGAGTAAGCCCTCCCGATAATCTGCATTTGGGTAAAAAAAGGGATGCAGGACCATCGCGGAGGCACCCCGCCAGGGGTGCTCGCTCCATAGGCATCCTTGCGGATGCCGGTATTGCTGTCAGAGCTTAGTGTATTTGGGCAAAACGTCCGACTTGTCCGACTCGTCCGACTTGTCCGACCTGTGGGCTGCACCCCAGCAGGGGTGCGTTGTTCATAGCCCTCTTTTACCCCCTCGACCCCGATAGGGCGTCGCTCGTCGTAGAGAGTTTCTGGAGGGAGCGACACCCTATCGGGGTCGTATATATAAGGCGTACCGCAGGTGACCCGGGGTCATCGGCACTTCGTGCATCGACCGCGTGCTATGCAGAAAGGACCCCTACCGGGGTCCCCTGTCGGACAGCCTTCCGATAATCTGCATTTGGTGCAGATTCGCTCCTTCCGATAATCTGCATTTGGTGCAGATTCGCTCCTTCCGATAATCTGCATTTGGTGTAGATTCACCCCTCCTGATAATCTGCATTTGGGTATATTTGTGCACCATAGCAGATTAGGAGAGAGTAGATATGAGGAGAAAACTATATGACAGACTAAAGGCTTGGAAGGAGCAGTCCCGAGGCGAGTCGGCCCTAATGATCGACGGGGCTCGACGGGTCGGCAAGAGCTACTTGGTGGAGGAATTTGCCAAGCGGGAATACAAGAGCTACATCTTGATTGACTTCAATAGGGTATCGGACGAGGTCAAGGGACTCTTTGATCAATATCTGGATCACCTGGATATGTTCTTCCTCTACCTAAGCAACTACGCACAGACCCCCCTTTACGAGCGGGAGTCGCTTATCATCTTTGACGAGGTACAGCTCTATCCCCGCGCCAGAGCCGCCATCAAGTACTTGGTAGCAGATCGGCGGTACGACTACATTGAGACGGGCTCTCTCGTGTCGATCAAGCGCAACGTTGCTGACATCGTCATCCCATCGGAGGAGGAGCAGGTAAAGCTTCATCCGATAGACTTCGAGGAGTTTCTGTGGGCTATGGGGAATGAGATGCTGATGCCCTTTATCCGCGACTGCTTTGAGGCAAAGAGACCTCTCGGTCAGGTGATGCACCGACAGGCGATGGACTACTTCCGACAATATATGATCGTAGGCGGCATGCCACAGGCCGTCGCTAAGTACGTAGAGACAAAGAGCTTTGCCGATGTCGATCGTGTCAAGCGCCGCATCCTCGACCTCTACCGAGCCGACATCCGCAAGTATGCAGGCCTCCACAGCGCCCGAGTCTCATCAGTCTTCGATCAGATACCGGCTCAGCTCCAGCGCCACAAACGCCGATTCACCCTCTCTGACCTGGAGGAGGGGGCGCGACAGAGGGACTACGAGGCAGCTCTCTTCTGGCTCGATGAGGCAATGGTCGTCAATATGTGCTACAACGCCACCGAGCCCTCCGTTGGCCTGCTGCTCAACCAAGACCGCACCACCCTCAAGATATATATGGCCGACACCGGGCTGCTACTCAGTCAGTCCTTCGGTAGCGAAGAGCTGGTAGACGAGGAGATCTACAAAAAGATCCTCCTCGATAAACTCTCTTTCAATAAAGGGATGGTGGTCGAGAATATCGTCGCACAAATGTTGCGCTCGGCGGGGCACTCCCTCTTTTTCTACTCCAATCCCACCCGAGAGAGCGCAGAGGATCGCATGGAGATCGACTTCCTCATCACCAAGTCCGGGGTCACCTCAAGGCACAATATCTCTCCCATTGAGGTAAAGAGCGGCCAGCGCTACACGCTCACGTCTCTCCGCAAGTGCATCAAGAAATACGACCGCGACTTAGCGACCCCGTACGTCATCCACCCGGCTGACCTGCGGATCAGCGAGGAGGGGATCACCTTCCTACCACTCTACATGACCCCACTACTCTGATGACGAAGACACTGATCTACTTCCACGGCTTTCAGTCCGGTGCCGGGACCGCCACCGTGGGGCGCTTCCGGAGGTGCCTCCCCGACTGGCGGGTGGAGGCACCCGACATCCCGCAGGACCCCCTCGAGGCGCTCTCCTTCCTCCGCAACCTCTGCGCCAAGCTCCGACCGGACGTTCTCCTCGGCACCAGCCTCGGCGCCTTCTACGCTCACCAGATGGTCGGCTACCGCCGCATAGCGGTCAATCCCGCCCTCCACCTCTCCGAGATGCCCGAGATCCTCCACGTCGGGCAGTACCACTACCTCCAGCCGCGACTCAATGGGGAGACCACCTTTGAGATCACCGACGAGATCATCCGCCACTTCCGTGAGGCTGAGCAGCGGCAGTGGGACCACCTGCGAGACCGGGATGGCCGAGCGGAGCCGATCCTCGGTTTCTTCGGCACCCGTGACACCACCGTCGACTGCAGGAGCGACTTTGAGCAGCACTACGGCACCGCCTGCACCGCCTCCTTTGACGGCGAGCACCGGATGACCGACCGCGTCGTCAGCGAGGTCCTCGCCCCGGCGGTTCGCTCCTTTAGATAGAGTCCCCCGACTATCAGATCGAGGGATCGGGCAGGCTAAAGGTATCGCCCCCCTCCAGCGTCCCCTCGCGGTAGCCCTTATAGAGCCACGCCATGCGTTGCTTAGAGGTACCGTGATTGAAGGCATCAGGCACCACATACCCCTGAGCCTCCATCTGCAGCTTATCATCCCCGATGGCGTGTGCCGCATTGATCCCCTCCTCGATGTCGCCCGGCTCGAGAGAACCGAAGCGCGCATCATCGTAGTGCGCCCACATACCGGCGTAGTAGTCCGCCTGCAGCTCCAGCCGCACGCTGATCGCATTCGCCTCCCGCTTGCTCACCTGCGCCATCCGCGCATGCGCCTTATCGAGCGTCCCGAGGAGGTTCTGCACATGGTGCCCCACCTCGTGCGCGATCACGTAGGCGTAGGCAAAGTCTCCCCCGGCACCGAGCTGTGTCTTCATCTGGTTAAAGAAGGAGAGGTCTATATACAGGGTTTGGTCCGCCGAGCAGTAGAAGGGACCCACCTGCGACGACGCCCCACCGCAGCCACTCTGCACCGCATCGGTATAGAGTACCATCCGCGGCGGCGTGTAGGTCTTGCCATACTTCGCAAAGATTTCCGTCCAGGCATCCTCCGTCCCCTTGAGGATCACCTTGGCAAAGGTGGCCATCTCCTCCTCCTCGGCCGTCGGGGTGTACGGCTCCTCCTGAGCCGTCTGCTGCGTGACGATCGCGCCACCGCCCTGCCGAAGCACGTCGAGCGGGTTACCCCCCATCAGCCAGGTGATCAGCCCGACGACGATCAGGCCCCCGATGCCCATGCTGGCACCCTTGACCCGCCTACCACGCCGGTCCTCTACGTTGCTGCTCTGTTGTCTTCCGTCCAGTCTCATATCTTTTTTTCTGATAGAAAATTAATAGCTCTCGGTCTCGTTGGGAAACGAACCCTCCGCCACGGCGGCGGCGTAGTCATCAAAGGCGCGCACCATCGCCTCCCCCACCTCACCGAAGCGGCGGAGGAACTTCGGACTGAAGCCCTCAGTCATCCCCAGCATATCCTGCATCACAAGGATCTGCGCATCGGTATCGGGGCCGGCACCTATGCCGATCGTCGGCACGGAGACCGCCTCCGTCACCCGCTTGGCGAGGGTGGCGGGGATCTTCTCCAGCGTGATCGCCGTGACGCCGATCTCATCCAGCATCCGCGCATCCTCCAGCAGTCGCTCGGCGGCCGCCTCCTCCCTCGCCTGCAGGCCATAGCCCCCGAGGCGGTGGATCGACTGAGGCGTCAGCCCCAGGTGCCCCACCACAGGGATATTTGCCCCGAGGATCATCTCCAGAGAGGCGCGGACCTCGCGACCGCCCTCCACCTTCACCGCATCACAGCCGCCCTCCTTCATCATCCGGATGGCGTTCTGCAGAGCGACATAGGGGTCCCCATGCACGGTGCCGAAGGGCATATCTCCCATCACAAAGCAGTGGCGCACCGCACGTGTCACGCACTGCACGTGGTAGATCATCTGATCCAGCGTGATCGGCAGCGTCGTCGGGTGACCCGCCATCGTATTGGATGCCGAGTCGCCCACAAGGATCGCATCGATGTGGCTCCTGTCCACGAGGAGGGCGGAGGTATAGTCGTAGCAGGTGACGCAGGCGAGCTTCCGCTGTCCCTTCAGCTCCGCAAAGTCTCTTGCGGTAATCTTCTTACGCTCGGTTTTCTCAGTCATATCTTGATTGTCGATTGATTTCTCTCTCACAAAGGTACCCCATTCTCCCGACACAGATTCTCGCTCCGATCTAATACCGATATTAGTTTTCTCTAATATCGGTATTAGAATTGCCCCTGACTCTCAGGGGCCTGATCAGGGGGCACGGAAAAGCGGTTTCGCAAGCGGGATCTGCCGGCAGTCGGAGGGGCGTCGGCGTGGCACCCAGCCAGGGGTACCACTGCATAGCGGGACTGTCAGATGGCACCCCGGCAGGGGTGCTCGGAGGGGCATCGGCGAGGCACCCCGCCAGGGGTGCTCGGTTTTTAGTCCGGGTGTCGAGGAGGGGCGTAAGCCCCGACGACGACCCCGGGATGGATCGGCGGGGAAAAATCCCCTCGACCCCGCCAGGGTGTCGCACTATCAAGCTTGCCCGGGGAGTGCGACACCCTAGCGGGGTCGTATTTCTTTCCCTGCGCCTTCTTACCCGCGGTCTTCGGCACTTCGTGCCTCGACACCCGGGCTAAAAGCCGATGATCCCTCCGGGGCTTCGCCCCTGCGGGATCGTCCGACCATAGCAGTAGGGGAGGAATCAGTCGACGGGATTGCACAGCGACAGGGATTATCACTTCTTAGCTGTAAGGCTCAAATGCGACACCCCCTGCCTCTGTAGTCTTTGTCTGTCCCCATTGTTGTTATTTGTTTTTTTATTATTGTTACCTTTGGTTCCTGATAGAGACTAAAAAGTAACACCATCAACTCTTTATCTCTTTTGTTGATACACAGGCAGGGAATTTTCCAACTCGTAAGCAAGCAAATGCCAAATACTATTCCAACTTTAACACAGATTAGCACATGGGTTTAGACGAACGAATAGAACTTATCTGTACATACTACAATCTGTCTCGCACTGCTCTTGCTAAGATGATCGGTGTGAAACCTCAAAAACTGCACGATATAGCACGGGGTCAAACGGTACGCATCCCATCTGACGTACTCGAGGGAATGAGTAGGGAATTCCCAGATATTAGGCGCGAGTGGCTCCTGACCGGTGATGGTGATATGATCTCAGGAGTTGAAAACGTATCCTCCACAGTTACATGCAGCGGAAATGCTGTAAATACGGTCAATGGAAATGGAATCAAGGTCTCGGCTAATGTTACCGGAGATATTTTTGACCTTGCAAACAATTTTTCAGAAGCTCTTAGAACCTCTCAAGAGCAACTCTCGAGGGCTCAAGACCAGATAGACAGACTGATCTCGGTTATAGAAAAATTTGGAGTTGTGGACTAATGGCGGCTTTTGGGATCTTCCTTTTTGTCCTTTTGGTTGCGGTTTTTCTCGGGCTGGTCTTGTCTACTCTCTTCTTTGGTAGATCAAGCTCTCGAAACCCTAATAATGGGTTTACTACTGCTCGTCTAGAAAAGCTATATCGAAGACATCACTACGGAGATAAAAGGGTGTTTTTGGATTTGTCCAGTGTGACACCGCATGAGTGGATTTTTCTCCCTGATGACATAGAGAGCGAGCTGGACCGATACCGTAATCGTGTAGTTTCTGTTCCGGAAGACTTGATCACTGAATGGAAGTCTTCCGTGGAAGAGTATGATGAGTTCAATCAGCGGCTTGGTGAAACGTGTGAAAATAATAACCGGGGTATTGAGTTGGAAAAGCTTGGACAAATCGATGAAGCAATTAAAGTGTATGAGAAGAATATCTCTATCGGTTATCTTGCTACTCACGCATACGAGAGGCTACGAATTATCTATAAACGGAGAAAGGATCCGGCTAATGAACTGAGAGTACTTCGTGCCGGTGTTGCTCTGTTTGAGCCCGCAAACGATGAACGCTTCCGCCAAGCGTTATCAGAGTATCCCCAGCTGGAGGAAGAGATAGGGAATGCGAGGTGTGACCCCAAGAAAGGAACACTTAGAGATGAAAATGGAGATCTCGTGGTCGCATTTATCTCTGAGGAAGCAAAATATAGATATCGGATCCAGGCACTTCTCAAAAAGTATCCTGACTTGGATTGTTGAACATTTAACACTTGGAAGTATATGGAAGCAAGTGAAATTCTACTCAAGATCCTCGACTACACAGGCGAGAGCAGAGCCTCTCTGTCTAAGAGAATAGGACTTCCTCCCTATAGGCTACAGGATATAGTAAGAGGAAAAACAGCAGAGATCCCGTACGAGGTCGCAGATAAGCTAACAAAGGAATTTCCTTTTATTTCGAAGGACTGGCTCCTTACGGGCGAGGGTGAGATGTTGATCAGCGAGGGTATGACGGTTACGGGCAACGGCAATGCGGTCAATACCATCACCGGCAACGGCAACAAAGTCTCCGCAAGCGTGGCGGGCGACTTCGCCGACCTTGCGGGCAAGTTTGCCACCTCACTCCAGATCGCCCAAAACCAGCTCACATCCTCCCAGTCCCAGCTCGCCAAGTCTCAGGAGCAGATGGACCGCCTCATCGCCCTCCTCGAGAAAGTAACCTCCTCAAAGAACCCCTAACGATATGGCACTCACGCAAAAAGAAGCCGACGACCTCTTGCTCTCAGAGAAAAGAATTATCTTAGCAGACGAAGTAATCAAGTCAGAGACCTCTCAGGACTTCCTGCTCAAACAACAATTCCCACTCAGAGAGCGCCTCACGCTTGAAGACAATATGAAGAGAAAATA
The DNA here is from genome assembly GCF_056590575.1 of Porphyromonas sp. C0041D3. NCBI lineage: Bacteria > Pseudomonadati > Bacteroidota > Bacteroidia > Bacteroidales > Porphyromonadaceae > Porphyromonas > Porphyromonas sp. C0041D3. Next base: position 124,800 of record NZ_JBWPWJ010000003.1, read on the forward strand.
CCTCCTCAACATAGATCAGTCCTCTAAGAATCGCCTTAAGCTGACACTCCACAATCAGGAAAAGGGCAGCTCGGAGGGGTTGCTTCGTGTCGACTACGGTGGTAAGCACCGCAATCCCACCGATGTATCAGCCTCGGTACCGGAGAGGCTAAAACAGTATGCTGGAGAAATATTCAGCCCGGACACCCCTCACATTCATTTCTTCGTGGAGGGGTACCCCGGACTTAAGTGGGCGATCCCACTCACCAGCGACGACTTTCCAGTCAAGGAGATAAGAGAAGAGACAGAAGCTGACGACGTAAAGCAGTCAGTGCAGGAATTTGCTAAAAGAATACACCTGCTTAATCAGATTCTATTCAACGCCAGAATCATATAGCATTATGTGGATCGATAAATACCTGGACGACTACTGCGCCTGGATACGTGACAATACCCAGTCGCAAGTAGATGAGCAGACAGGGTGGGCGACCATATCGACCCCCTACTTTGGACTTTTTAATGACGGCATTGACCTCTTTGCGAAGAAGACCGGCGACACCATTACTCTCTCAGATGACGGTGCCACTATCTCAAACCTTGAGCTGTCGGGCGTGACCATCGTCAAGACCAGAAGGATATTTGTCCAAAACATCCTGACCAACTACGGCATTAAGCTGAACGAAGTGACCAAGGAGCTTACCACCACAGCTACGCCCTCCACCTTTGCTGAGAGAAAGCACGCTCTCCTCTCCGCCATCATCCAAATATCAGATCTCGACACGCTCGCCACCCACAACGTATCAGCCACCTTTGCCGATGACGTGAGGGCTTATCTTGAGAGCCTCGGACAGATCATAACCCCCGGGTTTATAGCCAAGGGAGCCACGGGACTTGAGTTCTCCTTTGACTTCCAGATCGCTCGTCACTCCAGCGAGATAGTCATCCAGACCTTTAACACCCTCCGCCAGAATAGCCTTGCCAGCTTCCTTTTTGGCTGGCAGGACATTAAGCAGACACGCGAGCAGCAGACAGGAAAGCACCTTAAAGGTCTTGCCATCATAAACAATTCCCCGGACGAGAAGTACCTCGAAGCCCTCCAGCAGAGAAACGCCGACTTCATCCTCTGGGACGAAAGAAACAGCGAGAAAAGCAAAAGCATTCTCACTGCTGCTTAGCCCCACCCGGCAAAGTGGCCCCCCTGTCCAACCTTCACGATCGTTTTTAATTATGGCGAATTCGCCATAATTAAAAACTTACAGAGCATTCCTAATATGCATTATGGACACAACGACGTGGAGTAATCCCACTGCTTGACCTTCCCGTCACTTAGTATCTAAGAAAGGAAACTATGCAAACAGACGAAGCCCTTAAGGTGATGGAGCGATTTTACTCCACACTTGATCGCTTTCCAAGCGGTCAATTCCATCTATGACTTTTGCAAGCAGTACGACATCCCTCGAAATAACTTTTACGGGCAAAGGAGCGACCGCACGAAGTCCAAGTTTAAGCCGGACTGGCTCTCCTACCTCGTCCGTGACTTTGAGATCAGTGGCACCTGGTTACTCACCGGCGAGGGTGAGATGATCCGCAATGGTGAAACGTGGTCTCAGCTCGTGGATCGTCTCCAAAAGAGTTAAAAAAATGGTGGTTTCTCGGTGGCGATTTATAACGACCTCGTAAGTGTTTAATACATAATTACTTACAATCGTGTCAAAGAGCCTTAAATGCGTCGTCGTTTCCCAGGGTCATCGGCACTTCGTGCCTCGACTCCCGGTCTAAAAAGCGATGATCCCTCCGGGGCTTCGCCCCTGCGGGATCGCCAGGCGAGATTGACAGGCGGGTGGCACCCCAGCAGAGATGCATTCCTTTCACCGGGGGGGGGGGGCTCTCAATGGCGACGCACCGGAGCCTGTAAACCATTGGCCTCTTTTTTCCCTACCTTTGTCGTAACCAAAGAATAGATAGAGTATGACAGTAGAGGATAAGCAGCAGCCCCGCGTGGTGATCATCGGCGGGGGACTTACAGGTATGTCGGTGGCGGCAGGGTGCGATATGCACGAGATCCCCTTCCTCCTCCTCGAGCGGGAGGAGCGACTGGGGGGACAGATCCAGACACGTCAGCAGGGGGGGTACACCTTTGAGACCGGGCCCAATACCGGTTCGGTCTCCACGCCCGAGGTGACGGAGCTCTTTGAGTACGTCGCCCCGGAGGCGGAGATGGAGGTGGCGAAGTCGGCCTCGGAGGCGCGCTGGATTTGGAAAGGAGACCGCTTCCACCCGCTGCCGTCGGGCCCGATCAGCGGTCTCACCACCCCGCTCTTCTCGTGGCGGGATAAGCTGCACATCCCCTTCGAGCCCCTCGTGAAGCGGGGCACCGACCCCAATGAGAGCGTTGGGGACCTCGCCGAGAGGCGCCTCGGGAAGAGTATGGTGGACTACGCAGTGGATCCCTTCATTGGCGGGGTCTATGCGGGCGACCCCTACAAGCTGGTGACACGGCTGGCGCTGCCTAAGCTCTACGACCTGGATCGGAAGTATGGGAGCTTCATCGGTGGCTCGATGAAGCTGATGAGGGAGCGGAAGCCGACGGAGCGGGACAAGAAGGCGACGAAGAAGGTCTTCAACGTCGTCGGTGGGCTCTCGCGCCTGATCGAGGGGATCGAGCGGAAGGCCTCCCGTAGTGGCCGCTTCGTCACCGGCGCCACAGATATCCGCATCCGTCCCGTGGAGGATCACCGGTATGAGGTGACCTTTACCTCCGGGGGAGAGAGCGAGACGGTCCGGTGCGACCATGTGGTGACGACGATCCGTCCCGACCTCCTTTCCCCTCTCTTCCCGGACGACTGGGCGGGGCGCTTCGATCGCATACAGACGCTGGTCTACGCCCCGATCACCGAGGTGGTGGTGGGCTTTGACCACCTCCCCGGGGTGGAGCGACGGGCCTTCGGTGCGCTGGTGCCGACCTGCGAGCGGCGGCGGGTGCTGGGGATCCTCTTCCCCTCCTCCTGCTTCGATGGGCGGGTGCCGTATGAGGACAGTGCGCTCTTCACGATATTTATGGGCGGTCTGCGCAATCCGGAGCTGGTGACCGGGACGAGCCTCGAGGAGCGGCAGAAGATCGCCCTCTCAGAGCTGTACGAGATGATGCGGATCCCGCGGGAGATCCGGCCGGACCTCGTCTTCGTCGCTCCCTATAGCCACGCCATACCGGAGTACGACCTGACGACGGAGGGGATCCACGAGGACATCCGCCGACTGGAGGCGGAGTACCCGGGACTGCAGATCGCCGGCGGGGCGCGGGACGGCATCGGCATGGCGAAGCGGATCACCCAGGGCATCTCCATCGCCGACGCCATCGCCGGCTACCGGCGCGAGTAAGCGGATAATATTGGAGATGCAAGCATGAGTATCAAAAGGGAACAAAGAGTAAGCGCCACACAGCTACTTCTCTTTATACTAATCTATGCAGTCATTGTCGTTATATTTTTAGTGGCACCAATATCCTGTTTAGATCGAACCAGTTTGTGGACTGCTGCTTTGGTAGGTGCCTTGGCGCCCGTCGCGTGGTATCTCGCCACATTACTGAATAGGAGAATTAAGAGAGCAAATCGGAAAGACAATACGTAGGACTCAGGGAATCTTCATCGCCTGCTACCGGTGCGAGTAAGCATTGGTGACCCTGTCCGATAACCCTAAGAAGGTCAGCGGGGAGGGCACCCCGGCAGGGGTGCGTTTTTCGTAGCCCGGGTGTCGGAGGGGCGAATGCCCCGACGACCCCGGGAAAATCGATATTCCCCCTCCCGACGACCCCGCCAGGGGTCGCTCGTAATGGTGATCACCAGAGGGACCGACACCCTATCGGGGTCGGAGAAGACCCGGGGTCTTCGGCACTTCGTGCCTCGACACCCGGGCTATTTATGCTAACCACCAAACTTTTTGGGTAGAAATTTTATGCGGTCTGATATTGTTGAGCTACTTTGAGGTGGTGATCGGGATCATATAAGGTGTCGTTCTTCACCATAGCCCATATTATAGTGATCAGCTTATTCTTAATGTTATTGATGATGACGAGCTTCGACTTGCCCTTTTTGAGCAGCCTTTCCCTGTAGAGGGCGATCTCAGGATTCCAATTCATAGCTGAGACGGCGACCATATACAGAAGTCCCGAGTAGTAGGAGTCAGCCTGTCTGCTCCTATGGGATCCGTTTTGTATGGACGTGCCGGACTCGCTTCTGAAGGGGGCTATCCCGAGGAAACAGGATAGAGACCTCTTGGAGCCGAATGTCGTAAAGCCGCTCGTGAGGACAATCAATGCGATAGCAGTTACCGGTCCCACACCGTTGATGCTGACGATGATATCATTGATCCTGGTGAGCTTCTTGTCAGCCCTTATGAGACTGCACATTTGTCGGTCTACCTTGGCAATCTGCTCTTTGATGTAAGCCAGTTGTCTGTCCAGGATTTTTATATTCATCACGATGGCCTTGCTGCCGGGCTTAGCCTTGAGACGGACTTCGGCATCATGTCTCTTGCACATCAGTCCGGCTTGCTCCTTCACGAGACGTCGTCTGATGTCGTTGCACTCCCTGAGCTCCGAGAGGACCGGACTTTCGGGGACAAAGAGTCTGACCCTTTTCTGATAGAAAGTCCTTGCATACTCGGCGATCATAGTTGCGTCCGCCGAGTCAGACTTCTCTCGGACGATCCTTCCGGAGCCGTTCTTGATACAGACGGCGTTCTCCAGCCAGCAGTCAACTCCGGCGTCAAAAAGTCTCCGTGGCAGGAGGAGACTATAGCTCCCGGTATGCTCCCCGCAGACCAGTACATCGGAGAGTGAGCACGTCTCAGGGAGGAGCTTTACGATCCACGATATGAGTGCCTTAGCGCCCTTATCATCATTGGAGAAGGACTTGTTCAGGCAAACCGGATCCGGATCCTCACCAAGAAGAGCAGAAGCGACAAAATTCGCTTTGGCAAAGTCAATGCCGATAAATAGAGTTTTCTTCATAACTTTGATTGCTTTTTGTTTGAGCGGTACTAAGCGACAAAAGCTGTTTTAGTCAAAAGCTGTAATTAGGTTCTTCCTATCTATTTATCTGGCTTTTAACAGCTTGACCGAGAGGAGGTCCATAGCCCGGGATGGATTTTTCAATCCCTGCTAAACAGATGGTTTACCTTCCTCTCAGTCGGTTAGTGCCGCTCTTCATACAACAAAGATACGATACTAACCCTGCTGTCAGGAGCACCAGCTCCCAAAAGATTTATCTCCTTTGTTTGAGTGGCGTTGAGGGGCTTTTGAGCGGGGCTCAAAAGCCCCTCAACGATCCTGTGACAAACTTACAGCTAAGAAGAATGGACCCCTACCGGGGTCCCCTAAGGAGGTCAGCAGGGCACCCCTTCGGGTGCTCGCTTCCTAGCCACTGGTCGGAGGGGCGTAGCCCCGAAGACCAGTGGCTCAGGCATCACAAACGATCGCGACCCCGCAAGGGTGTCGCGGAGCAGCCATCCCCTCTCCCTGCGACCCGCAATGGGTCGTGGTCAGAGCGTCGATCTGCCCACAGGTCTTCGCCGCTATTGCGGCTCGACCTGTGGATAGGAAACTGGGATCCCTGACGGGATCCATTACCCATCGGGAGGTGGATCGTTGTGGTAAGGAGGGTAGCACCCCGGCAGGGGCGCTCACTCCATAGGCATCCTTCGGATGCAGGCCTACCACCGACTGACGATTTCCACATACGTCACCATCGACATTGGCGCAAAAAAAGCTCTCGACTCCGTCACGATCGACAGGGGCGAGAGTTGTTTACTAAGGAAACGACTCAGAGGACTAGTGTCAGATTGGCTTTGCAGGTCTTCGTGCAGCCACCTCCGTCAATGCACTCATCGGTGAATTTAAAAGCCTTTTTGGCTCCGGAGATAGTTCTCTCCACGACAATTCGCTCGCCGTCCTTTTCTCCTCCTTCACACTCAATGGCATACTTCCTGGACTTAGCCGTGCGTAATAGGATCTGTGTTGGATCCAAGTCGGGATGATCCGTCTGAAGTATAGCCTCAGCAGCGGCATAAGGGAAGAGGATGTCCTTTGGCATCTGATCATATCTCTGCAGGACGATCTGATCTACCGAGATGCGACCACTCTCTCGGTTGACCGTCAGAGTGATGTCAGCCATTGCCCGGAAGTAGAAGCCCTCCGGCGGCACGACACCCACAAGCTTGCTGTCTAGGAAGTCGACAAGCTCACTTAGGGTCTCCACATTCGCCTCATCCGAAAGAGAGGTCTCCACACCACCGGCAGGGAGAAGCACCCTGTCGGAAAAGCTCGGAAGGAACCCAAAGTCAGACTGTACATAGACCTGCTCCCATGTACGATGCATGAGTTGTCGGTCGTGAGACAGCTCAGCAGATCCCTGAGGATCCAGGGGACTTTGCTGATTGACACATCCTGCCATAAGGAGTGTCAGCAGACCCAGAAGTGTGAATCTGAACATGGTACTTTCCATAAGATCACATTGCTTAAGTCCTTAAATAGCGGGTGACTACTTCACCACGCAAGCAAGGTACACTTTTCAGGCCGAACCGTGATGAAGATCTTGTGACTTTTCTGTTACTTGATGACGAAGGACTTGGCGAGGTGGGCGACGGACCTGGCGCGGGTGAGGGCGGTGTAGACCCAGCGATAGGCCTCGCTCTTGGGCTCCTTCATCAGCCAGACCGGCAGGTCGATGAAGACCTCGGGCCACTCGCCTCCCTGCGCCTTGTGGCAGGTGAGGGCGTAGCCGTAGCGGCAGTGAAGTGCATTGAGGTAGGGATCCTCCCGGAGGGACTTCCGGAAGCCCCGAGAGCCGGGCTTTGTCCCCTCCTTCCGCATCCGGACAGCGAAGTCCTTGTAGAGCGCCTTGTAGTCGGCGGAGGAGAGTCCCGGGGCGTCCTGCTCCAGCAGGTCGAGGATCAGCAGGGTCTCGTACTCGGCACTGTCGTCGATATTCCGCACCCGGATGGGGACGAAGGTGACCCCGCCGCGGACCCTCTTCCGTGAGAGGGAGACCTCGAGTACCTCGATGAGGTCGCCATTGGCAAGGCCGGTGGTGAGGTCGTTTTGGGTGACGAGGAGGAGGTCGTCCACCTCCACGGGCGCCATATAGCCGTAGAGCTCCCTCGCACGACGAGAGACCTCGGCGCAGCGCTTATTGGAGAGAGAGATGAAGGTGCAGCGGTCGAAGTCCTTGTCGCCAATCGCCGTGAGGTAGTCGCTCACAAGCGTCTCCTGATCGTCGCAGATCACAATGTCGTCGTAGCCCTTGAGGGGAAGGGTGCCCCACTTCACCTCCGGGGGATCGAGGTAGAGGGCTCGGATCTCAGCGGCGGCGAGGACGATGCCACTCTGGCTATCCTGCCGTACGATCTCCGTGAGCTGGCAGCCTGTGGCGCGGACATCGTAGAGCATCTCCATATACTCCGGCACGAGAGCGGGCGAGTAGTCCTGCCCCACGGGCGGCAGCTGACTGTCGTCACCGACGAAGACAAACTTCCCCTCGGGGTCGTACTTAAAGAGGTCGGCGAGAACGTTGCCACTACCGAAGCTGAGCATCCCGCCCTTCGTCTCCCGATCGGAGATCATCGATGCCTCGTCGATGAAGTAGACCCGCAGCCCCCACTGCCGTTCATCATCGGAGATGGTGGAGGCGCTGAAGAGGGAGAGCATCTCCTCCGCCGGTTCCTCGTCCGACAATGGATGTCGGTGTTCCTCCTTCTCATCCTCGAGGAGGTCCTTGATGCTGTCGCCGAAGCGGTGGAAGTGGTAGATGAGCGAGTGGAGCGTCTGCGCCTCCATGCCGGTGCGGAGGGTGAGCATCTTGGCCGCACGGCCGGTGCTGGCGGCAAGCACATAGAGTGCGCCGAGGTCGCTGATGTAGTCGACAAAGGAGCGGAGGAGGGTGGTCTTGCCGGTGCCGGCGTAGCCCCGGAGGACGAAGACGGTCTCGTCATCGCTGCTGATGAAGGAGCGGAAGCACTCCATCGCCTCCCGCTGTCCAGGCGTCATCCAGGAGCTGTCGGTCATGGGTCAGCGCCTCTTCTTCCCCAGTTTATTCGCCTCGTGCGCCGACCGCTCGTGGTCGCGCGCGGCGATGCGCTTGGCGGCACTCTTCTCCAGCTCCGTCGCCACCTCTGAGCCGCCCTCCTCTGCCTGTAGCTCGAAGAGGATGTCTCTCAGCTGGGCTGCGGCGACGAAGTCGAGCGCCTTGGCGGCTGCCTGCATCGCCTCGCGGGTCTTCTCGATCTTGTCGGCGAGGTTATCCGTCCTGAGGAAGTCGAGGCTCTTCTCCGCCGCTGACTCCTTGGCGTGCTCGATGCGGTACTCCCGCGGGGTGGCAGCATCGGCTGTCTTGCTCGGCCCGGTCATGTCGAGGATCGAGCTGGTGGAGGACTTGATCGCCTGATGGGGCGTGATGCCGTGCTCCTCATTGTACGCCATCTGGATCTTTCGTCGCCGCTCAGTCTCGTCCATCGTCATCCGCATGCTGTCGGTGATCTTGTCGGCGTAAAAAATGACAAGACCATTGACATTACGTGCGGCACGACCGGCAGTCTGGGTGAGGGAGCGGTGGTTGCGGAGGAAGCCCTCCTTGTCGGCGTCAAAGATCGCGACGAGCGACACCTCCGGCAGGTCGAGTCCCTCACGGAGGAGGTTGACCCCGACCAGCACGTCAAAGTCTCCCCGCCGAAGCCCCTCCATGATCTCCACACGGCGGATCGTCACCACCTCGCTGTGGAGGTACTCCGTCTTGATCCCGAGGTCGGCGAGGTGCTCCGCCAGCTCCTCCGCCAGCCGTTTCGTCAGCGTGGTGACAAGCACCCGCTCATTCCTCTCAATGCGGGTATTGATCTCATCGACGAGGTCATCGATCTGATTCTCAGTCGGGCGAACCTCTATCCTCGGGTCGAGGAGGCCTGTCGGGCGGATCAGCTGCTCGACGATGATGCCGTCGCTCTTCTCCAGCTCATAGTCGCCCGGCGTGGCGGAGACATAGATCACATCGCCCTGCATCTGCTCAAACTCGTCGAAGCGGAGCGGGCGATTGTCGATCGCTGCCGGGAGGCGGAAGCCGTAGGAGACGAGGTTTTCCTTCCGCTGCCGGTCGCCACCATACATCCCCCGCACCTGGGGGATCGTGACGTGGCTCTCATCGATGATCATCAGGTAGTCCTCGGGGAAGTAGTCGAGGAGGCAGTAGGGCCGCTCGCCCGGCTTGCGCCCATCGAAGTAGCGAGAGTAATTCTCGATGCCGGAGCAGTAGCCGAGCTCCTCCAGCATGGCGAGGTCGTTGGTGACTCGCTCGTAGAGCCGGTCAGCCTCCATCTTTTTCCCCTCCTGCTCGAAGAGGCTCGTCTGCTTGTCAAGATCCTTCTTGATCTCCGCCATCGCCCAGTCGGTCTGCTCCTTGGTGGTGACAAAGAGATTGGACGGGTAGACAAAAACCTCGTCCAGCTCCTCGATCTCCTCACCGGTGAGGGGGACAAAGGAGGAGATCCGGTCGATCTCGTCGCCCCAAAACTCGATCCTGTAGGCGATCCCCTGGTAGTCCTCCACGGCGGGGAAGAGGTCGACAGTGTCGCCCTTGGAGCGGAAGGTGCCGGGCTTAAACTCCCCCTGAGCGGTCGTGTAGTAGATCTGCACCAGCTGATGGAGCAGATCGTCCCGCTCGATCTGCTGACCGGTCCGGATGAGGATCTTCTTGGCGGCGTAATCCTTAGGATTGGCCATACCGTAGATGCAGGAGACGGAGGCGACGACGATGATGTCGCGCCGACCGGAGAGCAGCTGGGTGGTGGTGCGGAGACGGAGCTTCTCGATCTCGTCGTTGATCGACATGTCCTTGGCGATGTAGAGATCGTTGGTGGGGAGATAGGCCTCCGGCTGGTAGAAGTCGTAGTAGGAGACGAAGTACTCGACAGCGTTGTGGGGGAAGAAGCTCTTAAACTCTCCGTAGAGCTGCGCCGCCAGTGTCTTATTGTGCGACAGCACCAGCGTCGGCCGCTGCACCTCGGCCACCACATTGGCCGCCGTGAAGGTCTTACCGGAGCCGGTGACGCCGAGCAGCGTCTGGAAGCGCTGCCCCCGCTCTACGCCGTGGACCAGGTCAGCGATCGCCCGAGGCTGGTCACCGGTCGGCTTGTAGCTTGATATGAGTTCAAAGTCCATCTTGTCTCTCTCCTCTGTCTCTCCCAGCAAAGGTACCAAAATAGCGCCCGTGGGAGCGGGGAAAGCTCCGGGAGGCCAGGGGTGACGCATTAGAGCGGTGCCCTCTTATCGGACGAGTCGGACGGGTCGGACGAACTGCGCCGCACCCCGGCAGGGGCGCCCGCTTTTTAGCCCCAGGTCGAGGGGCGAAGCCCCGACGACCCGGGGATCAGGCATTGCAAGCGACCCCGCTAGGGTGTCGCACTGGTTGACTGACTCGTAAGTGCGACACCCTAGCTGGGTAGAGGGGAGGGGGGCTTTTGCTCGGCGACCCGCAAGGGGTCGAGGGGGAGGAGGGGGACGGGTCTCTGTACATCGGTCACCGCTTCGCGGATGACCGATGCCTATGGAGCGAGCACCCTTCGGGTGCCTCACGGATGAGCCCCCATTGATATATGATTACCCTAATGCCTAAATGCGTCACCCCTACCTGCACTCTCTTGTGGGAGAGACTCCAGTCCCATAGGGATGGAACTCCAGTCCCGCAGGGGTGGGACTCCAGTCCCGTGGGGATGGGACACATCTGCAAGCGCTTAGACCGCCATCGGCACTATGGGGTCATCACCGCACTAGACCACCCCGGAGTCCGGCAGAGTCGTCATGCGCCTATGGGCGAGTAGTCATCCTTTGTGAGTATAAAGCGGGGAGGGAAATACCAACAAGAGGTGATGGAGCAGCGCCCAATTAGCTCCTACCTTTGCAGCAGTGTAAAATAAATCACACTTGGTATAAAAAAGTCATAAAACCGCATTGCCTCTAACGGCAATCACCACTCGTAAGGATACATCCCCATGCACAAGTCACCACTACACAGCATCTGCAGGATCCTTGTCCCGCTGCTCCTGACGCTGTCGCTCCTGACACCGGAAGCGAGGGCGACAGAGGCGACCCCCAAGGATCTCTTGCTCGTCATCACCGTCGTGGAGGCGGACAGCGGAGAGCCCGTCGTCGGAGCCATCGTCAAGTCGCCCTCTGCTCGTCGCACCCAGGTAACCGATCCTCAGGGGCGATGCACGCTCGCCTTTGCTCCCGGGACAGGGAGAGTAAAGATCTCCGCCTCGTTTCTCGGCTTCAGACCTTATGAGAAGACGATCACACTGGGCAAGGAGGGCCAACTGACGATCCGACTGGAGGAGGATGCGACCCTATTTGACGAATTAGTCGTCGAGGGTCGGCTCAAGCACACGACCAACCTCCAGCAGGCAGTGGCTGTGCAGGCGGCGACGCTCGAGAAGGGGACGTCGCTCAACCTTGCCAAGCTCCTTGAGTCGGTCCCCGGAGTCAGCTCCATCAGTGCCGGGAGCAGCATCTCCAAGCCGGTGATCCAGGGAATGCACAGCAGCCGCATCGTGCTGGTCAACAACGGTGTCCGCCTCGAGAGCCAGAGCTGGGGTGAGGACCACGCTCCGGAGATCGACCATACCGGAGCCTCGATCATCGAGGTGATCAAGGGGGCGGAGAGCGTCCGCTACGGCCAGGGTGCTCTCGGTGGCGTCGTGCTCTTCAATCAAGCGACCCTACCCTATGGACACAAGCGACTCTACGCACGGAGCAAGATCAACCTCGGATATGCCACCAATGGGCGAGCCTTCGATGGTGCGGGATCGGTGGAGGTCGGCTACCGCGACTGGGGGATGCGTCTCCATGCGATGTACAATAAGTCGGGCGACTATGGGACGGCCGAGTATCTGCTCAATAACACGGGATTTAACAACATCGGCTTCTCCGCCTACGCCGGCTACGAGCATGGGCCTATCACGGCGACGCTCTTCTCGAGCCTCTATACGTCTCGCAGCGGGATCTACTTCTTCAGCTCCGTCTCCGACCTTGAGCAGCTGATGACACGCTTCGAGATCGGGCGCCCGGATGAGAGTATGATCAAGCCTTTCTCTTACGAGATCAAGCCGCCCTTCCAGCAGACACAGCACTTTACCCTCAAGGGCGAGGTGGACTATCGCGTGGCGGAGGGACACAATCTGGAGCTGAAGGTATCGTATCAGGATAACCTGAGGCAGGAATTTGAGAACCGTAAGCGGGATGACCTCAGCTGGCTGCCGATGCAGGACCTCCTCCTCACCACCATGACCTCTGACCTGGCGTGGGAAGGCGACTGGAAGGTGCTCGGCATGTCTACTCAGGCGGGTCTCTGCTCCAGCTATCAGTACAACTACAATGTCCCCGGGACGAAGCAGCCCGCCTTTATCCCGAACTTTGCCGCACTGACCCTCGGTGGCTTCGTGATCCACAAGATGAAGCTCGGCAACCTCGACCTCTCGGGAGGTCTGCGGTACGACTACAAGGCCATGGACGTGCATGGCTACACGAGTCTCGCTTCCTTTAAGTACTACAGAGACTTTAAGGTCTACGCCGCCATCACGGGCAGTCTGGCAGCACACTACAGACTGAACGACAACTATGACGTCCGGCTCAATGTCGGTCTTGCCTGGAGACCGCCGGACATCAACGAGCTCTACGCCACCGGTCTCCATCACGGCACCTACTGGGTGGTGGGAAATAAGGACCTCCTCCCGGAGGTGGGCGTGAAGCCGGTCCTCGGGATGGGCTACCGCAATGAGTGGCTGCTGATCGAGCCGAGTGCATTCTGCCAGTACGTACACAACTACATCTACGACAATATCGGGCAGGGGGCGAGACGCTTCCACAATCACCCGAGCGGGAAGTACCCGCAATTTATCTACGGTCAGGACAATGCCCGACTCTTTGGTGGGGACCTCCTCGTCAGGGTGGAGCCGCTGAGCGGTCTCTCGATAGAGATGACCGGTGAATGGATCAACGCCCGCAACCTCACGCAGAATTGCTGGCTGCCCTTTATGCCCTCGGATCGCTATGGTCTGGGTGCCAATTACCGGATCGACTTCGGTAAGGAGCGGAGGTGGCACGCCGATGTGACGCTGGACGGTAAGTATGTGACAAAGCAGGTGCGCTTTGATCCGGAGAAAGACCTGGCCCCAGACTCCCCGGACCCCTACTTCCTCCTCAATGCCAATGCAGAGCTGAAGTATGATCTCCCCGGCGGACGAAGCGTCAAGCTGATGCTGGTGGCTGACAATATGCTGAACGCGCTGTACAAGGAGTACACCGATCGCTTCCGCTTCTTTGCTCACGCGATGGGAGCCAAGTATACGATCCGCACCGTAGTAGAGTTTTAAAGCAAAATGAATATGACGAGACAGATATTACCCGCCATCGCTATCCTCCTCCTGGCTCTCACAGGCTGCAAGGATACGATGCAGAAGATAGTGAAAGCGCCCGCCCCCTTCATCGAGACCGTGGTGGTGGGACACGAGCAGATCTACACCGTGCAGGCCATCCTGAGACTGGCGGTGCGGCACGCCGATCCGGCGGGCGAGGTGAGCGATGAGCCTTACTACTTCACCGCCTATGACCTCGATGACCAAAAGCCCACGCCGGTGCCGCTCTACCAAGAGATCAAGATCTCCAAGGATGAGGACGGGAATATGACGATCGTCTCACCGAGAGAGCACTTCGATGTGGTGAAGAGCAGTAGGTACTGCTATGCGCTCGAGCTGAAGTACTACGACATAAATGGTCAGCTGATCAACCACCAATTCACTCGCTGGCACGCCATGGAGGGTAAGACACCGAGGGACGTCGGCTACGATGACCCCAACTCGACCCTACTCGTGCACCAGCACTTCTTCACCATCGACAATTACTCCCTCTCCGGACTGCCAATCGCCTTCCCCATGACGCCGGACAGCCTCTACATCGATCGCTACACCTTTGAGACCGATGCCAACGGGGGACTACTCCCGGCGACACGTATGTCGCAGGCAAATGTCTTTGTCCCCACTGAGGGTCATAAGCCCGATGGTCTGAGGTACGACTACGCTCTGGCACTCGAGTCGGAGCGACGCACCTCTACCAAGAGTGTGGAGGAGACCTACCGATACCAAGGGAGGGACTACCGGCTCTACAAGTCGCTTGACTCCTATGCACTCAATAAGCTCACGCCGGAGATCTTCGACTACGAGTACCGCGACACCGACCCTGTGGAGGAGTCTCTCGGGACAGTCCTTGAGGATCAGGACGACCTCGGACGGATCCGGACGGGACACATCGTCAACCTCCTCCGCTTCCGCCGTGGAATCTACGAGGAGGGTGACGGCGGGCTGTACCCACTGGAGCCGATGGGGATGAAGGGGATACTCAACTTTAAGCAGTCGGACATCCTCTTCCAGCTCAAGGTCTCCATCGCCCACATCCTGACACAGCCGAGCAATGGGGAGAGCACCCGATTCCTCTTTGGGAAATACATGACCAACGGAGGTAACCAGGCTCCACCCTTTGACGGCGTGACCACCTACAAGTCCCACGAGATCTCTCGCTCGTGGAATAGCTTTGACATGTGCTACCCGATCTCCGTGCGGGTGATCGCTGATGCTGACGGACCGGTGGAGCGACTGGTGAGCGATGTCAGGCGGTACTACCCCGATGCCTCGGAGACTGAGCTGAGGGAGATGTTTTACGGAGAAGACAATAGCTACTATCGTCGCCGTCCGAGTGTATTATTCTAAGATCACACAGCCATGCAGACCATCAAGACTCCCATACTCCTGATGCTTACCTCGCTGCTCTTACTCTGCAGCGGGTGCCGCAAGTTTATGCTCTTCGACGTCTCCGTCCCGGAGGATCGCAACCCACTGATCAATAAGAAGACCCCCACGACCAAGGCGGACCTCTACTTCCTCGACAAGCACCTCGCCACCGAGGAGGATCACGGACCCGTGGTGGAGGGGACACTCCCAAATCCCGACCCCGATGGTGCCTTCGCCGACTGGGCCACCTGCCTCGTGATGATCAAGGAGGGGCACGACCATGGTCAGGGCAAGCTCCACGGCAACTACGTCTACCCCAATGCGCCCTGGAAGCAGGAGCAATTCTGCGTCATCCACAATACCCCCGACGGCATCCGCGTGGAGATGGATCGAGAGTCGACAGCCACATTCCTGGAGCTGGAGGCAGCGAAGGAGAGGGGGCAGGCTCTTGACACCGTAGGACCGGAGTACTTCCGCATCATCGGCGGGACGAAGAAGCTCTGGGGACTCTGCTTCTACTTCTATGACAAGAAGGGGAACCCGATCAACGACAAGATCTACGACGCCTCAGAGGAGTATCAGATCTTCTTCTCCGTCAGCGACCGAGACGACAAGGGTCAGCCCTACGATGTGATGGACGTGCGCTTCCGCAATGGTCTCTCACCCGAGGAGATGACCATGATCGACCGACCGATGGCGCTGGATGAGCGTGCCTTCAGAGAGGAGAAGCCTGTCCCGGCCGCTCTCTTTGCCGGTGCGAAGAGCCTGGAGGAGCGGAGGGCTCTGACGCGACCCTACATCTTTACCTACACCTATCGTGACACCTGGACACAGGACGACATGGCGGATGGCGTGCGGACGCTCTACAACATCCGCCTCCTGCCACCACTGATCCGGAGCCAGTACTACCTCGCCTCGCTGCCCCAGGACCAGGACTATGTAGGCCTGAAGGGGCACCTCGAATTTGACTTCCAGGACGAGGGTGCCGACTACCGCCAGTGGCCTCTAGCACGAACGAAGCCACATATGGGCGGTGGAGTAAAGTATGAGCGTGGAAGCTACCTGCAGCCCCAATTTTACCTCGCCGTACAGGTGATGAAGTGCGAAAAAGGCAAGAAAAGGGTCATCCCCGCGGATAAGGATGCGGAGCATGCACGCAATGGCAAGGCCCCTCACAACGACTTTGTCTGCGCTGACTTTGACGATCTGCGACCCGAGTCGGGCTGGCAGGAGATCATCCGGATCAATATCCCGATGAAGCAGTATGCCACCGTCTTTGACAGCGACCCTACGGACCCGGATCCCAATGAGCCCTACTACTTCCAGCTGGGACGGGAGATCGGGCTGAAGCCTCAAGAGGCGTATGAGGCGGTCTCCAACCTCAAGACTCACGGTGTGACCGGTACCGGTGGCAACGGCTACGGGTCATGGTTTCTCTGATTACACAATCCTATCGACATGAAAACGAAGATACATCCCTCCTACCTCCTTCCGCTACTAGTGCTACTCCTCAGTAGCTGCCTCGGACTCACTCGACCGGAGGAGGAAGAGAAGCGGGTCAGCGACGACCACTTGATGATCAAGGAGGTATTCAGCTCCGGCACCTACACCCCCGATGTAAAGTGGGGCAGCGGCTTTGTGGGACCGGCATCCTACGACTACGACAAGTACATTATCATCTACAATCCCACCTCCAAGGTGATCTACCTCGACAGTCTCTGCATAGCGAGGACGGCATTCCAGATGGATCTGGCGATCGACCTCAAGGGGGACGAGGAATTTACCGAAACTCACTGCCCGGTGGATAACATCATGATGTTCCCCGGGAGCGGACACGACTATCCCATCAATCCGGGAGAGGAGAAAGTCCTCACAGCGGTGGCGATCAATCACACACTGAGTCGAGAGGAGATGATGAAGAAGTACACCTTCGTCAGCGAGAGCTTCTTCATCGGTGGTACCTCGACGGAGAATAAGAAGGCGTGCGACCTGTCAGGTGCCGACTTCGAGTGGCTCACCCCATCACAGATGCGGAACAATTACTTCTACTACCTCGAGGACACCAACACGGTGCCTAACCTGATCCCCGTCTTTGCGGGCTTTCAGTACAATAATCCGGAGTGCGAGGGACAATTTGATGTCCCGGAAAACCGGACCCTCCTCCTCGTCAAGCTGGGAGTCCCCCCGACAGATCTTGATCAAGAGGCGTACTGGTGGGACTACGAGACCGGACACGAAAACTCCTTCCACAGCCTCGAGACACCCCACCACAAGGCGCACGTCAAGGGCGATGCCCACTGCGTCAAGCTCCCCAATGAGTGGGTCATCGATGCGGTCTCGATCTGCCCCCAGAAAAACTATAAGCGCACCCGAGTCTCCAAGGAGATCGATGCCGGGTACAATAGCGTCCGGGAGGGAAGGGAGAGCGATGCACAGCAGGGAAGCTGGCGGGGCTACTCCCTGCAGCGGAAGTATAATGGCGAGCGCTTCCAGGACACGAATAACTCGACCACAGACTTCGAGAAGCAGGCGGCGACACTCCTCACCATCCCTCCGAAGAAGCTCTACAACCCCAATGTCACCTTCGTCGATGGGCATAGCTACCGGATGACCGTCGGGCAGAAGGAATTCTTCATCCGTGCCAAGGTCTCTCCGCGTAATGCCAAGGAGACCGCCGTCACATGGACCAGCTCCGACCCCTCAATCGCGGAGGTGAAGGGGACCCCTACCAAGCCACGCACCGGCATCAGTGCCGCCTGGATCACCGGCCTCAAACCCGGCACCGTCACCATCACCGCCTCCCTCGCCAATGGCGCAGAGGATGTCTGCACGCTGGTCGTGGAGGCTCCTAAGGAATGACATACGGCCGTAAAGGTATCAGCCGTACTTTTTTGCTAACCAAAACAATCAAGAATAATGTACACCATGAAGAAAATCAAACTCAGAGCCCTCCTCCTCTCCGTCACTCTGCTCCTCCTGACCTTGCCCGGCTGCAAAAAGCCCGGCGAGGGGTCCGAGCCGACACCGGAGAGCGCCACCGTGACCATCAGTCCCAGCACCGCCAAGCTCAAGGTGGGCGAGACACTCAAGCTCACCGCCACCATCACCCCGAAGGACGCCAAGGGCATCAAGCTCACCTGGAGCTCATCCGACCCCGAGGTGGCTCAGGTCGACAGGAGCAGCGGTGAGGCGAAGGGAGTCAAGGCAGGCAAGGCGATCATTACCGCCCGTCTCTCCAGTGGCAAGTCCGCCACCTGTACCCTCGAGGTGATCGATGAGGGCGGGAAGACACCGGAGCCCACTCCCAATCCGGAGCCCACTCCCAATCCCACTCCCAATCCCGAGCCCAATCCCGGGGAGTACACCTACACCATCACAACGGACCAGCAGGAGTACACCGTCGAGGTGGGGAAGAAGATCACCATCAAGCCTACCCTCACCCCGGCTCCGGCAGAGGGAGAGACAGTCTCCTTCTCCTTCAAGGGCGGCAAGAAGTACATCGAGGGGAAGGGTGAGATCACCATTGCGCTCGTCAATAACGACGGCTCCGTCGAGGGTATAAACGAAGGGGACTGCACCGTCACCATCTCAGCCAAGGGCGCCAAGCCGGTTGAGTGCAAGGTGATCGTGAAGAAAGCTACGCAAGAGAGCGTGACGCTCCCTGCAGGTGCCCGCGTTGCCATCATGCATGAGGTGGACGGTGTGGATGAGGAGGTGACGGCGAAGCTCACCTTCAGCACCTACACCACTTCCTTCGCCCTCACACCGGTGGTGCTGGATAAGGACGGACAGGTACTTGAGGGCGACACGGCATACGAATTTGACTGGAGCTCCTCCAATAGCAAATTAGTGGAGTACAATGCTGTCATGGGGAACTTTAATCTCCCGAGCGGGGAGACCGGCAGCTGCAAGCTGACCGCCACTCTCAGGGGATCAAACGCCTCGGCCTCAGTAGAGGTGGAGATCGTTGCCCCGAAGAAGTAATCTCCTTACATAAAGCAGAAGACCGCACCATAGGCTAGCCTATGGTGCGGTCTTCCTATTTCTCAGAGGGGGAAAAGGGGGATCCGGGTGCCGAGATCCTGACTGGAGAGGCGAGGATTGTGGAGGTCCTTCTCCGAGAGGATCATCTCCTCGGGGCGGATGGGCCACGGTATGGCGAGCGTCGGGTCGTCCCACGCCACCGCTCCCTCACTCTCGGGGTGGTAGTAGTTATCCACCTTGTACTGGAAGACCGCTACGTCGCTCAGCACGCAAAAGCCGTGCGCAAAGCCCCGTGGGATGAAGAATTGCCGGTGATTGTCCTCCGTCAGTTCAACAGCGATATGCTTCCCATAGGTCGGAGAGTCGGGGCGAAGGTCTACCGCCACGTCCCACACACGCCCCACGATGACGCGGACCAGCTTCGCCTGA
The DNA here is from genome assembly GCF_056590575.1 of Porphyromonas sp. C0041D3. NCBI lineage: Bacteria > Pseudomonadati > Bacteroidota > Bacteroidia > Bacteroidales > Porphyromonadaceae > Porphyromonas > Porphyromonas sp. C0041D3. The sequence continues at coordinate 144,012 of NZ_JBWPWJ010000003.1, forward strand.
GCATGGGGGTCGCGCTGGTAGTGGAGCCCCCGCACTACCCCATAGGACGACCTTGACTCATTGTCCTGCACAAAGGTGGTCCCGCAGATCGCCTCGTATCTCTCGCGGGAGTAGCTCTCCATGAAGTACCCTCGCTCATCCGTGTAGACTCGCGGCTCGAGGATCAGCACACCCTCGATCTCCGTCTCTGTCACCCGTACCTTCTCATCCATAGGTCAGTCCTTTTCTGGTCATTTATTGCAGGGTAAGTGGTATCAGACACCATTTTCCCTACAAAATCTGACGGATCTCAGCGGTGCGAGTACATATCTTGGTAGTAGGAGCGGTAGGCGCCTGAGGTGACGTGGGCGAGCCACTGCTCGTTAGTCAGGTACCAGTCGACCGTCTTCCGAAGTCCCTCCTCAAAGGTATGCTCCGGTCGCCAGCCCAGCTCGCGCTCGATCTTGGAGGCATCGATGGCGTAGCGCACGTCATGGCCCGGGCGGTCGCCCACGTGGCGGATCAGGCGCTCAGAGCTCCCCTGAGGGCGCCCCAGGGCCTCGTCCACGAGACGGATAAGGGTGTGGATCACCTCGATATTCTCCCGCTCGCAGTGACCACCTATATTGTATGTCTCGCCTATCCTGCCCTCATGATAGATAAGGTCGATCGCCGCAGCGTGGTCATCGACATAGAGCCAGTCGCGCACCTGACGGCCGTCGCCGTAGACCGGCAGCTCACGCTCCTCACGGATGTTATTGATGAAGAGTGGGATAAGCTTCTCGGGATGCTGGTAAGGGCCGTAGTTATTGGAGCAATTGGAGATCAGCGTAGGCAGCCCGTAGGTGTCGTGGAAGGCGCGGACAAAGTGGTCGCACGAGGCCTTGGAGGCGGCGTAGGGCGAGTGAGGGTCGTACCGGGTGGTCTCAGAGAAGGGGGGATCCTCCGGCCCAAGCGAACCATACACCTCATCCGTGCTGATCTGGTAGAAGCGCTTGCCGTCAAAGCCGCCCTCCTGCCGCCACACCTTGCAGGCTGCCTGCAGGAGTGAGACACAGCCGCGGACATTGCTCCGCACGAAAGCGAAGGGATCCTTGATGCTCCGGTCGACATGACTCTCGGCGGCAAAGTTGATGATCCCATCGATTCGGTACTCCTGCATTATCCGGAGGACGAAGTCGTAGTCAGCGATGTCGCCCTGGATGAAGTGGTAATTGGGGTGCGCCTCTACCGAAGCAAGGTTCTCCAGATTGCCGGCATAGGTGAGTGCATCAAAGTTGTAGAAATGGCTCTCCGGGTAGTGCTCCACCATACGGCGAAGCAGCGCACTGCCGATGAAGCCCGCCCCGCCGGTGACGAGGATATGAGCATTAGGGGTATTCACGATTCTTCTTCTAATAGAGAGATTAAGTACTGACCATATTCGTTCTGTCGCATCGGCTCAGCGATCCGGCGCAGCTCCTCCTCCGTGATGTATCCTCGGCTGTAGGCGATCTCCTCGAGGCACGCCACCTTCAGCCCCTGACGCTTCTCGATCGCCTCGATGTAAGCACCCGCCTCACTCAGTGACCGGTGGGTGCCGGTGTCGAGCCAGGCGAAGCCTCTCGGGAAGCGCTCCACACGGAGGCGTCCCTCAGCGAGGTAGTGCTGGTTGACGCTCGTGATCTCCAGCTCCCCGCGAGCCGAGGGCCTCACACCCTCCGCCACCCGGATGACGTCATTGGGATAAAAGTAGAGCCCCACCACGGCAAAGTGAGACCGCGGCACCTTGGGCTTTTCCTCAATGGAGAGCACACGCCCCTCGCTATCGAAGTCCACCACCCCGTATCGCTCTGGGTCGCTCACCCGGTAGCCGAAGACCACCGCTTGGCGCTCCCTCTCGACCGTCCGGACAGCCGACTCCAGCAGACCGGTGAAGGTGGCACCGTGGAAGATATTATCCCCCAGCACGAGGCAGACATCCTCCTCCCCGATGAAGTCGCGCCCTATGAGGAAAGCCTGAGCCAGCCCCTCCGGTGCCGGCTGCACGGCGTAGGAGAAGCGCACACCGAGCGACCTCCCGTCCCCGAGAAGCCGCTCGTAGGAGACGCGATCCTCTGGTGTGGTGATGATAAGGATCTCCCGGATCCCCGCCAGCATGAGGGTGGAGATCGGGTAGTAGATCATCGGCTTATCGTAGACCGGCAGCAGCTGCTTGGAGACCCCTCTCGTGATCGGGTAGAGACGGGTGCCGCTCCCGCCGGCAAGTACTATTCCTTTCATCGTCTATAGTGGTATGTAGCAAAGATAGCACTTTACCCCCACACCAGGTCGAGCTGAGACAGACCGAGCATCAAGAAAAAATGCTCGGACGAATGCCGACACAAACCTATGGGACACGACGATACCTTGTCTCCCCGTCTGCCATGGAAGTCTCTTAGTAGAGACTGCTGAGGTAGTCGTACTCCCTGCGATAGCGCTCCAGTCTGTCGAGGTCTTGCCGAGTAGGGTTTGAGAGACGGGAGAGATCCATATTGTGAGTCAGGTCGTGTAGCTTGACCCGGGTGGCGAGTGGGCACGTGCCCACAGCCGTGATGTAGCTCTCACGGTCCGGCGAGGCGTGATGATCGAGCAGACGAAGAGCATCTGCGAGCCGACCCACGCACTCCTCAGGCAGAGGGGTGCCAACCTCCTCAGCGAGCATGTGTAGAACTTCGTCCACTATATAAGGCGTATCCTCAGCGGCATCATGGAGGTAGCCCACCACTCTCTCCTCCCAAGTGGTGCCCATAGAGGCCACAGTCATGAGGTGACCGGAAAAGTAATCAACGCCTGCCTTATCGACTTGCCCGGCATGGAGTCGCCGAGCCAGACGGGCCGCTGCATGGACGATGCACTCCTGCTCGCTCTCTTTCAGAAGATAGCAGAGGGCTGAAGAGTCAGTCATATGATGGTATCCGTTTTTCCTTATAAAAAGTCGTAGGGTGTCCGGCGGTTGTAGAGGCGGACGAAGAGCTCACGGGCAGTGAGGACGATGGCGTAGTAGAGGACGACGAGGACAAGGTCGTACTGCATCGTCACGGTGAGGCTCAGCGCCGGTGTGCCGAAGGTTTCCGTCACCGCACGCATCCCTCCGGAGAGGAGGCTTAGCAGCCGGGGGAGACCCGGCAGCGAGGGGAGAGCAAGCGTCACCAGACCCACCGGGATGAGCAGACCGCTCAGCGCCACCACCGGGATGGCGCTCCAGAGCATACTCCCCGCTGCCCTACCGAAGAAGAGGAAGAGAAAGGGTAGCACGCCTATCTGAGCCGAGATGCAGGCTGCGAGGCTACTCCAGACGAAGCGGAGCGACCTGAGTGAGGGGCTGACCAGCCGGAGCAGGATGGGCATGAAGCTCATCAGCCCCCAGACAGCACTGACGCTGAGGAGCAGACCGACGCTTAGGATCGAGAGAGGGTTGAGGAAGAGGAAGAAGAGGAGGGTCAGCGACAGCACCTGCACCGGATCGGCTCGGCGCCCGAGGAGCTTGGCGAGGAGGTAGATGCCACTCATCACGAAGGCGCGCATCGTGGCGGTCGAGGCACCTGTCAGCAGTGTGTAGAGGAGCAGGCCGAAGAAGATCAGCAGGTAGCGCAGCCTCCTGCGACGGTAGGCGGGGAGGAGAAGTCCCAGGAGCCCGCTCAGCAGACCGAAGACGATCCCGAGGTGATACCCGCTCACCGCTAGCACGTGTGCCACGCCGGAGGCGGTAAAGTCGGACTTCACCGACCGAGGTAGGTGAAGTCGCTCGCCGAGACAGAGCGCATAGACCAGTCCCTTATCCGCTGCCGTCAGACGATCACCGACAGCCATGTCGAAGCGGCTGATCAGGTGATGCCGTCCCTCCATCAGCCGACAGCGGATGGTCCGGGCCCGACCGGCGGTCTCTAAACTCTGCCCATACCCCTGAGCCACATACCCCTCTCCGAGGAGGTAACGCCCGTAGGAGCCGGGAAGTGTGTCGCCAAGTAGTGCGACCAGGTCGAGGTCGCCCCGCAGCATCATCCCATAGAGCTCCACCGACTCTCCCGGCAGGGTGAGGAGGATAGGGATCTCCCCTCCACCCTCCGTCAGCAGAGCCGCATCGTACCGGATGGCGCTCTCAGCCGAGGAGGCGACGGGATAATTGACTCTCACCGAGGCATCCTGGAGCGTAACTGAGCGGGGCATTGATCCCAGCGAGCGGAACCGCTGATCGGCATAGATGCCGTAAGCAATCACGAGGAGTGGCAGAAGGAGGAAGAAGCGATCCAGCCTCCACCCTCGCCTCCGAGAGAGGAGAAAAGCAGCGACTGCGAGTAATCCCAGCGCCACTCCCCCATAGAGCAAGAGATGATGGTAGGCAAGGATCCAGCCGACGAGACAGGCGACCAGCACCCAGAGGGCGGGCCGATCACCATACCTCAGCGAGCGTATCCGCTCCTCACTCACGCGCCCTACTCTTCGTCCTCCTCGTAGAGACGGTCGATGATGCTGTCGGCGAGGCCCAGCTTGGGGACCATGATCTTCGTCGTCCCGAGGCGGTCGGCAGCAGCGATGAAGATGCGAGCCGCCGGGATGATCACATCGGCGCGGTCGGGCTTCATCCCGTACTTCGCCATACGCTCATCAAGGTCCATCCCCTCAAGTATGTCGTAGATCTCGTGGAGCTGAGGGGTGGTGATCTCCTTGCCCCACGGGGTCTGGGTGCCATTGATCTTGGCGAGACGATTGATATTTCCCCCGGTGCCGAAGATCTCCAGATCTCCGCAGCGCTCATGTATTGAGTCGAGGAACGTGTGGTACTCCTCCAGCTCCGACTTGCGGACCAGACCACTCAGCAGTCGTACGGTACCGATATTGAAGGAGCGGGAGTCCACCTTTTGGCTCCCCCTCAGGATCGACACTTCGGTCGAGCCACCTCCGACGTCCACCATGACGTAGTAGGTCTCCTCATCCCGGACAAGCTGTCTTACCCGGCTGTGTCCCACGAGACGAGCCTCCTCCTCACCGGAGATCACCTCGATCCGAAATCCCGTCGCCGCCTCGACCTCGTCGACTACCTTGGCGGCATTGGTCGCATCGCGCATCGCGGACGTGGCGCAGATCCGATAGTGAGACACCTCGTAGATCTGCATGAGGTACTTGTAGGCGAGCATCAGGCGGATCAGGTCCTTTGCCTTCCCCTTGGAGATCTTCCCCTTCACGAAGGCATCCTCACCGAGACGGAGGGGGACGCGGAGGAGCTGTACCTTAGAGAGTGGCTGCTCCGGATCATCAGTGAGACACTTGATGAGCAGGCGGACCGCATTGGATCCGATATCGATGGCGGCGTAGTGCTTTTTCTTAAACATAATGCTATCCCTTTATATTTCCTCCAAATAATGCTGGTAGAGAGCCTCCTGGCTGCGGAACCACGGCTTCTCAGCCGACAGTCGACGCGGACAGCGCCCCTGCTCATTGACAAAGTGTCCCTGGGAGACATCCCGCAGCCCGTAGTCGACCACCAGCTCCAGCTCGCGCTTGAGGTCAGGATCGTAGACGGGGGTAACCACCTCGACCCGCCGGTCCAGGTTTCGGCTCATCCAGTCGGCGGAGCCGAGGAAGTACTTCGGCCTCCCACCGTTGCAGAAGATGAAGATCCGCGAGTGCTCTAAGTAGCGGTCGATGATCGCATTGACAGATATATGGTCGCTCACCCCCTTGATCCCGGGCACAAGGGAGCAATTGCCACGCACCAGCAGCCGCACCTCCACCCCGGCTTGCGAGGCTTGGTAGAGATGCATCACCACCTCCTCGTCGACGATGTGATTTACCTTGACGTGGATATAGGCGGGCAGTCCCTGCTCCGCATTCCGGATCTCGGTGTCGATCAGCCGGATGAAGCGGCTGCGCATGGAGTTGGGCGAGACCATTAGCTCCCTGAAGTGCGTCGCCAGGTAGGGCTGCTCGATGAAGTCAAAGACCCGCTCGACATCATTGACGATGCCACGACGCGAAGTCATCATCATGAAGTCGGTGTAGGTCTTGGCATTTCCCTCGTGCATATTGCCGGTGCCGATACAGGCGATATTGCCCTTCCGTGCCTTGATGAGCGCCAGCTTGCTGTGGATCTTGAGGTACCCGGGACCAAAGAGCACCCGCACGCCGGCGTCCCGCATCTTCTGAGCAAAGGAGATGTTGCTCTCCTCATTGAATCGCGCCAGCAGCTCGATCACACAGGTCACCTCCTTGCCATTGCGCGCTGCTGCCATCAGTGCCTTGACGACAGAGGAGTGGCGCGGCACGCGGTAGATCGTCGCCTTGATCTCCTGCACGTCCTCACTGATCGCCGCCTCCTGCAGCACCCGGACAAAGGTGTCGAAGCTGTGGTAGGGGAAGTGGAGCCACTGATCCTTACGCCGGATAGAGTCGAGCATACCGGTCTCAAAGTCCGCATGCCGACCGATAATCGGGTGCCACGGGGTGTAGAGGAGGTCGGTGCGACCGCAGTCGGGGAAGTCCATCAGGTCTCGGGTATTGTGGTACCTCGACCCGGCGACGCGGGCATCATTCTTATCCAGGTCGGCAGTCTCAAAGAGCATCTGCCGGATCTGCTTCGGCATCTTGCGGTCATAGACCACACGAAGCGTCTCTCCGAGACTCCGCTTCTTCAGACCGCGAGAGACCTGCTGCAGGAGGCCGAGGGAGGAATTGTCCTCCACCAAGTCCTCATCGGCGTCCTTTGTAAACTTGAAAGTATACCCCTCGTAACTATTGTATGGAAGGCCACCGAAGATGTTCTTAAGATTGTACCGGATCACGTCATCGATGAACATGACACACTTATTCCCCTCCGGGTCATCCGGCAGTCGGACGAAGCGCTCCTCCCCGGACTGTGGCAGACGGATGACAGCGATGTCACTCCTCTGCACCTTGCCCTCGTCATCGACCTGCCTCAGGTCCACTGCGAGGTAGTTGCTCTCATCGAGCTGCTCCTGAGGGTCTGGGATGCGATCAAGGAAGAGGGGATTGATCGTCGAGCTCAGCTTCCGCGCATAGATGTCAAATACTTGATGCTCCTGCTCGGGCGTCAGCATCGTCTCATCGACCACATGGATATGCTCCTCCCAGAGCTCCTTCATCAGTCTGCGGAAGGTCCGGTCCACCTCCTGCTTGTACGCTTCGTTGAGCTCATAGATCTTGGAGAGTAGCTTCTTGCTCCGCTTGACCTTGCCGGACCCGCTGTCGTCATCCTCGATATTGCGCTGGATCGAGGCGACGCGGACGCGGAAGAATTCGTCAAGGTTATTCGAGTAAATACCGAGGAAGTGGACCCGCTCTAAGAGAGGGATATCCTCCCGCTGAGCCTCGAAGAGGATGCGGTGATTGAAGTACATCCAGCTCTCATCTCGATCCACGTAATTGTCATCATCGAGCTTGATCTCGCGGTCGACATAGAGTTCGGTGGGATGAAGTTCAGCCATAGTCTAAGGTGTGTGTGTTTTTATCTATTCCGTTTTTGATGGGATAAATTTAGCCAAAAACCGCCACATCCTTACCACCTAAAGGACCATCATTGACTCGTCAAGGTCTGTTGGCATCGCAAGATTGTCTATCAATCTGACATTTACTACTTTTGTTTTCGTCAAGCGGAGAGAAGAGCTATTATGAGAGAGAAGAAAGGATACCTCCAGGTATACACCGGAGATGGGAAGGGGAAGACCACCGCTGCCATCGGGCTGGCGGTGCGTGCCGCCTTGGCCGGGAAGCGGGTCTTCGTAGGGCAATTCGTCAAGAGTATGCGGTATCACGAGTGCCGGATAGAGGAGCTGCTGCCGTCGATTCACTTTGAGCAATTTGGTCTCGGGTGCGCACTGATCCACGAGCCGTCTGAGGAGGATGTGCGCCATGGACGGGAGGGGCTGGCTCGGGCGGCGGAGGTGATGTCGACGGGGGAGTGGGATGTGGTGGTGCTGGATGAGGTGACGATAGCACTCTACTTCCACTTCTTCACCGTGGAGGAGCTGCTCGAGGTGATCCGTGCCCGAGAGCCGCACGTGGAGGTGATCTGCACAGGGCGCTATGCCCCGGCAGACTTGATCACCGCTGCAGACTTAGTGACCGATATGCAGTGCGTCAAGCACTACTACGATGCCGGAGTGCCGGCGCGCTCCGGCTTTGAGCGATAGGTGAGCTGAGGCAAGGTATGCCGCCCCGGATAAGGGAAGCGAAGGAGGATCGAGAGCAGGAGTACCCCGGAGAGGATCATCGGGTAGTACATGAAGGGGAGGATTTCCGTCACGGAGAGCCCTGTGAGCCCCGAGGCGATCAGCATCTGAGCGCCATAGGGGAGGACAGCCTGCACGATGCAGGAGGTAATGTCGAGGATGCTGGCTGTCCGCCGTGGGTCGACATCCAGCCTCGCGCCGAGGTCTCGCACGATCCCACCGGTGGTCAGGATGGCGATGGTATTATTGGCCGTGCAGGCATTGGCCAGTCCCACAAGGGCGGCGAAGGAGAGTTCGCCCGACCTCTTTCCGGACACACGCTTGGTCAAGCGCTCGACGATGAAGTCTATCCCGCCACGCTGACGGATCAGCTCCAGCAAGCCACCGGCAAGCAGCGTCACGATGATCAGGTCGCTCATCCCGGCGATCCCCTTGCCTGCTGTCTTCATCACTTCGACCGAGGTGATGGAGCCGCTACCGAGACCCACCAGCACCGAGAGGAGGATGCCTGCGGTCAGGGCGACTAGGACATTTACCCCACTGACGGCGAGGAGGATCACAGCCAGGTAGGGCATCATCAGATACCACGAGCCGGTGGTGCTGACCATCGCCTCCGGCACTTCCTGACCGAGCATCAGGTAGAGCAGGAGCGTGAGTAGGGCAGCCGGTAGTGCTATCAGGACATTGGCGCGAAACTTATCCCTCATCCGCACGCCAATCGTGCGGGTGGCGGCTATGGTGGTGTCAGAGATGAATGAGAGATTGTCGCCGAAGAATGCACCACCGACGATGATCGCTGTGATCAGCCCGGCGCCTCCGCCCATCTCCGTCGCCATCCCGCTCGCTATAGGTACGAGAGCAGCGATCGTACCGACACTCGATCCGAGGGCAAAGGAGATGAAGCAGCTGACGACAAATAGCCCCGCATACATTACCCTCGACGGGAGCAGTGAGAGCAGCAGCCCCACCGTCGCATCGATGGCTCCGATCGCTTGTGCCACGGAGGAGAATACCCCCGCAAGGATGAAGACCCAGATCATCAGCAGGACGTTGCTATCGCCCGCCCCTCGGGCAAAGGTCTCTAAGCGCCTCTCGAGAGAGTGTCCGTCAGGCAACACCATCGCATAGATCGCCGTAAGGCAAAAGGCGACCGTGATCGAGACGGCATAGAAGTCGTGGACCAGCAGGCTGACTCCGAGGTAAAAAATGAGGAAAAAGAGGAGGGGCGAGAGGGCAAGCAGCCCCTTGGACATCGGCATCGACCGGTGCGCAGAGGATTGCCGACCTGCTACTGCCTCCTCGCGCAAAATATTCTTATTCGGTATAATTCCCATATTGAGGGCAAATATACTACGAATAATTTATTTCTTGCGAAAGTTTGCCTGAAAAGTCAGCTCTTACAGTGATACAAATGGTCTATCAAAGTCCATTATGTGGGCTGGGGAGTAACCTCACGAGGTCACTTCATCCCTATCAAGCGGCGAATGTCAGAGAGCTTATTGAGAGCCTCGAGGGGGGTAAGGTTGTCGATGTCGAGCCCCTTGATCTCATCGCGGATTGCGGAGAGGGTCGGGTCGTCGAGTTGGAAGAAGCTGAGCTTCATCGGACCATCGGTGGTCTCGTCAGCGGCAACGGATGATGGAGATCCGTGTCCCGCCTTGCGCTCAAGCTGACTGAGGATCTCCTCAGCCCGGCTCACGATCTCGCGCGGCATCCCCGCCATCCGTGCCACATGGATGCCGAAGCTGTGCTCGCAGCCTCCGGGGACCAATTTCCTAAGGAAAATCACCTTGCCATCGGCCTCTTTCACAGAGACATTATAGTTTCGGATCCTCGGCAGGACACCCTCCAGCTCGTTTAGCTCGTGGTAGTGGGTGGCAAAGAGGGTCTTAGGGTGAGCCCGATGATTATTGTGCAGATACTCCACGATCGCCTGTGCCAGCGAGATGCCATCGTAGGTAGAGGTGCCGCGTCCCAGCTCATCCACGAGGACGAGACTATTGGGTGTGATGTTATTGAGGATGATCGCCGACTCGGTCATCTCGACCATAAACGTACTTTCGCCACGCGAGATGTTGTCCGACGCCCCCACGCGGGTGAAGATCCGATCCACGATGCCGAGACGTGCCTCACGTGCCGGGACAAAGGAGCCCACCTGAGCCATCAGCACGATGAGGGCGGTCTGCCTCAGGAGAGCGCTCTTGCCCGACATATTGGGTCCGGTGATCACCATGATCTGGTCTGTCTCCGGGTCGCAGAAGACGTCATTGGGGATATACTCCTCTCCCGGAGGCATCATCCGCTCGATCACGGGATGGCGCCCCTCCTTGATGTCAATGACGGCGCTTCGGTCCACCGCCGGACGGTGGTAATCGTATGTAACCGCATCGTAAGCAAAGGTACTCAGCACGTCGATCTCGGAGAGAGCCACTGCATTGCTCTGCAGGACGCGGATATGCCCCATCACCTCCCGGATCAAATCTTGGTAAAGCTCTGCCTCGAGGATGCTGATCCGCTCCTCAGCACCGAGGATCTTCTGCTCATACTCCTTCAGCTCCGGGGTGATGTATCTCTCGCTATTGACTAGGGTCTGCTTTCGGATCCAGTCCTCCGGCACCTTATCCTTGTGCGCATTGGTCACCTCGATGTAGTAGCCAAAGACGTTATTGAAGGCAATCTTCAGCGATGGGATCCCGGTCTCACGGCTCTCCCGCTCGCGCATCTCGAGGAGGTACTTCTTCCCCCCACCGGCGATGGCACGCAACTCATCCAAACGGCTGCTCACGCCGGCACGGATCACCCTTCCCTTCCCCACCTGTGCCGGGGCGTCGGGGTCAATGGACTGCTCGATCTTTGATGCCAACTCCTCCGCCGGGTCGAGCCTGAGGGACAGCTCGCAGAGTGCCTGCTCACCTGAGTCGGTGAGGAGACTCATCATCGGGCGTATCAGTCGCAGCCCGGCTGCCGTCTGGAGTAGCTCACGGGGCGAGATGCGACCCACTGCCACCTTGCTTGCCAGTCGCTCCAGGTCACCTATGCCGGCCAAGTGATCCGCCACCGAACGGGTCAGCTCAGACTGCCCAAAGAAGGCAGCCACACAGGTCTGGCGTCGCTCGATCTCATGCAGGTCAAGGAGTGGGAAGGAGAGCCAGCGCTTCAGCAGACGGCCACCCATCGGGGTATGCGTATGATCCAGCACCTGCAGGAGGCAGGAGCCGTCCTCCGTGAGCGGGCGCATGATCTCAAGGTTGCGACGAGTGAAATTGTCCAGCCGGACGAAGTGGTCCTCCTCGATCAGGTGAAGCGTCGTCACATGACTCAGCTGGGTGTGCTTCGTCGCCTCGAGGTAGTAAAGGATCGCCCCGCAGGCGATGATGGCGAGTGGCTTCTCCTCTATGCCGAAGCCCTTAAGGGTGCGGGTATTGAAGTGCCTCTCGAGCCGCTCCCTGCCGTAGTCGACGGTGAAGACCCAGTCCTCAAGGGGGTAGTAGTGCCACTGCTCCCCCATGGCGGCAGCCACCGATGCCTCGCGCCCCCGCTCCAGGAGGATCTCCTTGGGACCAAAGGAGACGACCATCTTCGCCACATCCTCCTCAACACCCTCAGCGGTGCAAAACTCGCCCGTGGAGAGATCAAGGAATGCGGCACCGGTGCGCCCGCCCTTCGACACCAAGGCACCGAGGAAGTTATTGGCCCCGGCATCCAGCACCGTATCCTCCATCGTCAGTCCCGGCGTCACCAGCTCCGTCACATCCCGCTTTACCAGGGTCTTGGTGAGCTTGGGATCCTCGATCTGGTCGCAGATGGCGACTCTCTTCCCTTGCGATACCAGCTTAGGCAGGTAGACATCGAGTGCATGGTAAGGGAAGCCGGCGAGAGGGACCTCAGAGGCGCCACCATTGGACCGCTTGGTCAGAGTAATCCCCAGTAGCTGGGAAGCGGTGACGGCATCATCGGAGAATGTCTCGTAGAAGTCCCCGACGCGGAAGAGCAGTATCGCGTCTGGGTACTTCCTCTTAAACCGGTTGTACTGAGACATCATCGGTGTCTCCTTCACTTTTGCCATGGTTAGCAGCCTACTATCAGTTATTCTATTCTGTGATGAGAGGACCCTCCCTCAGGGTCTTACGGCAAATTTAGTGATTTTCGATCGTCCGGTCTCACCCTCCGCCACAGGAGGTGGAGCGATCGGGGTCAGCTGCATCGTGGACAAAAAAAACATCCCCGAGAGGTGTGTGACCTATCGGGGATGACTTATCAGTGTGTGACCTTCGTGTGAAGGTGCGAGCGGTGAGCTCGGATTGCTATCAGAGACCGAGCTTAGACTTCACGAGAGAGGTGACATCCTCACTGCCGTTGCCGACATAGAGCATCTGGCTGGCGTCCATAATATAGGTGAAGCCACCATCATTGCCGACCTTATTGATCGCCTCACGAAGCTTGGTCTGGATGGGGGCGAAGAGCTCTACCTGCTTCTTCTGCATATCCTGCTGGGCCACGTTATTGAGGTCCTGGATGCGCTTGGAGAGGTCCTCCAGCTCCTGCTGCTTACGGCTCTTGATGGACTCGACCATAGTCTCCTGCTCCTTGACGAAGTCCTGGTACTTGGTCTGAAACTCCTTCTGCAGCTGCACGAGGGTATCCTCGTACTTCTTGGCAAGGTTGTCGAGCTCAGACTGCATGGACTTCATCTCAGGCATCTCGCTGAGTACCTTCTGAGAGTCTACGATACCAATCTTGTGGCTCTGAGCACCGGCAAAGATGGGGAAGAGGAGCGCGGCACAGAGGATGAGAAACGTTCTTTTCATGAAAATGTATCTTACGTTATTGATTTATATTCAGGATTATGGGACGCACAAAGGTACGTTATTTCACAGAGATGCCAAGGATCTTCAGGATGTCATTGCTGATATCAGCGGCGGGATCGGCATAGACGATGGTACCCATACCGGAGGCGCGGTCGAGGACCATATAGACGCCATACTTGCGGCTGTAGAGCTTGATCGCCTCGTAGACCTTGTCCTGGATCGGCTTGATGCGCTGCTCCTGGAGCTTCGCCATCTCGCCCTTGGGACCGAAGTACTTCTGCTGTAGCTCGGCGGCGCGATTCTCCACCTCGACGATCTGCTTCTCGCGAGATGCGCGTTGGTCAGCGGAGAGGGAGCCCATCTGCTTGCGGTAGTCGGCATAGAGGGTACCTGCCTGATCCTGGAGCTTCTTCACCTCGGCGGTGTAGCCCTTGGCAGTCTCCTGGAGCTGCTCTGTTGCCTCCTTGTACTGAGGGATATTGGAGAGGATATACTGCATATCCACCAGAGCGTAGGTGATGTAGTCCTGCGCCCGAGAGGGGAGCGTCATCCCGACCGATGCCACGAGGGCAACGAGTGCGAGGAGAGCCGTTTTTCTTATCTCTTTCATAATGCTTACTGTCTTAATGTAGGTTGTATCTAACGCCCGGGGATCAGAATTGCTGACCGAGGACGAAGTGGACGTTGCTACCACCGATCTGAGCGGTTCCGTCCGGGGCGTCAAAGCCGTAGCCCCAGTCAATACCCATCAGACCAAGCTGCGGTAGCATTATTCTGACGCCCAGACCGGCAGATCGTTTAAGCTGGAAGGGGTTAAAGTCCTTCTGGTACTCCCAGGCGTTACCGGCCTCAGCAAAGCCGAGTACCCATATCGTCGCCTGATTCTCAAAGATCACCGGATACCGGAGCTCCATAAAGACCTTGGAGTAGACATAGGCACCGCGCCCGCTGGCACCGGAGATGGAGCCGTTGCGGTAGCCGCGGAGGCCGATCATCTCATTGAGGTACCCGTAGTAGGAGGACATACCATCACCACCCATATAGTAGGTGCCGAAGGGAGAGCGCTTATAGGGGCTGAAGGAGCCGATCGTACCGGACTCTGCACTCGCCATCAGGACGGGGGTGCGCTTGGTATTGATCGGGTCCATAAGGGGGATAAAGAGCTGAGCCTTGCCCTTCACCTTATAGTACTCGATGAAGCGGTAGCGGTCGGCATCGGAGAGCTTCGGGTCGGAGTAGTCGACACCGTCCCAGAGGGAGTACGGCAGGGTCGACTGCGCCTCGAAGGCGAAGCTGGAGCCTCGACGGGTGTAGATCGGGTTGTCGATCGAGGAGCGTGAGAGATTGAGCGAGAGGTTGATGTCATTGGCGACACCATTCTCCATACCGAAGCTGTAGTAGTAGGAGCCCCAGTTGTGCATCCGGTACATATTGTAGGTAAGCCCGAGGGAGACTTGCCAGTTGTCATCCGGCCAGGTGAGTCGCTTACCGTAGCCGATATTGAAGCGAAGCATGTCGAGGGTCTTATCCGGGTCGAGAGCGCGCTCATAGAGGTTGGTCATCGCCTCGCGGTAGTACTGATTGTAGTACCCCATGCCGTAACCACCCATGCCTCCGTAGCCGTATCCTCCGGGGTAGCCCATACCGTAGCCGTAACCACCCGGATAGCCCATGCCGTAGCCATAGCCTCCGGGATAGCCGTATCCATAGCCGCCGTAGCTATTCATCAGACTCTGCTGCTGACCGGAGTAGAATCGGCGGTTGATGTCTGTCTGACGGGAGTACGAGACCGAGACGCTAAACATATTGGGGCGCTTGCGCCCAAACCAGGGATCCATGAAGCTGATGCCGTAGCTCTGGTAGTAGCGGGCATTAGTCTGGACATTGAGCGAGAGCGTCTGTCCGTCACCACGGGGGAGGAAGTTGTGGTAAGTGGAGCGATCCAGGAGGTTGCGGAGGGAGAAGTTGGTAAACTTCAGTCCCGCCATCAGCAGTAGGCCGGTCTGGCTCCATCCCATCGACAGCTGGACCTGATCATTGGACTTCGGTGTGAGCTGCCACTCGATGTCCACGGTACCGTTCTCCTCGTGAGGGACGATATTTGGTACGATCTTCTCTTGGTCGAAGTGGCCCATCTGAGCGATCATACGCATGGAGCGCATAACGTAGTCACGATTGAAGAGCATGCCCGGCTTTGTGTAGAGCTCACGGCGAACCACCTCATCGTAGATCTGCGAGTTGCCTCGGATCGCCACCTTATTGATCGTCGCCGGCTTGCCCTCGTGGATGCGGATGTCGAGGGCAACGGAGTCTCCCTTCACCTCGGTCTCCACGGGGACCATGTAGGCAAAGAGGTAGCCGTTATTGGAGTATAGGTTGGAGACCGCATCCTCATCCTGAGAGATACGCTCCATCAGCTTCTTCTGATTGTAGACATCGCCGGGTCGCATGCCGAGGACCTGCTGGAGCTGGAGGGTCGGGTACTTGGTATTGCCGACGAAGTTGATCGCCTTGATGTAGTACTTCGGTCCCTCGTAGACCTCGATGTCGATATTGATCTTCTTCCCGTCGTCCGCCTTGTAGATCGTGTCCCGCAGGATCTCTGCGTCGCGGTAGCCTTTGGCGTGATAGGCCTTGAGGATATTCTTCAGGTCCTCCTTGTACTCCTTCTCGACATACTTCTTGGTGCCAAAGATCTCGAGGATACTGCTCCAGGGGCGCTTGGAGAGATTGAAGACCTCATTCGTCTTCTTCATGGCGCGCCTCAGGGCGTTGTCGCTCAGCATCTCGTTACCGATGAAGTTGATGGTCGAGATCTTCGTCTTCGCATTCTTATTGACATCAAAGATCACCACCACATAGCCGGGGCGAGAGTTGTCCTCGAGGACGGAGGTGTGTACTTCGATGTTGCTAAATCCCTTGGCGTCGTAGAAGCGCTTGATCTCTATCTCGGATCGGTCGAGGATATTAGGAGTGATAAAGGTCCCCTGTGCGAGTGGCTGGAGCCGACCAGTGCGGAGATCCTTCTCCTCGCTCTTCTTCACCCCATTTATCTCAAAGCGTGTCAGGCGTGGCCGCTCAGTGATATGGATCGAGAGCCATACCGAGTCCCCCTCCATGCGGTCGGCATCGATGCGGACATTGGAGAAAAGTCCATTGCGGAGATAGTTGCGTACCGCTTGGCTGATCTCCTCACCCGGCACGGTAACCCGCTGACCGACACGGAGACCGGAGACGTTGCGCACCACCACATCCTCGTAGCTCTCATTGCCGACCACCCTCAGTCCGGCGATCACTCTCGAGACAGGGCGGGTGTAGGAGACATCCGGCAGAGCTGCCAGGCTGTCCGAAGAGGCGATCGTGTGCTCCGACTGTGCCATGGCGACGCCACTGACGAGCAGAGCGGCAAAGAGGGCGAGCAGCCGTGAGGGTGTGGTATTCAGGCTTCTTGTCATAGGAAATAGGCAGCGAAGCGGTGAGGGTAGGATATTCATGCGTTAGGATGAAGCGTTTCTTCCCGGGAAGGAGATATATAGCGATGCGTGGAGATCATCAGGAGTGGTCGGAGGTCTTATCACCGCAGTCGACATCGATCAACTGATCGCCGGTGCGACCGAAGCGTCGCTGACGAGACTGATAGTCGATGATGGCACGGTAGAGGTCTGCTGCATCGAAGTCAGGCCAGTAGCAGTCGCAGAAATACAGCTCGGTATAGGCGAGCTGCCAGAGGAGGTAATTGCTGACCCGACACTCCCCACCGGTGCGGATCAGTAGGTCGGGATCCGGCAGGTCGGGCAAGTCGAGGTGCGTGCAGATGTCATGCGGTGTGATGGGCTCTACACTTCCGTGACGCTCACTCAGGAGCCTATTGAAAGCCCTGGTCAGCTCGGAGCGTGAGGAGTAATTGACGGCAAGCACGAGAGTGATGCCGGTATTTGACTTCGTACTCTCCACCAGCCCCATAAGAGCCTCCCTCGGCTCCTCGGGCAGCCCCTCGAGGTCCCCGATGGTACGCAGGCGGACGTCATTCTCCTCCAGCGTGGCGAGCTCCTCTACCGCAGAGCGGACCAGCAGGGTCATCAGCGCATCGACCTCAGCCTTGGGACGGCGCCAGTTCTCTGTGGAGAAGGTGTAGAGCGTCAGGTAGCGTATCCCGCAGCGGGCAGCAGCACGGACGATGCGACTGACCGACTGCACACCGGCAC
Source organism: Porphyromonas sp. C0041D3 (assembly GCF_056590575.1). NCBI lineage: Bacteria > Pseudomonadati > Bacteroidota > Bacteroidia > Bacteroidales > Porphyromonadaceae > Porphyromonas > Porphyromonas sp. C0041D3. The sequence continues at coordinate 161,211 of NZ_JBWPWJ010000003.1, forward strand.
GATGTCCGTCTCTTCGCTCGAGACCCCTCTCACGAGCCCAGCGACCATTGCCATCCATAATTATGGCAACGTGAGCGGGGATGCGATCAGGGTCGAGCTGAGCTAAGAGCGTATCGGCGGGAGAGGACATACGTATGTCTTACTTCTGAGTGAAATCATTGATGATGCCGGCGGAGCGATCGATCGTCCCGCGCCAGACACGGCGCGTTGGCTCTCCGTCGTGTCCCACTCGGCCACCGAAGATGAAGAGACTCTCCCCCTTAGGCGACTCGTAGTAGTATCCACCTGCATGAGAGATCGGGAGGAAGTCCTTACCCGGAGCCTTCTCGGTGTCCATCCGGGTCCAGGTGACCCCATTGTCGTCACTCTTGTAGATAGTAGACTGAGGACCTTTATCATAGACCCCACCGATACGATAGAGCGTCTCCCGGTCGGCCGTGGTGACATAGAGAGCACCCTTGTAGGGGTAGACCACCTTGGAGGGCAGCGCGCCCCACTCCACTAAGTCGGAGGAGAAAAAGCCGGTGCTGATGGGGAGACCGGAGGCAAGCGAACCACCGAAGAGGAGCATGTGAGGCGTCGAGGCGATCTCATACTCATAGACATAGCTGTCGCGGACCGGGAACATCTCCCTCACCTGCTCGACCACTGATGTGACCTTACTCTGCTTATCGAGCTGATAGATCGAGTAGGCCTTACCATCCTCAGTTCCCACCATATAGACCGCCCCAGTCCTGACACTCAGGAGCTGCGTCACCGTAACACCTGCAGGAGTGGCGGGGAGCCACGTCACGAGATCGGTGGAGGTAAAGAGGTGTCCCTCGGCATCAAGCGCCCAAGTATCGCCCTTAGGCGAGGTGTAGGCGGTATAAGGCCTCAGGCCCTCAGGCAGGTGGGCCTCCGTGACCTGACGTATGACGAGCGGGTCGAGGGTCGAGATCTCAAGGAGAGAGGTCTCCCTCCCGTGCCGACTAAGGAGGTAGCGTCTGTCACCCGGCAGGACGACCATGCGGGTCTCCTCAGTCGCTATCGGGAGACCATTGGACATATCGGTCCAGACGATCTTATTGGGGTCGTACCCATAGGTGAGTACACGGAAGTCGTAAGTGACCGACTGATTGTCCTTTTTCTTATCCGTCTGGATCGTCAGCTCCATCCGTCCGCCCTTGAAGCTGATCAGCGTCGTGTCGCTGCCGACCATATTCCACGCGACCCTCTTGTCAGTGCTCAGGTTACGGAGCGTGACCTTGAGCTGGTTGCTCACGGCCATGGAGAGGTAGGCGGAGTCAATCTCCGATCCATAGGGGAGGGGCGTCTTATTGTATATCCGGTGGTTGATGTGGTCAATGCTGAAGCGGGCTGCAGGGAGCTGCTTACCATTGACCTTAGGGAAGGTGAGGAGCACCTGACCCGGAACCGTGTAGTCGGTATAGACCGGACGGACATAGTCTCCCATATCCTGATTGCAGGAGTATAGGAGCATTACGATCAAGAGAAGAGCTGTGACCGGTCCGACCGGCTTTCGGCTACGTATAGACATGGGTCCTGTGACTTGGTTTATCTACTGAATATCATCGGAGTGACCCTCCCCTGCGCACGATGGGCAAGAGGGAGTCCGGTCACTTCGGGCAAAGTTACCTTATTTCTGTGAGTTGTGGACACATCCTATTCTTATAGAATGCAAAAGAGGACGATGTCACCTGCAGTCCGGGGACGAGGAGGGCACAAAACCCACCAAAACTGCAGTCTAACTAATACCGATATTAGACAAATCTAATACCGATATTAGACGCGCCTAATATCGGTATTAGATTTGTCTCTCATCCGAGGGTAATCTATTCCTCGCGGCGAGAGCGTTTTTTATTTTCCCCCCCAGCCAGACCTTATTTACGGGCGGAGGGCGAAGCCAAGCGCTGAGAGGATCTGTCCCTCCTCGGGACGATAGTTGGTGACCACATAGGCCCTTGGCTCGCGCGGGAAGGGGTACTCGCTCCGCATCGCCTCAAAGTCGGTGTCGTATCTCCGGCGAAACTCCTCATCCACCTTCTTGGGATCAAAAGTACGGAGCATCGCCCCCCAAATGCGCTTACCCTCCTCAAAGTCGTTGAGATCAATGAGGGGATTCACCGGTGGCTCGGGGCGGATCTTATCGACACGGCTCGAGGTGAGGCCAAAGAAGCGAAGCCCCCAGAGGAGGCAGGTTCGGGCGCCATTGGCCTTGCCATCCGCACTGAAGCCGGCGATGTGCGGCGTCGCCTGCCAGGCCACCTCCACCAGCTCCGGTGAGGGATGTGGCTCCCCCTCCCAGCAGTCGATGATGACGTTGGAGAGACGGCGATCTCGCAGTCCCATCAGCAGAGCGGATGTGTCCGTGACCCCACCGCGACAGGCATTGATGAGGACAGGCATCCGGCGAAGACTCTTGATAAAAGTGCTGTTCACCAAGTGGTAGGTGGGATAGTCACCGTCATAGGTGAGCGGGACATGCAGGTCAATGTAGTCGCACTCATCGGCCAGTGTCTGGAGGGAGACAAACTTCCCCCTACCCTCCTCGTCTGCTCGCGGAGGATCATTGAGCAGCACCTCCATACCCAGCACCTTAGCGTAGTGCGCTGCCGCCATACCGGTATGACCGGCACCGACGATGCCGTAGGTCTTGCCCACAAGGCTACCTCCCTTCTCGCTGCAACAGCGGGCAAGTGAGCAGCCGACATACTGACCTACTGACTGAGCATTGCAGCCGGGGGCATTGTACCAAGCGATCCCCGCCTCCGCACAGTAGTCGGTATCGATGTGGTCTATGCCGATCGTGGCGGAGGTGATGAGCTTGACGGAGGAGCCCTTGAGGAGCTCTCGAGTGCACTTCGTGATGCTCCGTACGATGAGCCAGTCGGCATCATGTACCGTCTCAGGAGTGATCTCAGGATTGGGGAGATAGCGGACCTCACCCAACTCATCCAGCACCCCTCTGAGATAGGGGATGGAGGCTTCGGCTATGATCTTCATTACCTTACTTGACGAGAGAGGCGGCAGCGATGAGCTTGATGTCGCGGATCATGGCGAGGACACCATTGGATCTCGTGGGGGAGAGATTCTCCTTCAGCCCGATCTTGTCGATCAAGTAGAGGTCAGCCTCAGCCACCTCCTTTGCCGACTGTCGGTCGACGACACGGAGGAGGAGGGCGATGATCCCCTTGACGATGATGGCATCGGAGTCCGCCTCGTAGTGGATTGTCCCATCAGGCTGAGGGTGACCCACCACCCACACGCGGCTCTGGCACCCCTCGATGATATGCTCGGGAGTCTTCTCCTCATCGGGGAAGGGTGGGAGGTCATTCCCCATCTCGATGATCATCTCGTAGCGCTCCATCCAGTCATCGGTGAGCTCAAAGTCGCCGATGATCTCGTCTTGTATCTCGTTGATAGTCATTTTTTCTCTCACTTATCTACTCATTCATTTCTTCGTCAACACAGTCCAGACCGTGGAGCCTACCGCCTGCAGTGTCTCTCGGCTGATGTGCTCCATGGTATCATCGAGGGTGTGCCAGGTGGCAGGAAATCCCGTCGCACGTGCCGGGTCGTAGTCGACGATGTCGAGGCAGGGGATGCGGCGGTGACGGATCACGAAGACGTGGTCATCCACCAAGCCACCCCCCACAGCGTTGTGGAAGTAACTCCCATACCCGAGGTCGTGGGCCGTCTGCCACACCTCCGTCACAGCGCGACCGGCACTCTCCTGCGAGAAGTACTCGCGATAGAATGCCGCCCCCTCACCGCCGACCATATCGAGGAGGATGCCAAGGTCGGCTCGGTAGTCGGGCGTATGGGGATTCTTGGCCCAGTACTGAGCACCCAGGCCCCAAGTCTTCTCCGTGTCGCCGTCATACTCGGCAAACTGTGGCACTCCATAGTCCTCTGCGTCAAAGAAGATGATGTCCACGCCCAGCCCCTCGCGCAGCCCCTTCGTCTGCAGGAGCCGCCCGATCTCCAGCAGCACACCGACGCCCGACCCGCCGTCATTGGCACCATCGATCGGGGTGTGCCACTTGGCGGGGTCGCTCTCCGCATCTGCATAGGGACGCGTGTCCCAGTGAGCAAAGAGCAGGATCCGCTCCGATGCCTCGGGGCGATACCGACCGATGATATTGACGCACTCCAGCCGGGTGCCATCGTAGGCGGTCAGGGTCATCGGCTGCTCGATCACGTCGAGACCATAGCGGGCCAACTCCGCCGAGAGGAAGGCAGCGCACTGCTTATGCGCCTCACTCCCGGGCACACGGGGACCAAAGGCGACCTGACGCGCCACAGCGGCGTAGGCGGAGTCGGCTGAGAAGGGCGTCTCCGCCACCACCCGGGTCTCACCCTCAGTGGTGGTCTCGCGACTGCTCTCATTCTTTCCCCCGCAGGAGGCGGACATCAAGATCAGGCTCAGGAGGCAGGGGAGAAGGGTTAGCTTATTTCTTACCATTATATATGAGTGTAAATGGGTGGGTAAAAAGGCGACGAGCCATCTCCATCAGGCTCTCCGTCGTGACCGAGTCGATGCGGTCGAAGTACTCCTCCAGCGTCTCATACCGCCCACGGAGGAGCATCTGGCGACCAAAGGAGAGGAAGGTGGACTCCGACTGCTCGGAGGAGACGAGGGCAAGCCCCTTCGTCTGCTTTTTCCACGCTCTCAGCACCTGCTCACGGAGAGGCTCCTGCATCAGGCGATCAAGCTCCTCGAGGACGATACGCAGCGCCTCCTCCGCATGGTCATCATCGCTGCCGAAGTAGATCTGCCACCAGCCCACGTCGGGGAAGCAGGTGACGGAGGCCTCGACATTGTAGACCCAGCCGCGGCGTTCCCGAAGCTCGACATTCAGGAGGGTATTCATCCCATCGCCGGCCAAGAGCTGCAGGAGGAGGTTCTGCGCGGCTCGGTCGGGGTCATTGTAGGTGGCACCGAGACCACCGAGGAGCGTATGCGCCTGGTGGGTGCGGCTGTGGACGATGTAGGGCGTCTCGTCGGCAAGGGCTATGGGAAGCGACAGCTCCGGACGAGTAGAGGGCTTCACCTCGGAGGAGAAAGGCTCCGAGAGATACCGGCGACAGAGCTCCTCGAAGCGCTTAGGCGTCACCTGCCCCATCACGAAGAAGAGGAGTCTCTCGGGACGAAAGGTGCGCTCCGCATAGCTCAGCAGATCCTCCCGCCGCATCCGATCAAGGCTCCGAGTATCACCGAGGATGGGATGGGCGAGGGTCCGATCACGGAAGAAGCGCTCGTCCCACTCGTCGAAGATCCGGTCCGAGGGCGTATCCCGGTAGAGGTTGATCTCATCGCGGACCACGCCCCGCTCCGGCTCCAGCTCCTTGTCAGGGAAGGTGCTGTGCCGGATCAGGTCTCCGAGCAGCTCCACGGCGCGGGATACTTCGCCTCGCGGACCGACGGTATAGACGACCGTCTCATCCTTGGTGGTATAGGCGTCAATGGAGCCACCCACCACTTCCATCCGATTGCGGATGTGATCCGCACGGCGATGGATCGTCCCCTTGAATATGGTGTGCTCGACAAAGTGGGCAAGCCCCGGCAACTCCTCAGGATCGTCTCGACTCCCGGAGTGGATCCCAAAGCCACACCACACCACTCGGCTCCGGGTGGGCAGGAGAGCGCACCGCAAGCCATTGTCAAGCGTCACCGTATGATATACAGCTGTCATAGTCCTCGTATTTTCGCCACAAAGGTACCCTTTTTGTCATCCTTTCCCGCCTCCTCGAGATGGAGTCCTCCTCGAAGGGCTGCTCACAGGATCACCCCGCCACTTCACCTAGGCCCACCTATGCGATGAGGAGACATCCAATAGCCCGGAGGTCTCCTCATCCATAGGTAGTATGACCACCTTGATGTTACTTCTGATGCTCCCAGAAGGCAAGTACCTTGGCGGGAAGTGGCACCCTCAGGTAGTCCGGTGAGGAGGGCGAGGCAACGACCGGGTTGCCCTGCTCGTCATAGTGGGTGACGGTGACGGCAAAGTCGGGATCCTGAGCGCGTCGCTTCAGGTCGACGATGCGGAAGATGCCACGGAAGAGGAACTCTCTCTGCCGCTCATCAAGCACCGCCCGGATGAGCTCGGTCTTGTCACTGATCCGGAGGGGCTTATTGTCCACAATGCGGTAGTCGCGCAGATGATTGAGGAGACGAAGTGCCTCATCTCTGCTGCCGACCCGAGCCTCGCACTCTGCGGCAATGAGGTACATCTCAGGGGTGGAGATGCCGACATTGGGGCGGATGGCAGGGTTCCAGACCAGCTCTCCCGGAGGACAACTCTCAGCACTTCCTCCAGGTACACTCGTGATGAAGAGCTCACGGCGTCGATCCTTTGTTCCCTCGAAGAGACCAATAGTCTCATGACTGACAAGGACATACTCATCGAGACCACCGAGAGGCGAGAGATGACGAATGAGGATGTTCTCCGTATTGACGAGAGCCTCAGGGTAGTTATTGCGCACCCCGGCCTGCCACTCTCCCTCGTTAAAGTCAAGCGACTTGTAGTCTACCAGTTCGCTCTTAGTCTCCAGTGCCTTACGGGCATACTTAAGCGCTGTCTCGTAGTCCCTCATCTGCCAGGCGGCGCGAGCGAAGATGCCGTAGCCAGCGCCCTTACTCATACGGTACGCATTACCGGAGGGCTGGTCGGGCAGTGCAGGCAGTGCCTCCGTCAGGTCTGCGATGATCTGGCGGTAGACCTCCTCCTGAGTAGCGGGCGAGAGATCCTTATGATTGATGTCGTTGTCGGTGAGCAGAGCAATCGTCTTAGTCTCTGCAGCACGCTCTTTGTCATACGACGGACCGTAGATACCGACGAGGGTCAAGTACTCCAGCGCACGACCGGCAAGTGCCTCCGCACGGACTCGAGACATCTCTGTCTCGTCTCCGGAGGCTGTTTTCAGTCCGGTGAGAATGGAGTTGTAGGTAAAGATCCTACTGTAGGCTGATTCGTAATTGCCATCCGGCTTGTCAGGACCATAGAAAGGTGCTTGGTAGAGATAGATGCGCCTCCAGACAGGGGTCATATTCTTCAGCGTCGTCTGGTAGTAGAGCTCCTCATTAAGTGCGGCAGGCACATAGATCTCATCCGCCATCAGATCATACTCGGAGGAGGCAAGGGAAGTCAGCTTGTCGTCATTGAGTAGCAGCTCATACTCCTCCACCTTAGTCGGTATCTGGTAGCCCTTGGGGACATTCCCGAGGAAGTCCTTGCAGCCGCAGAGCATCAGCGAGAGCACAAGGAGGGCGAGTGTTTTGTATATCACTTTCATACGTTACGAGTCGATAGGTTAGAGCGTAAGTGAGAGTCCGAAGGAGAACGAAGCAGGCACCTGTGGCAGTCGTGCCGGTGTCCCCACCCCGAAGGAGTAAGCCTCAGGATCAATATCCTTACCATTGGCAGCATAGTACCAGAGGTTATTGGCCTGGAGACGTAGCGTCACATCGGTCAGGTGCACCGATCGGAGAAGCGTCACTGGCAGTCTGTACGCGAGTACCACATCTCTCAGACGGATATAGTTCCCGGAGAGGACGTGCTTGTCAGCGCCGTACCAGGAAGCCTTCTCGCCATCGGTGGGATCATTTCCTGAGAAAAGAGGTGTGGTGAGGGGGTTGTCCTCATCGCCCTCCTTACGCCAAGCGTGGATCAGGTCGGCATCCGTATTGGTCCCGGCAGTGACAAAATTGAGTCCGGAGAGGTAGGGAGCCACCACCTGGCGCAACTTATGACCGCCATAGTAGACGAAGGCAAAGGAGAGCGACAGGTCCTTGTACTCAAGAGTATTCGTGAGGCCGCCATTCCACACCGGGGTGAGCGTACCGACGTGGATCAGATCCTCCATACGCTCCGTCTCTGTGACCGCCACTCTCTTACCATCAGGGGTGGTGGTATAGACGTGCGGGCGTCCCTGCTCGATCCGATTGCCCTCCTCGTCGGTGGTATAGAGTCCGGCCCAGGGGAGAGCAAAGAGGCTATTGACCGGATACCCGGAGGCCTGCACACCATAGTCACTCATGATGTACTTATTGACGCTCTTGTTCGGCTCGTCTACATCGAGGATCCTGTTGCGATTGTAGGCAAAGGTAAAGTCCGTGCTCCAGCGGAAGTCCGGGCTCTGGAGATTGATGGTATGGAGAGTCAGCTCCACACCGCGGTTATTCATCGAGCCATAGTTCATCAGGAGGTTAGCCCATCCGAGGGTGGGGTCAGCGGAGCGGGTACCGAGGAGGTTGCTCGTCGCCTTGTCGTAGAGGTCGATATATCCGCTGATACGGTTGTGGAGGATGGCAAAGTCGAGACCGAGATTGAGCGTCGCTGTCCGCTCCCAGGTGAGGGAGGGATTGGGCGGTGTCTGGATGGTACTGCCGGGCAGGCGGTTCATCTCTCCATACTGACCGGTCTGGACGATCATATAGGGACCTCCGACCTTAGGGATATTTCCGCCGATACCATAGGTAAGGCGGGGCGTAAGACGATCGACCCAGGTCACCTCCTTCATGAAGTCCTCCTTATGCATCGCCCAGGCGGCACCGAGAGACCAGAGTGGCTTGTACTGGATCTTCGGATCGGTGCCGAAGAGATTGGACTGATCGATGCGGACACTTCCGGTGAGATTATACCTATCCAGGTAGTCGTAGGAGAAATTAGCGTACATCGAGATGAAGCGATCGTCATGGTCGGTCACCCGATTGTAGTGATTGGAGGGGAAGGTAAAGCGACCGCTCATCGACATCGTCCCAGAGAGATTGGCAAGCTTACCGGCGTCATAGGGTACCGATCCCAAAGAAATATCGTCGTAGCCCATTAGGTAGGACGAGGTGGAGGTGGAGTGGATCCTGCGCCACTCCGTACCGGCGAGGGCAGTCAGTCGATGGTCATCGCCGAAGCTTGTGTCGTAATTGGCCTGAAGCCGCGCTGTGTAGCCGGTCATCCCACTCCTCGTCTCGCTAAGCTGACCTCCCTTGGGGATATAGGAGACGTATGCGCCATTCTCAATGACGGTGGCATTATTACGCATCTCCCGGACCATGTAGGAGGTGGCGTCGAAATAGCTTTTACTATATTTGGCTCCCTTCTCCACCTGTAGCTGGCCATCAAGCGTCAGACCGGTGAGCAGCTTATAGGACAGCTTTGCATTGATGCGCGTGTAGTTACTCTCCCCTCGAGACCACTCCAAGCTACGATCACGGAGAGGATTGTACTCCTCGCTCTCCAGCCCCTTCGCCAGGAGATCAGCCTTGGAGTGCTCACTGCGCTCCGTAGGGAGACTCAGATAGGATCCCTTGTCCACGATGGGGACGTAGGAGGGAAGGCTATAAAGGAGACTGAGCGCACTGGGCGAACCATCGTCTGAGTAGGATCGCCCATAGTTACCCGACACGGAAATATCGCTAGAGAGACGGTCAGAGAAGTCGATCAGATTACGGAGCGAAAAACCTATCGATCGATCACGTGACAGGGCATCCGTCGGGTGGTTACCGGCATAATTGACCGAGGCGATGAAGCGATTACCCTTCCCAGACTTGATCATGCTGACATTATGCGTCTGCATAAGCCCCGTACGAAGAAGCGCATCCCTTATATCGTCGGTATTGCTGTAGCTTGCCAGTCGACTACGCTCTGCCTGATACTCTGCGTCGGTGATCAGCCCCCCGGTGCGCTTAGAGTATAGCTCCATAAAGTAGGGATACGACTGTCTCAGCGATGAGAGGGCGGACCAGGTTACTCCTGAAAACTGACTCTCCATCACATACTCCGATAGATCGACGAGCTGAGCAGAGGAGAGACGGTGAAGGTAGTCATACGAGGGCTTCGCCGTCACCTCCACTGTGCCGTCATAGGTAAGGCTGAAGCCGCCCTCCTTAGAGCCACTCACGGTATTGATGACTATGACGCCATTGGCAGCTCGTGCGCCGTAGATAGATGCGGCGGCCGCATCCTTAAGCACCGTCACCCGCTCGATCATGGCGGGATTAATGCTCGAGAGATCTCCCTCAAGCGGCATCCCGTCCACCACGATCAGTGGCATGGAGGTGCCCTTGAGAGAGGTGACACCGCGGATCTGGAGTTCACTCCCCCCGCGCGACTGCAGTCCGGCGATGCCTCCCTCCAGCCTCTTAAGCAGTGAGGTGTCAAGCTTCTTGCTGATATCGTCTTTGCCTATGATCGCAAAGGATCCGGTCGCCCGCTCCTTAGAGATCGTCTGGTAGCCGGTGACCACCACCTCGTCCAGCTTGGCCACATCCTCGTAGAGGGTGACCTTGTAGTAGGACTTATCCGGCTTGAGGTTGAGTACCACGGTCGACATCCCTACATAAGTGATGGAGAGGGTCTTCTCACCGACAGGGACCTCTATGCTGAAGGAGCCGTCTACCTTCGAGATCGCCCCCTTGGAGGACTCCGGGGCGTAGATCGTGGCGCCGGGGATTGGCTCCCCATTCGCCTCGATTACGAGACCGGTAATGACCCGGCGCTCACTTCCTGACTGAGCCCTCGCCACCATGGCGAGGGCGGTCATCAGAAGGAGTGAAAAGAGTATATAAAGTCTTCGATTCATCATAAAATAAGTGGAAAAATCGGTGTAGAAACAGAGGCGCAAGATACTTATTTTTTATGTTATCTACGTTCATTCCGATAAGGCGATTACCCTTTATCCAAAAGAGGACAAAGGGTAGACCGCTACGAAAACCGCCTAATCAGTCGCTCTCGTGCTGACGACGGCACCTCGGGCACTCGCCCTTGATGACAAAGGAGAGCGAGTGGGGCGTATAGCCCTCCGGTAGCTCCATCGCCGGCAGCGGGAGGTCCTCCATACAGAAGGACTGGCGACACGACTCGCAGTAGAAGTGGATGTGCTCGTCTTGCCGGTCGCATGGACCCTCGCTGCCACAGAGCTCGTAATTGAGCAAACCGCGACCGTCCTCAAAGGCGTGGACAATGTCTTGCTCCAGGAAGAGCGTCAGCACACGGAAGATGCTGGATTTGTCCATCGGACTAAGTGTCAGCTCCAGATCCGTCAGCGTTACCGGGTGCTCCTCGCCACGCAGTGCCTTCAGCACAAGTATGCGATTGGCGGTGGGCTTGACCCCTTTTTGCTCAAAGTAACTCTCGATGTCTTGATCCATATCACTCGGGGAAGTAGGGGCTGAGCGGGCTAAAGAGGAGGACGCTGTAGTCGTGTGGGCGTACCTTGATGCGGTATGGTCGGTCGCTCTCTAAGGTCACCACCACCTCCTCACCGGTGCCGAGATCCAGCTGGCGACAGCTCTTCCCCTGGGGACAGCGAAGGGTCTCAAAGGCATGCTCCGGGATCGGTAGCGCGAGGTCGACGGAGTGGTCGGCAAAGTTCGCCACGACGAGTGCGAGCCTGCCCGGTCTGTAGCGGAGGAAGGCATATTGCTTACAGGGGTCCAGCCTGTCACTCACGGCGTACATGAGGTCAAAGAAGAGCCCGTGATGAAAGACCGGATAACGAGCCACCTCCAGTAAGCGACGATACCGCTCTCGGAGCTCCTGCTGCTCCTCCGACAGCAGGACTGGGTGGTGTAGTGCCCGCATCGACTCCATCGACCAGTAGTCGTAGATCGTGGTCCGGCCATTTCGTCCTGAGAAGCCCTCCTCATCCATACCATGCTCCCCGAGCATCTGCCCGAAGTAGATCATCATCGGTCCGCCGTCGATCAGGGCGGAGACCGCTACGGCAGGGATCCCTTTGGCTCCCGTGCCGACGATGAAGTCGCTGGCGAGCCGCTGCTCATCGTGATTTTCCATAAAGTGGAGCATCAGCCCCGACAGCCCCTCCTGCGACTGCCAAACGGAAGTGATGTCGGAGGCAGCGCGCTCTCCCTTGAGGACCCCCACGAGGGTGTCGTAGAGACCGACCTTGTCGTAGAGGTAGTCCAGCCCCGCATCCAGATACTCCCTGTAGCGCCACGGCTGGTAGATCTCGCCGATAAAGAGCAACTGCGGGAAGTCGGGACGGAGCTTTCTGATGACCCAGCGCCAGAAGGGGACCGGCACCATCTCCGCCATATCGCAGCGGAAGCCATCGACACCGAGCACAGACCAGTAGTAGAGGATATGGTACATCTTGGTCCAAGTGTCAGGGACCGGCTCCTCGAAGTGTGTCTCACCGGTGTCGGGGTCGACGCCATAATTGAGCTTCACCGTATCGTACCAGTCGTCCCGAGTAGGCTGAGCGTGGAAGACATCGTTGCCCGTCGCCCGTGCGGGATACTCCGAGTAGGCGGTTGGCTCAGGTCCGTAGTCTGAGCCGATCACTAACATCTGATCGGTGAGGTAGTAGAAGTTGTTGTCCCGGTGGAATCGCATACCCCGATCGTCCTGCTCCCCGAAGTCCTCCTCCAGTGGTGGTCTGCAGTCCGAGTGGTACTGCCGAGCGACATGATTGGGGACAAAGTCGATGATCACTCCCAGTCCGGCAGCGTGCGTCCGATCCACCAGCCGGCGAAACTCGTCCCGCCTCGCAGCCGAGTCATCGGCCAAGTCGGGATCCACATCGTAGTAGTCCTTGATCGCATAGGGAGAACCGGCACGCCCCTTCACTACATCGGGGTGATCGTGCGTGATCCCAGGGTAAGGGGTGGTGGTGGCATGCTCGAGGATACCGGTGTACCAGATATGAGTAAAGCCCAGACCTCTGAGGTCCGCGAGTCGTTCGTGGGTGACGTGACTCAGCTTACCGCAACCGTTCTCCTCTATTGAACCACCGGGGCGATTTTTCCCGCTCACGTTGCCGTATAGCCGGGGTAGCACCTGATAGATCAGCAGCTTGCCATTATCTCCATTCATGACGATGTTGTCTTTGCGTACCACATATTATAGACTAACGCTTTATCACAATAGCCCAATACAGTGTCAAATGTAGCTATTTTCCCAATGATCCAAGGCAGTGACAGTGTCGTCTTGGCTGAGATAAGGGCACTTAACTTCTCCGAGAGCTTCAGTGACGCAAATATACCACCTCCACATAAGGGGATTGTCTCCTATGGTCTCTCCGGGTCTCTTTCTATCTATTAAGGACTAAAAATGTAGACTACGGAGACACTTTTTTTGAGTCCCCAGATAAGAAGAGAGGTCCCACAGGCAATCCTGTGAGACCTCTCGATAGATTAGTGAGTGTTCCCTAAGGGATCAGATCACTTGCTCTTCATGATGACTACGCGGTTCCAGGCGTTGATGTCATAGGGCTGTACGTCAGAGCCCTTGTAGTCGATCGTGATCAGCTCAGAAGGTACACCATACTCGTTGATGAGCTTGTCAGCAACGTTGCGGGCACGCTTCTCAGAGAGCTGCATGTTGTAGTCAGAGGTACCGGTCTGTACGTCTGCGTAGCCGGTAACGGTGATCGGGGTGTTGTTAGCCTTTACGTACTCAGCGGTGTTGTAGAGGTTGATCTCCTGATTCTTGTCGATCTTAGAGCTGTCGATACGGAAGTAAACGACATTCTCATAGCTCTGAGCTACAGCAGCGGGCTTTACCTCAGGGCACTCAGGGCAGCGTACGGGACGCTTGCTGAGCTCAGCATTCTGGCTGCGGAGGTCGTTGAGCTGGCTCTGGAGGCCATTAACGAGATCCCAGTCCATAGGCTGTACGCCATTGAACTCTACGTCACCTACGTTGAAGGTAAGACCACCGCGAACACCGGTGATGATGTCGCCATGACCAAAGCCAGGTACGAAAGTAGCCTGGGGAGCGATGGTCAGAGCCACACGCGGGGTGAAGTTGATATTGAAGTCAATACCGAGGTTGGCAGAGATAGCGTGATCGATCTCACCGAAGAACTGATCCTTAGCACCATTCACCTTAGTGTCAGTGAAGATAGCCTTGAAATTCTCATCAGATGCCTTCTGATCCACACCCATAATGTTGGAGCCAAAGTAACCCAGACCGAGGTAGGGCACTACGTGGAAGACACGATTGGCATCGTAGGGAGCAAAGTAATTGGTGATGTCGAAGAGGAAATCAAAGTGGGGGTTGATGGCGCGAAGCTCGATAGGCTTAGCGGCACCAAAGGCCTTGATGTTGTTGTAGTCGATAGCCAGACGGGTACCGAAGTAGGGGTTGTGCCACTGACCTACAGCGATGCCGGCGCTCCAGCTAAACTTGTCACCAAAGGCTGCGTCTCTCTGAGCCTTTACGACAGCACCATCCTTCCAGTGAGTGTAGAAGGGGACGTTGATGCCACCGAGAGCCTGGATGAACCAGTGGCTGCTGGTGGGCTCAAAAGCCACCTTGTTGGCGGGGGTCTCAGCGAGGTACTCCTCGTTGGACTTAACCTCCTGTGCGTTTACTGACATGCCGATGAGGCCTGCAGCAACTGCGGAGAGAGTAAGAAGAGTCTTTCTCATAATTTCCTAAGTTCGTTAGTGTATATTAATAATGTATGTTATCTATATTGGTTAGGCCTTCTCGCACCGCTCAGTCAAGAGCCAGCCTGAGGACTACCTGCCATTTCGATACAAAGGTAGTAAATAAAATCTTATTTCATCAAAATCGCTGTCCAATCGCTCAAATGAGAGACCAAATCAGGCTCTGGCACTCCTCCTACGAGACTTAAGCCCCTCTCCGTCTCAGGATCTCTGCTCTCAGGATCGCATCGCGGAGGGTCTGGCTCCTATCCTCAGTGTCGAAGAGTTTGCTCCCGAGACACTCCTCTGGTTCGTTAGCCACTGAGTGGGAGAGGTGCTCCATCTCATCCTGACGTCGCCGTAGGATATACTCGCTCGGCCTGAGCGTGCTGTGGTAGTCCCTCATCCGCATCGTCGTGTCGGTGGAGGCCGGGGTCATAGCAGGTCCTCTCATCTCGTCCACGACCGTAAGTACCGGTGGCATCTGCTTTGTCCGCTTCCTCCGATGAGGCTTCGCGGGCGCAGCTGCGGGCTTAAGGAGTTCGCTCAGCGTCTGCCAGAGACCACCCGACTCCACCTCCTTACCCTCCCCGGCCTTGCCCCTGACCTTTTCCTGAGTCGGCTTTCCCGTCCTCGTCCGATCGCGCTTCGGAGAGGAGAGGAGCTTACTCACTACGATGAAAGCGATGATGATCAGTAGCTTGTACATTGTCTCAGGCACGTCTATGTCAGTGATTACGATCCAAATTTAAGCAAAAGTAACACAATCCACAAAACTCTCCTATGCGTCTGATGCCAAAAGGGCGGAATGGTTTAAGCCCCCCACCCTTTTTCGTACCTTTGCGGTCGCTAAAGAGACGCTATAAGATGCAGACAACGAAATACCTATACTTAGAGACCTATGGTTGCCAGATGAATGTCGCTGACTCCGAGGTGATACGCGCTGTGATGCAGACCATAGGGTACGAGATGACTGAGGAGATCGACCAAACCGATGCGATCTTCCTCAATACCTGCTCTGTGCGAGAGAATGCGGAGCAGAAGATCTATACCCGCCTCTCCCAGCTGAGAGCTCTGCGGGAGAGGCTCGCCCGCCCTATCGTCATCGGTGTGCTGGGCTGTATGGCGGAGAATGTGAGGGAGGCACTCATCACCGAGCATCACGCTGACCTGGTCGCCGGGCCCGACTCCTACCAAGACCTACCCAATCTCGTCAGCGCCGCCGAGGCGGGTGAGCCGGCAGTCAATGTCACCCTCTCCCGCTCCGAGACCTACGCCGACATCGTGCCGGTAAAGCTCCCCGGGGTCCACATCTCAGGATACCTATCTATAATGAGAGGGTGCGACCAATTCTGCACCTACTGCATCGTCCCCTACACTCGGGGGCGGGAGCGGAGCCGGGAGGTGGAGAGCATCCTCACCGAGCTCGATATGATGCGGGAGATGGGCTATCGAGAGGTGGTGCTCCTCGGACAGACG
Organism: Porphyromonas sp. C0041D3; assembly: GCF_056590575.1. Lineage (NCBI taxonomy): Bacteria > Pseudomonadati > Bacteroidota > Bacteroidia > Bacteroidales > Porphyromonadaceae > Porphyromonas > Porphyromonas sp. C0041D3. Next base: position 177,088 of record NZ_JBWPWJ010000003.1, read on the forward strand.
GTTGACGCCTACTCCTACACGGACGAGGCAGGAGAGACGACCGACTTCCCACGTCTCCTCAGTATGGTTGCCGATCGGGCCCCTGAGATGCGGATCCGCTTCACGTCACCCAATCCCATGGACATGACCGATGAGACCCTCCACGCCATGGCAGCGCATCCCAATATCTGTCGCCATATCCACCTGCCCCTCCAGAGTGGATCCGACGCCGTACTCAAGCGGATGCGTCGCGGGTATGACGTCGCTCAGTACAAGAGGCGAGTCGAGGCGATCCACCGGATCCTCCCCGACTGCGCCATCACCACCGACATGATCACCGGATTCTGTGGCGAGACGGAGGAGGACTTCTGCGAGACCCTCGAGCTGATGGAGTGGGTCCCCTTCGACAGCGCCTACATGTTCTACTACTCGGAGCGCCCCGGCACCTACGCTGCCAAGTACCTCGCCGACGATGTGCCCGAGGAGGTCAAGATCGACCGGCTCAGCCGTATGATCGACCTGCAGCGCCGACTCTCTGAGGAGTCGAATAGGCGACAGGTCGGTCGGGATGTGGAGGTCCTCGTGGAGGGCTTCTCCAAGCGATCCAGAGCCCAGCTCTCCGGCCGCACCTCGCAGGACAAGGTGGTGGTCTTTGACAAAAAGGAGGGCATACACTTCGGTGACACGGTCCGCTGCCACATCGACGACGTCACCAGCGCCACCCTACTCGGACACCTCGTCTGACCGGCTGGTATACCATGTAATATAAGGAGATCTGATCCACGTGTGATCAGATCTCCTTTTTTTATGGATAAAAGAGGCTTGCCTCCTATCTTACTCCTCCGAGTCCTTCTCTCGGCGACGGGGGCGGAAAGAGCGGGGTCGCTCCTCACGGTCATCATAGCGTCGAGGCCGACGCTCCTGACGATCATCATCGCCTAATTTCGCGCGGAAGGCAGGCTGTCTGTCGTCTCTGCGGTCAGAGCGACGAGGGCGGAAGCCCTCCCCACCGGAGCGGCGCTCGAAGCGATGCGGACGATCCTCCGACTGCTCGCCATCCCGATCCCTATACGGGCGGCGCTCGAAGCGATGCGGACGACCCTCCGACTGCTCGCCATCCCGATCCCTATACGGACGGCGCTCGAAGCGACGCGGACGATCCTCCGACTGCTCACCGTCCCGGTCCCTATACGGGCGACGCTCGAAGCGACGCGGACGATCCTCCGACTGCTCGCCATCCCGACCCCTATACGGGCGACGCTCGAAGCGACGCGGACGATCCTCTGACTGCTCGCCATCACCAGCGGGACGCTTCCCATAGGGCTTGCCACTCCGGTGCGGACGACGCTCCCGGTCGCTGTCGAAGGTCTGATCATCCTTACGGTAACCAGTCATCGATCGACGGAAGTCCTCCTGCTCTCTATAGAATGAACCACGCTCCTCGAGAGGCTCCAGCTCTCCCGCATCCGACAGCTCCTGCAGATGCTCGTCACGCTTCCCTGCAAAGAGCTCGTAGCCACGCAGCTCACACGGGAGGGAGCCATTGTACAGCTCCTGCCTTACGGACTGCTTCAGCCCCACAGCGTCAAATCCCTCCTGACCCGAGGAGATGATCCACGCCTTCCAGCCCGAGAAGGCGTGCTTAAGCGTCGAGCCGATGGAGCCATACAGCCCCTCGACCGACTCAGGGCGCATACGCTCCCCATAAGGCGGATTCATCACGATGAGCCCGGTGTCGGCAGGTCGGTTGTCGAGCGTATAGGCATCGACAGGGCAGACATTGAGGTCAATGTACTTCTGCACGCCTGCACGCTGGATATTCGTCCGGGCGATGGCGATCGCCTTAGGATTGATGTCCGAGCCATAGATCTTATGCTTCGGCTCCACCTCATCCCAGTCCTCAAGCACCTCATCGAGTAGCGCCCGATCAAAGTCGAGCCACCGCTCAAAGGCAAAGTGATCCCTGAAGATACCCGGTGGCACATGCGCTGCCATCAGGGCCGCCTCAGTCAGGAACGTCCCCGAGCCACACATCGGGTCCAGCAGGACGCAGCTGTCATCCCATCCGGCACGCATCAGGATCCCCGCTGCCAGCACCTCGCTGATCGGTGCTGGTCCCTGCGCCACCCGGTAGCCCCGCTTATGGAGCGACTCCCCGGAGGCGTCGAGCGCCAGCGTGACCACCGTGTCAGCGATATGGACGTGGAAGCGCACGTCCGGATCCGTCACCGCGACATTGGGGCGACGATCGGCATGCTCCCGGAAGAAGTCCGACACCGCATCCTTGGCGCGGTAGGCGACAAACTTGCTGTGGGTGAAGACATCCGAGTAGACCACCGTGTCGAAGGCAAAAGAGCTATTGGGCTCTAGGAAGTCCCCCCAGTTCACATCATTATGCAGATGCTCGTAGAGCTCGTCCGCATTAGTAGCCTCAAATTGATCAATCGGGACCAGCACCCTCAGAGCGGTGCGCAGATGGACATTGGATTTGTAGAGAAGGCGCTTATCGCCCCTAAAAGCAACCATACGACGCCCCGGCTTAACATCAGACGCGCCCAGGGCTTCCAGCTCTTTACAGAGGATATCCTCCAGGCCCGCCATCGTCTTGGCGAGCATATCGAAGGTGCCCTCGGTATGACTTACACTCATCAAATAAGTATTCTTTGTTTATTATCCGGCAAAGGTACGAAGAATAAGACCGCTACAAAATGCCCCACAGCATAGCCCCTGCTGGGCACACACCGGGACCACCAGAGGACACCACTAGTCTAATGCCGGTAATAGATGCAGCTCTGACCGCTCTTAGACCGTTGTGTAAGAAAAGGACTTTCGGGTGCTAATTTCTATCATTTCATAAAGATTGGTAAGTTTGTGGGTGAGGGTGGAGGGAGTACTATCCGGGATATAAGTCAAAGACAACATACAACTTCGGTAATGAAAGATTTTCTCAAAATGGTGGGCGCATCCTGTCTGGGATTTGTGCTGGCCAATGTGGTAGTCATCATCCTCTCGATGCTGATCCTCGGGGCGATGATCGGTGGGATCACCGACCTGATCAAGAGCAATAAGGTCAAGACGGAGACGACCCTCTCCTCCGGCAGCGTCTTACTCCTCGACCCTGTGGGTGAGATAGCCGACACCTCCACGGACGATGCCTTCAGCTCGATCGTTGCTTTCGGTGGAGATGGCGACAAGAAGAGCTACACCCTCCCGGAGATCGTCCGCGCCATTGAGGAGGCACGGACGAGCTCTAAGGTGGACGCCATTGTGCTGAGGTTGGACCAGTGCTTCATGAGCTTCGACACCGCGCAGGCGATTCGTGATGCGCTGCTGCGCTTCAAGGAGGGAGGCAAGCCGATCTACGCTTACGGGAAGGCCTTTACCCTCGGTAATTACTACATCTCCTCCGTGGCAGATAAGATCTACGCTGGTCCGGAGGCGATGATGGCGCTGTCGGGACTGAGCTCGCAGATCCCCTTCTACACCGGTCTCCTGCAGAAGCTCGGGGTGAAGTTTCAGATCTTCAAGGTCGGCACCTTCAAGAGCGCTGTCGAGCCCTACATGCTCGACCATATGAGTGAGGCCAATAGGCTCCAGACGCAGACTTTCTTAGACGGTCTCTGGCAGGGGACCGTGAGCGAGATGGCCGAGGCACGTGGGATCGATGAGGCGGTCTTCCACCGCTATGCCGATGAGGGTCTCTTCATGAGCCGCATCGATACCGCCTTAGTGTACGGACTGGTCGACTCGCTCGTCTACGAGACCGACATCGAGCAAGTGCTCGCCTCCAAGATCTACGAGGATGAGGATGCGGACGAGCTGGACGAGGTGCGGGCAGACCTGGTGCTCAATGCACGCAAGCCGGTCAAGTCGATCAATAAGATCGCCATCGTCTACGCCGAGGGCAATATCGTGGATGGTCGCCCGTCCAATGACAACCCCTTCGCGACGCAATCCAAGCTGATCGACCAGCGCATCGCCGATAAGCTCCACGAGATCGCCGATGACGATGACATCGATGCGGTCGTCCTGCGCGTCAATTCCGGTGGTGGCTCCGCCGCACAGTCCGAGCTGATCTGCCGCGAGGTGATCCGGCTCAAGGAGCAGAAGCCGATCGTCGTCTCGATGGGTGGCATGGCCGCCTCGGGCGGGTACTACATCTCGTCCAATGCGAGCGAGATCATCGCCGGGCCCTACACGCTGACCGGATCGATCGGCATCTTCGGGATGTTCCCCACCTTCAAGGGCACGGCCGATAAGCTGGCGCTCACCTTTGACACCGTGAAGACAAATAAGATGTCAGACTTCGGAGACGCCACACGCGAGATGCGTCCGGAGGAGCAGGCGCTGATGCAGAAATATGTGGAGGAGGGGTACGACCAATTCCTCACCCGCGTCTCTGAGGGGCGTGATATGACGAAAGAGCAGGTCGACTCGATCGGTCAGGGTCGTGTATGGCTCGGGCAGGATGCCCTCCGTCTCGGCCTCATCGATAAGCTCGGCACCCTCGATACGGCTATTGAGGAAGCAGCCCGCCTCGCCGACCTCGACGACTACAAGGTGGTCGATATGGTGGAGAAGGAGGACTTCTGGGAGTCTCTCTTCGGCACCAGTCTGGAGACTCGCCTGCGGATGATGACCGCCAACCGGGAGGACCGCCTGATGGAGTACGCCGCACGGATGCTGGACAGCCAGGTAGGTGTCCGAGCTCAGGTGCCCTACGAGCTGCAGGAGGGTCTCTGGATCAGCAAGCCCCGGGAGAGCAGCCTGCTGCCGTCACTGCTGCGGTAAGGATAAGGAGAAGCATCGCTCATCGTGAGGATCGGAAGTCACAATATCCTACTCAAGGTCCCTGCCCTACTCTACGGGTGGGGCGTGGGAGTGCGCAACTTCCTCTACGATGAGGGTATGCTCAAGGGGTATAAGTCCTCTATCCCGGTCATATGCATCGGCAACGTCGCTGTAGGGGGGACCGGCAAGACACCGCACGTCGAGCGGGTGATCCGGATGCTCCGCGACGAGTATCGGATCGCAGTGCTGACGCGGGGTTATGGTCGCTCCGGCAAGGGTCCTGCGGTGGTCTCCGTAGACGATGATGCCTCCATGGTGGGGGATGAGCCGCTCCAGATCAAGCGGAAGTTCCCCGAGGTCATTGTCTATGTGGATGGGGATCGGAAGCGAGCCCTGCAGACCCTCGAGCAGATGCCGGAGGAGCTACGCCCCGAGGTGGTGGTGATGGACGACGGATTTCAGCACCGGGCGGTGATCCCCGCCTACAGCATCGTCCTCACAGCCTACGACCACCCATTCACGCGCGACAGCTTCATGCCCTACGGTACGCTTCGCGATGACCCCTCCTCTGCGGATCGGGCGGAGTCGATCATCGTCACCCACACCCCGGACGACTGCAAGCCGATCGACCTAAGGATGATGATGGGCGAGCTTCCGCTCAAGGACTACCAGGATGTCTACTTCAGCCGTCCCATGTATGGTGCGGCGACCCCCCTCTTTGACACCGATCAGCCCGGCCCGGCCCCGACCCCGGAGTCACGCATCTCCGCAGTCGCCGGTATCGCCGACCCGGAGCACTTCTTCGACAAGGTACGGGAGCTCTTCCCGGAGACGGAGGAGCTGATCGTGTACGACGACCACCATCCGTATGACGAGGATGATCTGGAGGAGCTCAGGGAGCTGATCCAGGATCCGGACTGCTTCCTCATCACCACGGAGAAGGATGGGATGCGGCTCCTGAGCCACGCTGACCAGCTCACGCCCGAGGAGCGCAGTCGGATCCTCTACCTCCCGATCGAGGTGAGCCTCTCACCCAAGCAGGAGCGGCGCTTCCGAGAGCGACTGCACCGGGCGATCAAGAATAATGGTCTCCACCTCTGACCCCACTCACCCTTTTTTACCCATGTCTACGACCATTCGGATAGTGAATAAGAGCGGACAACCGCTCCCCACCCACGCCACAGCCGGCTCAGCCGGGCTCGACCTCCGTGCCGCTCTCGAGGAGCCGATGACGCTGGAGCCACTCGACCGGGCGCTGATCCCGACCGGACTCTACTTCGCCATCCCGGCGGGGTACGAGGTGCAGATACGCCCCCGCAGTGGACTTGCGATGAAGCACGGCATCACGGTGCTCAATACCCCCGGCACCATCGACAGCGACTACCGCGGAGAGATCCGTGTGGCGCTGATCAACCTCTCCCGCGAGCCCTTCACGATCGAGCCGGGAGAGCGGATCTGCCAGATGGTCCTGGCGCGCTACGAGCAGGTGGAGTGGATCGAGACCGACCAGCTCGACGACACTGACAGGGGCGAGGGCGGCTTCGGTCATACCGGTCGTAACTGACAGCGTAAGACCTTTGCAAAAAGGTCTTTCGCCGAAAAAGCACCGCTTTTTCGGCAGGGACTTTGTAGAACACCCCAGATGCAAGGAACTGAGAGTGAGGGCGAAGGGAGTGTGCTTACGCACATGACCAAGCCCGAATCTCGAAAGTGACGCCGCAGATGGGGTATTATGCAAAGGTCTCAGAGTAGGAGATAGTCGGGCAGTCTGGTACCCTTTTTGCATACCAAAGGATGCCGACCGCCCCTCTTGTGTGCGGTCACGTAAGAGACAATAGTATTTTATCGAGATATGAAGGAGAATAAGAAGCATAAGAATGCCCCCCACCGGAAGGATCCGGAGGAGCAGGTAGAGGAGCAGGTAGAGCAGCAGGAGACCACCCCGACAGACGATGAGACCCCCACCCCGGAGCCCAAGGATGAGGAGGAGTCGAGGGTAGACGATCTGCTCGACAAGTACGCTGAGCTGCAGGACAGCTACCTGCGTCTGAGGGCGGAGTTTGACAACTACAAGAAGCGCACCCTCCGGGAGAAGTCTGACCTCATGAAGTATGGCGCCGAGCGGACCGTGGTGACGATGCTGGACGTGCTGGATGACTTTGACCGCGCCATCGAGAGCATGGACCAGGCGACGGATGTCGATGCTGTCAAGGAGGGCGTGCTGCTGGTGAGGGATAAGTTCATCAGCGCCCTCCGCTCCGAGGGCGTGCACGAGATGGAGGTACAGGGCGTCGACTTTGACCCCGAGCTGCATGAGGCTGTCGCCATGAGCGACGGCACGGAGGAGCAGAAGGGGAAGATCATCGACTGCGTCCTCAAGGGCTATGTGCTCAATGACAAGGTGATCCGCCATCCTAAAGTGGTGGTGGGCAAGTAAGAGATATGGCGACGAAGAGAGATTACTACGAGATACTGGGGCTCACCAAGGAGGCCTCAGCCGATGAAATCAAGAAGGCCTACCGCAAGACTGCCCTCAAGTATCACCCGGACCGCAATCCGGGCGACAAGAGTGCCGAGGAGAAGTTTAAGGAGGCTGCCGAGGCGTATAGTGTCCTGAGTGACCCGGAGAAGCGTCAGCGGTATGACCAGTTTGGCCACGCCGGTGTCGATGGTGCTGCCGGGGCGGGCGGCTTCAGTGGCGGAGGTATGTCTATGGAGGACATCTTCAGCCAGTTTGGCGATCTCTTTGGTGGCTTCGGCGGCTTCGGTGGCTTCGGTGGCTTCGGTGGAGGCGGCGGTGGCTACAGTCGTCAGATGCGCGGATCCGACCTGCGCATAAGGGTCCACCTGACCCTCGATGAGGTACTCAAGGGGACGACGAAGAAGCTTAAGATCAAGAAGCAGGTCCCCTGCGAGCACTGCCACGGCTCCGGAGCCGAGAGCCCGAGCGACGTCGTCACCTGCCCCACCTGCCACGGATCGGGCACCGTGATCCGGACCCAGGAGTCCTTCTTCGGTCAGATGCAGACCCAGAGCGTCTGCCCCACCTGCCACGGTACCGGCAAGGAGATCCGTAAGAAGTGCTCCCACTGCGCTGGTCAGGGGGTAAAGTCGGGCGAGGAGGTACAGGAGATCCACGTCCCCGCCGGCGTCGAGGACGGCATGCAGATGCGCGTCCGCGGTGGGGGCAATGCGGGCCCTAATGATGGTGTGAGTGGCGACCTGATCGTCGAGTTTGCCGTCCGCTCCGATGAGCGCTTCGTGCGCCACGGCAGCGACCTGCTCTACAGCCTCCTCCTGCCGATCGATGAGGCGATCCTCGGTGGCAAGGTGATCGTGCCGACCCTCGAGGGGGATGTCAAGGTGACGATCAAGCCGGGGACCCAGCCCGGTGAGATCCTGCGACTGCGCAATAAGGGACTACCCTCCGTCGATGATGCCCGGAGGGGGGACGAGCTGATCTCGATCCAGGTCCACATCCCCTCACGGCTCAGTGGCGACGACCGCAAGCTGGTGGAGCAGATGGCGACACGGTCGGCATTTCACCCCACGGAGGCGGACCGCAAAGCACACGCCTCCAAGCAGCGTAGCCGTATGGAGCTGTAAGGAAGGCCCCTCGCCAAGCGTCAGATAATCAGTACCCGGACTAATATCGGTAAAAGAAATTTCCCTCTCCCCGTAAGGCATCAGCGCATAGGGGAGTCGCTCCCTTTGGGGTCTGAAAAAGGTAGCTCTCGCTGCACGATAAAAGAATAAAGGCGGGCACCCTCCACACCGGAGGATGCCCGCCTTTTTCTTTTATCCTAATAGAGGGACTTTACTTCTCAATCGCTGCGATGCCGGGAAGTGTCTTGCCCTCGATAGCCTCGATGAGTGCACCACCACCGGTGGAGACGTAGCTCACCTCGTCAGCGAGGTGGTACTTATTGATCGCCGCTACGGAGTCGCCACCGCCGACGAGCGAGTAAGCACCGCCCTTCGTCGCCTCGGCAACCGCCTTAGCGACTGCCTCAGTACCCTTGCCAAACTTATCGAACTCGAAGACTCCCGCAGGACCATTCCACAGGATCGTCTTTGACTGGAGGATCACCTCACGGAAGAGCTCGATCGTCTTCGGACCGATGTCCAGCCCCTCGCGATCATCGGGGATGTCGTTGCAGGGGACCACCTCACTATCTGCATCGGGGGCAAAGTCGGTGGCTGCGACGCAGTCGGTGCCGAGTACGAGGCGGACACCATTCTTCTTCGCCGTCTCCTCGATCTCGCGTGCCACATCGAGCTTATCCTCCTCCAGGAGAGACTTGCCGACCTTACCGCCACGAGACTTCATGAAGGTGTAGGTCATACCACCAGTGAGGATCAGGTTGTCTACCTTGCCGAGGAGATTCATGATCACATCGATCTTTGTGGAGACCTTGGAGCCACCGAGGATGGCGGTGAAGGGGTGCTTGGCGTTATTCAGGATCTCATTGACCGCATTCACCTCCTTCTGCATCAGGTAGCCAAACATCTTGTGATCCGCATCGAAGTAGTCTGCGATCAGTGCTGTGGAGGCGTGAGCGCGGTGGGCAGTGCCGAAAGCATCATTCACATACACCTCGGCGAGGTCTGCCAGCTCCTTGACAAATCCCTTCTGGCTCGCCTTGACAGCCTTCTTGGCAGCAGCGGTCTCCTCCTCGGAGGCGTCCTTGGGGAGGCCCATCGGCTTGCCCTGCTCCTCAGCGTGGAAGCGAAGGTTCTCCAGGAGGAGCGCCTCGCCGTCCTTGAGCTCCATCGCCATCCGCTTCGTCTCCTCGCCGACGCAATCGGGAGCGAGCTTCACGTCCACACCGAGCAGCTCAGAGACGTGGGAGAGGATGTTCTTCATGGAGAGCTTGGGGTCGGCACCGGTCTTGGGGCGACCGAGGTGGGAGGCGATGATGAGACGACCTCCGTCGCCGAGGATCTTCTTGAGGGTCGGGAGGGCGGCACGGATGCGGGTGTCGTCCGTGATCTGAAGATTATCGTCCAGAGGGACATTAAAGTCGACGCGCACGAAGACGCGCTTCCCGCCGAAGTTGTAGTCTTGAATCTTTGCCATTGCTAAAGGGTTTTATTAGTGTATTGATCTCTTTCTTACTCCACAAATTTAATAAATTCTTGGTGAATCATCCGCGATCGCCCCGAGCTGACAGAGGGGAAAAAACGAGGGATGGGCGTGCTGCCTCCGCGGAGACGGCACGCCCATCGCTGTCAGTGTGGGGAGAGAAGGATCAGAGACCGAGGTCGGCGATCTTGGCGCTCATCTCGTTGGCGTCATTTGTCTTAAGCTCGATGGTCCCCTTGGGATTGATTAGGATCATCGTCGGGATCGCCTGGATGCCGTAGGCATCGGCAAAGGCGCTCGTGGAGTCAAAGACAGTGGTCCAGGTCATACCGAGCTCCTTACGAGCCTGAGTATTTGCCTCGAAGGTCTCATTGATACCACCGATGCTCACCACCTTGATCGTGGAGGGATGACCCTTCACGATCTCAGCGAGGTGTGGCATAGCAGCACGGCAGGGACCGCACCAGGAGGCCCAGACGTCGATGAGGAGGTACTTGCCCTCCTCCCGCAGCTGGCTCACGCGGATTTCCTTACCGGTCTCGTCGGTCATCGTCACATCGACGTAGGGCTGACCGGCGCTGGTCTTCTGCTCCGCCAGCTGAAGCTCATAGAGCTTCTTGAGGTCCGAGTCCTCCTTCACCAGGTCTCCCGCCGACTCGTAGAGCTCGACGAAGCCCTTAGCATCAGAGGTGGGATAGAGGGAGAGAGCCATCCGCCCCAGCTCGTTATCCTTATTTTGCTCAAAGCACTTACGGGCAATCTCTGCCACCCGTGTGGAGAAGCGATCCGAGACCTCGGCTCCCTTCTCGGAGATCTCAGGGGTCACCTTATTTCCGGCAGCCTTGTACGCCTCCTGGAGGGCGATGCTCTCGCGGGCGTAGTCTCCGTAAGCACTATTGTACTCCTCGGTGAGGGTCGCCAGCTGGCGATTCATCGGTGTGGAGGTCTCGTCGTAGGTGTAGCTCTGGCTGACGCTATCGGTGACGATCGTCGAGGTCCCCTTCTCGGAGAAGTAGCCGATGGCTCGGTCCCCCAGCTGGAGGTCATATCGAGCGAGGGAGACGGTGTCGGGGAGGACAAGCTCAAAGGCTCCTGAGGTTACCTGAGCGGAGTCGATCCGCTCACCATCAGCGTTGATGAGCGTAGCGTACTGCCCCTCGAGGCTCTGGGGGAGGTTGCTTCCCCTAAGGCGGGGAGCGGTACCCTCCTTAGTGCAGGCGATAGTGCCGGCTGCCAGTAGCCCGGCAGAGAGGAGCAGGAGTAAGGACTTCTTCATATTGTGTTTCTTATTATATAGGTGAGTCATTGAGGTGCAAATCTACCACTTTCCTGATTTACCCGGGTCAGAAGAGGGACTTTAGGAAAATATAACTACCTTTGCCCCCGCAACGAGAGAAGTCCCGTTGCCTTCGCCTAGGGGTGCCTGTCCGCAAGGGGCAGGCTGAGAGCAGACCCTCCGAACCTGTCCGGATCATTCCGACGTAGGAAAGTGCGTGATACCGACTGCCTCCGTGTAGGTAGTCCCCCATCATCAAGATCTGCTCGCCCACACCCTGTGGGCTTCGTGCCCGAGTGCGACACTTACTTTATCATCTTTATATAGAGCAGATACATGAATAATCTTATCTCCAGACTTCTGTCTGTCGGAGCTCTCAGCGGAGCTCTCCTCCTCGGCGCCAGCGCCCAGGATGTCTCACAGGAGTACGATCTGGATGCCGTGGAGGTCCTCGGCATCCGCCCCGGACAGCTCACCCCGGTCACCAAGCAGACGATCAAGCTCCCCGAGCTGAAGCTCCATACCACGGCGTGGGACGTGCCTACGCTCCTCCGCGGCACGCCCTCCCTCATGATCACTCAGGATGCCGGTACGATGGGCGGCTACACCGGCTTCTCCATCCGTGGCGTCGACCCCTCGCGCGTCAATATCACTGTCAATGGTGTCCCGGTCAATGACTCCGAGAGTCAGGCGGTCTTCTGGGCCAATATGCCCGACTTCGGCAGCCGTCTCTCCGATATCGTCATCGTCCGTGGTGCCGGGTCGTCCACCTTCGGTGCCGGAGCCTTCGGTGCGACGATGGATATGCGCATCGCCATCCCCGAGGCCGAGGCCGGTGGTAGTGTCTCCACCTACTGGGGCTCCTACGGCATGCGCCGCGATATGGTGCACCTTGCGAGCGGCATCCTCGGCAGTGGCTGGCGGCTCAATGGCTCCCTCTCCCGCACCTCGAGCAATGGCTACATCGACCGAAGTGGCAGCAAGGGACTCTCTTACCTGATGCAGGCCTACTACGGTGGCGACAATTACTCCCTCCAGCTAATCCATCACCTCGGGGACCAGCAGACTCAGGTGGCGTGGAATGGTATCTCACCCGAGAATATGGAGAAGCTCGGACGCACCTACAATAGCGCCGGTCTGATGAACCCTGACGAAAAGGATGTAGCGAAGCAAAAGTTTTACCCCGACCAGAACGACAACTACAAGCAGGGTCACACCTACCTGATCTTCAAGCACCACCCCTCGGACCGCTTCAGCTACGATGTGACGCTCCACTACACGAGGGGCTTTGGCTACACCAGGGAGTTCCGCACCGGTCGGAAGTACAAGGAGTACTACCTCATCCAGCCAGGTGAGGACAATAAAGTCAGCCTGATCCGCGAGAAGTATCTCGACAACCACTTCCTCGGCGGGATCGTCAATGGACTCTGGACTCTAGACAAGGGTCGCATCAATGCAGGCCTCTCAGTTAACCGCTACTGGGGCGACCACTACGGCATCCTCCCCTGGGTCGATGGCTATAAGGTAGGTCAGGAGGCCGTCTTTGGTCCCTACTATCCCGATGCGGAGTACTACCGCAACTCGTCTGCCGTCCTCGACCTCTCTGCTTACGTCAAGGGCGAGTGGGACTTCACCTCCACCCTTATGGGCTACCTCGACCTGATGTACCGCTATGTAGGCACCACGATGACTGGACTCTCCGATAAGCCCTCCGATAAGACCGGTAAGATGGATATCCTCGACTACAATGGCGACAACGCTCCGAGATACAACTTTATCCTACCCAAGGTAGGGCTCAATTTCCACCCATCACGCCACCACTCCTACTACATCTCTTACGCCACCGCTGCCAAGGAGCCCAATCGTAAGATGTTCACCGAGAGCCGCACCTACGACAAGGACGGCAATCTTGTCCTCCCCCGTCCCGAGTATATGGGCGACCTCGAGATCGGCACCGAGCAGAGATGGGGAAGTGTCGGACTTTTCGTCAATGGCTACTTTATGCACTACAAGGATCAGATCGTGCCTAATGGTCAGAAGAGTGACGTGGGCGAAAACCTGATGATCAACGTCCCCAAGAGCTACCGTCTCGGTGTCGAGATGGGCGCCGACTGGCAGGCTCTCCCTCAGCTCCGTCTCGCCGCCAATATCACCCTCTCCCGCAATAGGATCCAGGACTACACCTTCTACGAGACGATGTACGACACGGAGTGGAATAAGACCCCCACAGAGGTACACGAGACCTCAGTGCCAATCGCTGACGCCCCCTCTATCATCTCCAATCAGTCGATCACTTGGACGCCGATCAAGAACCTTATGATCGACCTCACCGGTAACTACGTCGGCGACCGCTATCTCGACAACAGCGGCCTCGCCGAGCGCAAGATCAAGGGCTACTACCTCGCCAACCTGACCATTAACTACGGCATCGAGTTGCCCAAGGGACAGCGCATCGATCTGCAGGGGCAGGCGATCAACCTCCTCAATACTCAGTACTCCACCTACGGCGGAGCTGAGGGCTACTTCTCCAAGGACGAGCAGGGCAAGGTGACCCGCAGCGCTTGGACTTGGTTTTACCCCGCCGCACCGATCCACTTCGTAGCCGGCGCCACCTATACCTTCTGATAGGTCTATTTACTCCCAACTAAAGCGTGATGGGCTCCCCACTCTGATCTTCAGAGCGGGGAGCTTTTTTTTGCGCGGTCGCTCTCGGGTAAATCTAATACCGATATTAGTGTCGCCTAATATCGGTAAAAGACCTAATATCGGTAAAAGAAATTCCCTACTCCCAGCGACCCAGTAGAGGGTGATGAGAGGAGGGCTTTCGGTGACTGTAAGGTCCTCGTGCCACATTCCAATGATTTTTCTTGGTGTGGGGCTGTGAAGTCAAAGAATTTGGTAGCTTTGTGATGGGCTTTGCCGGAAGATCGCTCACCCGCCATCAGGCGAGCAGAACTGAGGGTGAGGTACCCGCTTCTATACATAAGAGAGACTGAGATATGATATCTTTTTTCCGCAACTTCGGTACGGTCTATGCCGTACAGCACACCGCACCCCTGTCCGATGAGGATCACAAGACCCTCGGCTGGCTCTTCGATGGAGCCACGGAGGTCAAGGCTCCACTTGCGGGCACCTTCATCGGTCCGCGCGCGGAGATGATCACCCCGTGGAGTACCAATGCGACCGAGATCGCCCACACTGTCGGCATCGACTCCGTCGAGCGGGTGGAGGCCTTCCTCGAGGCTGAGCCGGGCGTGCCCTATGACAGGATGCTGCTGCGGCAGTACGAGACGCTGGACGAGGGACTCTTCGATACCAAGATCGAGAAGGCTCCCCTCCTGCCGGTGGAGGATCTGCGGAAGTACAATAGCGAGGAGGGTCTCGCTCTCTCCGATGAGGAGATCGACTACCTCGAGGGGGTGGCACGAGAGCTGGGGCGTCCGCTCACGGATGCGGAGCTCTTCGGCTTCTCGCAGGTGAATAGCGAGCACTGCCGGCACAAGATCTTTGGCGGCACCTTTGTCATCGATGGGGAGGAGATGCCGGAGAGCCTCTTCGGGATGATCAAGAAGACGAGTAAGCTCAATCCCAATGGCATCGTCTCTGCTTATGCAGATAATGTCGCCTTTGTGGAGGGACCGGAGGCGGAGTTTTTCGCCCCGGAGCGGATGGACTGCCCCGACCTCTACCGCACCGAGGAGACCGAGACGGTGCTGGCGCTGAAGGCTGAGACGCACAACTTCCCCACCACCGTGGAGCCCTTCAATGGTGCAGCCACAGGCTCCGGTGGTGAGATCCGCGACCGACTCGCCGGGGGTAAGGCGTGCCTGCCCATCGCCGGTGCTGCGGTCTACATGACGCCCTACACCCGGCTCGACAAGTCGCGCCGCTGGGAGAGCGCCATCACAGCCCGCCCCTGGCTCTACCAGACGCCTCAGGAGATCCTGACGAAGGCGAGCAACGGGGCATCAGACTTCGGAAATAAGTTTGGCCAGCCCTTGATCGTCGGTTCGCTCCTCACCTTTGAGCACCAGGAGGGCAGCGAAGTATGGGGGTACGACAAGGTGATCATGCTCGCCGGCGGGGTCGGTCTCGCACGGAAGCGCGATGCCGAGAAGGGCAAAGCCGAGGAGGGCGATGCCATCGTCGTGATGGGGGGAGACAACTACCGGATCGGTATGGGTGGTGGCGCCGTCTCGTCGGTAAATACCGGCAGCTACGCCGACGCCATTGAGCTCAATGCGATCCAGCGCTCCAATCCTGAGATGCAGAAGCGGGTCGCCAACGTCGTCCGAGCCATGGCGGAGGGGAAGCGCAATCCGATCATCTCCATCCATGACCACGGTGCCGGAGGGCATCTCAATTGCCTCTCCGAGCTGGTGGAGGAGACTGGTGGAGAGATCGACATCGACCGCCTGCCGATCGGTGACCCGACGCTCTCTGACAAGGAGATCCTGAGCAATGAGTCGCAGGAGCGTATGGGCATCCTGATCCATAAGGAGGACCTCGAGGACGTGCGCGCTATTGCCGAGCGGGAGCGTGCCCCCTTCTACCCCGTAGGAGAGGCCAAGGCGAGCGGGAAGCTAGTCTTTGACCACCAGGAGACAGGCGCACCGACGGCGCTGGATCTGCGGCTGAGCCACCTCTTCGGCTCCGCCCCCAAGACAATCATGGAGGATGAGACAAGGGAGACCACCTTTGCCGATCCCGACAAGAACCCGCTCGCCGGGCGGAAGCTCGCTGATGTCATCGCCGACGTGCAGCGGCTCGAGAGCGTCGGCTCCAAGGACTGGCTGACGAATAAGGTGGACCGCTCCGTCACCGGCAAGGTGGCGCGCCAGCAGTGCTGCGGTCCGCTCCAGCTGCCCCTCTCTGACCTCGGTGCCGTGGCGCTCGACTATCGGGGTGTGGCGGGTATGGCGATGGCCCTCGGTCACGCACCGGTGGCAGCGATGATCTCCGCCGAGGCGGGCTCCCGTCTCGCCATCGCCGAGTCGCTGACCAATATCGTCGGCGCACCCCTACGGAAGGGGCTCGAGAGCGTCTCGCTCTCCGCCAACTGGATGTGGCCTTGTCGCAACCCCGGTGAGGATGCCCGGCTCTACGCTGCCGTCAGGGCGGCATCCGACTTTGCCATAGCCCTCGGGATCAATATCCCGACCGGCAAGGACTCCCTCTCGATGACCCAGACCTACCCAGACGGGCAGCGGGTCACCGCTCCCGGTACACTGATCGTCACTGCGGGAGCCGAGGTGACCGACGTCCGCCAGATCCCCGACCCGGTGATGAAGGATGCCCCGGGGAGTGCGGTGCTGTACGTCGACTTCTCCTTCTGCAATCGTCACCTCGGAGGCTCTGCTCTCTACCAGACGCTCGGCAAGGTGGGCTCCACCGCACCCGACATCGTGGACGTGGACTACTTTGCTGACGCCTTCGGTGCGATCCAGGAGCTGGTCAATGAGGGGAAGATCCTAGCGATCCACGACCTGTCCGCCGGCGGTCTCGTCACCGCTCTCCTCGAGATGTGCTATGCGCGCACCAAGGGTGGCCTGCAGCTCTCAGCCGATCTCCTAAGCGAGGGACCGCTGGAGGAGGTGCTCTT
Source organism: Porphyromonas sp. C0041D3 (assembly GCF_056590575.1). Taxonomy (NCBI): domain Bacteria; kingdom Pseudomonadati; phylum Bacteroidota; class Bacteroidia; order Bacteroidales; family Porphyromonadaceae; genus Porphyromonas; species Porphyromonas sp. C0041D3. Next base: position 193,822 of record NZ_JBWPWJ010000003.1, read on the forward strand.
TGCCGAGAACCCCGGCGTGCTGATCCAGGTGGCTGACCCGGAGGGCGTGATGAAGTCACTCGAGGAGGCGGGTGTCGCCTCTGTCATCGCCGCCCTCCCGATCGAGGAGCGGCTGATGCGCATCGGCAAGGAGGAGATAGACATCGATGAGATGCGCCGTGCCTGGCAGACGCCGTCGCGCCTTATGGAGCCTGAGCAGGCATCCAAGGGGTGCGCCGAGTCGAGGGCAAGGGAGCAGTTCGCTCAGCCGCTGGACTACCGGCTACGCCCCGAGCAGAGACGCACGCTCGCCGACTACGGCAAGAGCCGGGATCGGAAGGAGCGGAGCGGCATCACCTGCGCCATCATCCGCGACAAGGGGACCAATGGCGAGCGAGAGATGGCCTACGCCCTCTGGCTGGCCGGCTTCGACGTGCGGGATGTCCACATGAGCGACCTGATGAGCGGTCGCGAGACGCTGGAGGAGTGCCGGATGATCGTCTTCTGTGGAGGCTTCTCCCACAGCGATGTGCTGGGGGCGGCGACCGGCTTTGCTGCAGGCTTCCGGTACAACGATCGGGCCAGCGAGGCGCTGCGGAAGTTTTACGCCCACCCCGACACCCTCTCTCTCGGCATCTGTAACGGCTGCCAGCTGATGGGGAAGCTGGACCTCCTCTACGGCGAGGAGCGGAGCTTCCGTCTGCTGCACAATGAGAGTGGAAAATTTGAGTCCACCTTCCTCACCCTCGAGATCCCCGAGACGAATAGCGTGATGCTCGGCAGCCTTGCCGGCACGAAGCTCGGTTGCTGGGTGGCACACGGCGAGGGGCGCTTTGACCTCTCGGCAGACCCCCACAGCTACTCGGTGGCCGTCCACTACGGCTACGAGGCCTACCCGGGCAATCCCAATGGCTCACCCGACCGCATCGCGGCGCTCGTGAGCGACGACGGGCGTCATCTCGCGATGATGCCCCACCCTGAGCGGTCCGTCTTCCCCTGGCAGTGTGGGTACTACCCTGAGGCAGGGGACGAGGTGACGCCATGGTTTGAGGCTTTTGTCAATGCCTACGAGTGGTGTCGGGCACACCGCTGAGCAGGCTTATATTATAGACTTCATCTATCATGAGTAAAACGAATCATCAACAGGCGGAGAAGCCGCGACCACATCAGTACGTCGATGAGGAGTACTCCGCACCGGCGATACAGGAGGAGCCTCGGAGCCTCTGGGGCTGGTTTGTCCGCTGCATCACGACCCGCTATGCCGACCTGAGTGGTCGAGCGCGTCGCTTTGCCTTTTGGAGCTTTGTCACTTTCTACGCCGTCTTCGTACTGCTGGCGGTGCTGATCTGCTGCGTGGAGACCTACTTCTCGATCAAGGGGTATGGACCCTCCGAGGTGGAGCTGAGCAATCCCGGCTTCTACCTCGACATGGCACAGGGGACCTGGACCTTCTGGCTCATACCGCTGGTGCTGGCGATCTTCTTCATCCCCATGGTGACGGTGACGGTGCGACGCTTCCACGACGTGGGCATATCGACCGGGGTCTTCCTGATCCTCTTTGCGGTGCAGTTCTTCTTCCTCGTCATGGGGCTGATCGACAGCGACATCGCTGAGGGCGAGCTGGAGGCGACGCTCAACTTCATCTCCGAGCTGGTGGTCTGTGGCTTCCATCTCTTTGTCGTCGTCGTGGCGCTGATGCCGGGGAAGAATGGGCCCAATAGGTATGGTCCCGACCCGAAGCGCCGCGGGGCACAGATGGACATCGAGATCGTCTGACCCGGTGGCTGACCTTATGGAGCAAGCTCCCCGCATACCGGGAGAGCGACACCTGACGCTGTGGAGCTACTTCTGGACTGCGCTCACGCGCCGGTATGGTAGCTTCGACGGGCGGTCGAGGAGGCTGGAGTTTTGGAGCTACTACCTCTTCATCGTCCTCTTTTACCTCCTCATCCTTGCAGCGCAGGCACTACTGGACGGGGTGGAAGTGACGAGGGCGACACTGATCACCCCCTTCGGCATAGAGGGGATCCTCTCCGGCTACGGCGACCGACCCTACTTCGATGCGCCGATGCTGGTGTGGGTGATCCGGCTGCTCTCCGTCGTGCTCTTTGTCCCGACGCTCGCCGTGAGCTGTAGGCGGTACCACGATGTGGGTCTGCCGGCGTGGCTCTTTTGGATACTCCGCGGGACGGCACTCGCCTGGGCGACAGTCGTGGCGCTGAAGTACGGGGCAGCGGACCTCGGGAACTCACTCTTCCGCATACTCTCCATTGTCGTCGGCATCGTCGCCCTCGCTGACCTCGTGATCCACCTCCTGCCGGGGCAGAAGGGCGCCAATAGGTATGGCCCCGATCCCCGTCAGAGCCTGCCACCGAAGCCGGAGGTGGTTTTGCGGTAGAAATAAATTGGTATCTTTATCCTGTCTCTCAGCTAAGGGAGGCAGGATATTTTTTTGCACTCAACTATTATGATACCAAGCAAGCAAGTAGAGGAGCAGGAGTCACTCTTCCGGATCTTTATCTCATGTATGACTCGCAAGTGTGTCACCTTTACAGGCAGGGCACGGAGGAGGGAATTTTGGGGGTATATGCTCTTTGCGATCCTCTTCGGGGGATTGCTGTGCGGCATCGTCGCCGGGGCGTCCTCTCTCGGATGGATAGACGTCACGGACCCGCTCGCCGGCTCAGGCGTCATCATCACCTGTATCGTCGGGCTGCTCGCCCTCTGGCTCCTCCTCGCCGGGATGGCAGTGGCGGTGCGTCGCTTCCATGACTGCAACCTGCCTGCCTGGCCTGTCCTGCTGGGTATGCTGCTCATCCTGCTGCCGATCCCGCTCTTCTTTACCCCCTATGGCGGTCTCGGGGGTCCGGGATTCTTTGTCCTGTCGATGCTCCTCGCCGCCTGTGCGCTGATCTTCATCCTCGGCGTTGCGATCATCCCCGGGGGTAAGAAAAAGAATAAGTACGGTCTCGCTCCCAAGGGCGAGTGATATACTCATAACCTCTAACCTCTAAATACAAACTTGAAAATGGAAGTGATCCAAAACAACAACACCGCCCCGCAGGGCGAAAATCTCTCTGTCTGGGGCTACTTCGTCCGCTGCATCACGAAGAAGTACTCTGACTTCTCCGGACGGGCGCGCCGCAAAGAGTGGTGGAGCTTTGCCCTCTTTGAGTTACTCATTACCTCGCTCCTGTCCATCCCCATGGGGATGACCTTCGGTGAAGAATTCGCAGCCGATCCGGAGATGGTGCAGTATATGGCACAGAACCCCAGCGATATGCAGCAGTACATCTACTCGCTTATGGGTGGCAACGTATTCTTCTGGGCTTTGACGATCGTGGGGATCCTACTACTGGTGCCGACGCTGGCGGTAGGCTGTCGTCGCTTCCACGATGTGGGACTCTCCACCGGTCTCTTCTGGGTGGTCGGCGGGCTGTCGGTCCTCAGTACCATTATCAGCCTGCTTATGGTGATCGCTCCGGGAGTCATCCCCCAAGCTTTGACAGGTATTGTCTCTTTCCTTTCAATGCTCGCCGGACTGGCTATGCTGGTTGTCGCCTTTATCCCCGGCAAGACCGGTCCCAACGCCTATGGGCCCGATCCCAAGCCCGCCCCCACCTATGAGGGCTACGGTCAGATCTGATCGGTAAGGAGAAAAGCAAAAGAGAGGCTGTGTCAGGACTGGCGACACATCCTCTCTTTGGTATAGCGGGGTAGCTTGCTTCTCCTGACCTCGCTCAAAACGCTTACATACAAACTTTTACAATGGAAGTGATCCAAAACAACAACACCGCCCCGCAGGGCGAAAATCTCTCCCTCTGGGGCTACTTTGTCCGCTGCATCACGAAGAAGTACTCCGACTTCTCCGGTAGGGCGCGCCGCAAGGAGTGGTGGAGCTATATCCTCTTTCAGCTACTCATCTTCATTGTGCCGGTGGTCCTTTTTGTGGCGACCTCTGTTGGAGAAATGATGTCCGATCCCGACACAATGCAGTATATGTCACAAAATCCCGATGATGAGGAGTACATCTTCTCGCTTATGTCCGGGAACGTTTACTTCTGGGCTATGATGATCGTGGGGCTGTTGCTTTTCGTTCCTTGGCTTGCGGTTACTTGTCGCCGCTTTCACGATGTGGGACTCTCCACCGGACTCTTCTGGGTAGTCGGTGGACTGACGATCCTCAATAACGTCATCGCTTTGCTTGTCATGATCGAACCAGGAGTCGTCCCCCATGCAGTGACAAGTATCAGTAAAATCCTTTCTTACCTAACAGGACTGGTGGTGCTGGTCATCGCCTTTATCCCCGGCAAGATCGGTCCCAATGCCTATGGACCTGATCCCAAGCCCGCCCCCACCTATGAGGGCTACGGTCAGATCTGATCGGTAATAGGGAAAAGCCAAAGAGAGGCTGTGCCGCAAGTTGCGACACAGCCTCTCTTTTGGTATAAGTGGGGAAGCTTACTTCTTAGCCTTGCCCTGGTTGGCAACGGCATCCATCAGCTTCTTGATCGTCTCCGGATCGCCGAGGAAGTAGTCCTTGATCACGCGATAGTTGTCGGTCTCGTCGAGCTCAAAGACGTAGGGGATGCCGGTCGGGAGGTTCAGCGCGGGGATATCCTCGTCAGAGATCCCCTTCAGCACCTTGACGATACCGCGGAGGGAGTTGCCGTGAGCGGCGACGATGACATCCTCATTGTCCTTCAGCGATGGCAGGATCTCCTCGTGGAGGTAGGGGAGGATCCGCTCCACGGTCTCCTTGAGGCTCTCCGTGAGAGGCAGGTCCTTCGGGTCCACGTGAGCGTAGCGCGTGTCCTGGAAGGGGCTGCGAGGATCGTCCTTCTCCAGCTCCGTGGGCGGTACGTCGTAGCTACGGCGCCAGACGTGCACCTGCTCGTCGCCATACTTCTCTGCAGTCTCAGCCTTATTGAGACCCTGCAGCATGCCATAGTGCTTCTCATTGAGGCGCCAGGTCTTGCGGACGGGGATCCAGTCGAGATCCATCTTATCGAGGATGATATTGAGGGTCTTGATGGCACGCTTGAGGTAGCTGGTGTAGGCGAGGGTGAAGTGAAATCCATTCTCCTTCAGCGTCTTGCCTGCAGCGGCAGCCTCCTGGATACCCTTATCGGTCAGGTCCACATCGGTCCATCCGGTAAAGCGATTCTCCAGGTTCCACTCACTCTGTCCGTGGCGTACCAGTACTAATCTTCTCATACTTTGTCTCTAATTATTTTGTGAAAAAATAGGCCGTTTACTTCTCTCGCTCTGCAATGTAGTCGCACAGCCGGTAGAGCAGGTCGAGACTACGCCCCTCGGGGATCACCCGGGCGTAGTGCTCCTTCGCCTCGCTCAGGAGGCGATGCATCTGTTGCTCAGCGTAGTCGATCCCACCGTACTCTATGGCGAAGTCGGTCAGGGAGCGTATGTCCTCCTCACTCAGCTCGGTCTGTCGGAGCAGTCGTCGAGCGTGCTCCCCCTTGCGCCCGCTATGCTCCAGGGCGTAGATGAGAGGAAGGGTCACCTTATGCTCCCGCAGATCGTTGCCGGCGGGCTTGTCCAGTTCCGGCGTGGGGAGGTAGTCAAATAGGTCGTCCCGGATCTGGAAAGCCATACCCAGGCTCAGCGTCGCCTCGCTGATCTCGAGCGTAGTCTCCTCGTCCTTCCTGCCGGCGAGGATCGCCCCGAGGGTGGCAGAGGCGGCCAGTAGGGAGGCGGTCTTGCGACGGATGATGTCGTAGTACCACTCCTCACTCGTCTCGGCCAGCTGTGCGGCATCGTCCTGCATCAGCTCGCCCTCCGTGAGCGACTCACCCACGTGGCTCAGGATCTGTAGCACGAGTGGCTCCTCCAGCTCCACGGCAAGGAGGATCGCCCTGGAGAGCACATAGTCCCCCATCAGCACCGCCTTACGATTGCCGAAGAGCACATGGAGCGCCTGAGTCCCGCGACGTGTGTCGCTATCGTCGATCACATCGTCGTGGATCAGAGTGGCGATATGGATCATCTCGATAAATGTCCCGCCCCGGACCACCCGGTCCGAGATCTCGCCGTAAGCGGAGGCGACGACACCCATCAGCATCGACCGGAGTCTCTTGCCCGGGTGACGACGGAAAAGCTCCACCGCGTGGCGCAGCGAGGGGGAGTCACTCTCCAGCGTCTCCCCCATCAATTGGTCGATGCGGTCGGAGATGCTGGCGATATCCTCGGGGAGGTTGTCGAAGAAATTACTCATACTCATACTACACCACAAATTTACACAATTATTGCCGCTGACTAAAACACTCCCGCCCGTAATCAGGAGTGACGCATTAGAGCCTTACAGAAGTCATTCGAATGCGTCATCTCTGTCAATAAATTTAATCCATGGAAAAAGTATGCTTGCTAAAGATAATGCTTGTCGAACATAATAGGACCGACTCGAAGTCTGATGAGCCGGGAGGGGGGGGCGAGGAAACGGAGGAGGTGGATTGGTGGGGTGGGTGGTGACAAAAGTTTCCAAAGGCTCTAACTACTTCCTCATCCACTATCTATTGCCTTAGCTGTGGAGCCCATAAGGGAGGGGTGTCCCATGCCCGTGGATAGGCGCTCTATCTAATACCGATATTAGTGAAGTCTAATACCGATATTAGATTTCTCTAATATCGGTATTAGAGATTTCTCTGAGGAGCGGGCTGATCGGGCAGGGGGTGACGCACTCGGTGGGAAGGCTTGATGGTGCGACACCCTTGAGGGTGCTTCGTTTGCTAACCTTCAGAATGAGCTGCGTGGCTTCTGTACTACTCAAATGCGTCACCCCTGCCCGTGATTATCCCCTCCCCTACCGATTGGGGACCCCTCCTTCTCAATACCGGGCCAGGTGGATTCCGACTTAAAGAAAGGACTGGCTGTAGGGGCGAGACTTGCAAATGCGAATTGATTTTCCTACCTTTGTGATACAAAGAAATAAGAAGCGAGAGCGCTTCGCTACCTCCACAAGAGGTGGTATCTAAGTATAGACATTCGCGTCGGGCACACGGGAAACTCGTCAATATTAAAACAATTCCGAGACCCTTGGATCTTGCGATGGCGTGCCGCTGCTCTTTATGGGCGGGCGGATTACAAAGCACGATTCATCCTCAAATCCTTACTTTCGGAGTTATCCAAAGTCCCCGGCGCGATCTTATAAGGGCTCGCAGAGTGGTCATCCATCCTGCGAGCCCTTTCTCTGTCCGTATGAGACAGGTATCAATTGAGAATGTTGCACGAAGTGCCATTCTCGCACATTTGTTTCAAATGTGCTGAGACTTTGCACGAAGGATGAGATGCAAGGCGCTGAGGATGAGGCCGAAGGGAGCGTACTCACGTACGTGACCGAGGCCGAATTCCGAAAGCAACGCAGCGGATCGCCTTCGTGCAACAGTCTCAATTGGTCTTGTACCTGTAGTCCTTCACCTCAGCGAGGTCGGCATTAGCCTTGACGATTTTCTGCTTCAGCCCCTCCTTGTAGGCGCGGTAGCGCTCGGCGAGCTCCCTATCGGCGACGGCGAGGATCTGCACGGCGAGGAGTGCGGCATTGAGCGAGCCATTGATGCCCACGGTGGCGACGGGGATGCCGCCGGGCATCTGGACGATGGCGAGGAGCGCATCCATACCGGAGAGGGTGGAGGCGATCGGGACGCCGATCACCGGGACGGTGGTCTGCGCAGCGATGACACCACAGAGGTGTGCCGCCATGCCGGCTGCAGCGATGATGACGCGGATGCCGCGCTCCTCAGCGTGGGTGGCGAAGTCGGTCACCTCCTCGGGAGTGCGGTGGGCGGAGAGCGCCAGGAGCTCAAAGGGGATCTCCATCTGCTCGAGGAGGTCGAGCGCTTTCTTCATCACCGGCAGGTCGCTGGTGCTGCCCATGATGACGCTGACGATGGGCTTACTCTTATCAGCCATAGCTTAGTAGTCTCTTTATATGTAAAAAAATAGGGGAGAGAGCACGACACAAGTCGCCTCTCTCCCCTTGTATTGTCATGATCTCCGAAGTAGATTACTTCTCCACCAGAGCCTTGTAGTCAGCGGCAGAGAGGAGTCCCTCTATGGCACCGGCATCAGCGACCTTGCCCTTGATGATCCAGCCCTTGCCGTAGGGGTCCTGATTGACCAGCTCGGGTGCATCCTCGAGCTCAGCATTGGCCTCCTCGACGTCAATGGTGCAGGGAGCGATCAGGTCAGAGACCGTCTTGACCGCCTCGATGGAGCCGAATGCCTCACCGCCCTCTACGGTGCTGCCCTCGCTGTCGACGTCGACGAATACGATGTCTCCCAGCTCCTGCTGAGCGAAGTCGGTGATGCCGACGGTTACTTGATCACCCTCTACGAGGATCCACTCGTGGTCCTGGGTGTACTTCAGGTTTTCAGGAAAGTTCATAGTGTTGTCTATTGTTTTGGTTGGCAAATATTTCCAGTACAAATTTAGAATTCTTTTCTCAATCTTGCAACAGGGATTCCCATCCCATCCCTATACTTGGCGACGGTGCGGCGCGCCACATCGTAGCCGCGCTCGTCGAGTGCCCTGCTGAGCGCCTCATCGGAGAGCGGGCGACGCTTGTCCTCCTCGTCGATGATCTCTCGGAGGATCTGCCGCACATGGCGGGTAGAGATCTCCTCGCCATCGTTGCGCATCGTACCCTCGCTGAAGAAGTGGCGTAGCGGGAAGGTGCCAAAGTCGGTCTGCACATACTTGGTCGAGGTGACCCGAGAGATCGTGCTGATGTCGTACCCGATGCGGTCAGCGACGTCCTTGAGGATCATCGGTCGCAGGGTCGACATATCACCGCTGAGAAAGTACTCGCGCTGCATATCCACGATACACATCATCGTGGACATAAGGGTTTCACGCCTCTGGCGGATCATATCGACGAAGGTGCGGGCGGCGTCGAGCTTACCCTTGACAAACTTCCCGGTCTCGCGCTGCTCCCTCGGCAGGCTCCTCAGGTCACCGGTATAGGCGCTCATCTCGTCCTCAAACTGGCGATTGACCCTCACCTCGGGTATGTCGCCATTATTCAGCGTCACCACGAGGTCGCCATTGCTCTCCGTGACGACGAAGTCGGGGATGACCGTCTGGGCATTTCCCTCCATCCGGGTGCCAAAGTCGAGCCCGGGGGTGGGATTGAGCGAGACGATCAGCCGGATCGCCTCGCGGATCTGGTCGTCATCGGCATCGCACGCCTCGCTGAGGGCGCTGTAGTGCCGCTTGGAGAGATCATCGAAGTGATCGGTGAGGAGTCGCTTGGCAAGGCTGATGGTCGTCGTCTCAGGGGTACGCCGCTCCAGCTGCAGGAGGAGACAGTCCCTCAGATCCCTCGCACCCACACCGGGCGGGTCGAGAGCCCGTATCGCCCGTACGACTGCCTCCACCTCCTCCGTACTGCAGTAGATCCCCTGATAGATGGCGAGATCGTCCGTCAGCCCCTCCGTCGTCTGCCTCAGGTAGCCGTCGTCCTCGAGACTGCCGATGACGAAGGCGGCTATCTGTCGCTGCTCCTCATCGAGATCGGTCATGTAGAGCTGCCGGCGGAGGTACTCCGTGAGCGTCGGTGTGTCGGCAAAGGGGATCTCTGTCGCCGAGGCACCCTCCGAGCGGGCGGTATGCTTGTAGGCAGAGCCGGGGATCTCATCCACATCGGTGTAGTCATCGGCATCGATGCTCTCCACGACGTCCCCCTCACCATCAGGCAAGTCCTCGTAGTCTCCCGGCTCATCGCTCCCCTCCTCAAGTGCGGGGTTGCGCTCTAGCTCCTGCTTGATGCGCTGTGAGAGCTCCGTCTGCGGGAGCATCACCATCTGCATCAGCTGGATCTGCCGAGCGGAGAGCTTCTGCCGCTGCTTTAGTTTCTGCTTATTACCTCCGTTTCCGGTCATACACTGTCACTCTTATGGGACAAATGTACGAAGAAAAGGCGGGTCGCCTCAGTTAAGAGACGACCCGCCTGTATTAAATAAGGCTCTAACCTATGGATCAGAAGCGGTAGCCGACAGTAACGAAGAAGTTGCTGTTGCGGATAGCCTTATCCTTATCGGCCTTCTTCCAGTTGTCGTTACGGATGTCACCGATACCGAACTGAGTACCCACACCTACCTGGAAGTGGTTGTACTCCACACCGGCACCGACCTGAGCACCCCAGTCGAGACGATTAAGCATGCCGTTATCCTTGTCGAAGGGCTTGATATCCTTCTCGGACTTACCCTCGAGACCAAAGAGCTTACCCTCGCCGGTCACCTTACCACCGACACCTACACCGAGATAGGGACCGGCATTGACGAAGACGCCGAGGTCATTGCCAAGGTCAAAAGAGAAGTTGGCGAGGACGGGGATGTCCACGTAGTAGAGGCTGGTGGTGGTGCTGAGACCAGCCTTGTCGTTCTTCTTGATCTCACCCACCTTGTAGCCCTTCATAGCGAAGTCTACACCGGGCTGGATGGAGATGCGGCTCATACCACCATCGTAGACGGTGATGTCGGCAGCGGCACCTACACGGGCTCCGTGAGTGATCTTGGTGTCGATAGAGCTACCGGTGATGTTGGCAGCCTGGTAGCCACCACGTACGATGAAGCCGATCTGAGCGTTGGCAGTTGCACCGAGGGCAAATACTCCGAGGAGTGAGCCGAGGATTACGTTTCTTAGTTTCATAATCTTGTAATGATTGTTTAGTGTCAAACTTAATGTCCGGGTGACCGAGCCCGAGAGCCAGTCTCCCTTCGTGTAGGGCAAAGTTAGTGATAAATAGTGTGATTGCAAAATGTCCCCTCCCGATTTGGCGCAGTTTTTACCAAAAAAGACCAAGACCTTGACCGATACAATGTATCAGTCAAGGTCTGTAGATCACTTAGGTCACCGGTAGGGCTTAGCGAGCGGAAAACTCGTCCGAGACGCTCAGCTTGGCGCGCCCCTTAGCGCGACGTGCAGCCAGCACGCGACGACCGCCGGCAGATGCCATACGAGCGCGGAAGCCGTGCTTATTCTTTCTCTTGGTGACGTGAGGTTGGTATGTTCTCTTCATATCGCTATTAACTCATATGCTCCTCCCTTCCATCGGAGCCGATGGTCAAGATCGCAGATTATTGTATCCGAAAAGTGGTGCAAAGGTACTACTATTATTCCGCTAATGCAATGGGGATTACAGCTTTTCTCCCAGCGATCCCATTTGCTCGGCACTCGGATTTTCGATAAGTTTGAGCTCAAAAGAGCACTTTACACCACAAAAAACCAAGACTAACCATGAAAAAAGACCCGATGAAGAAAAACGGCCTCAAGGACGATCCCTCAAGCCGCAACGCCACCGTCCACCCCGGGCGGATGACCCGCGCAGGCGGAGTGCCTGTGCCTAATAACGATGACTCGCAGAGCGCCGGAGCGAGAGGTCCTCTCACGATGGAGGACCATTGGCTCTTTGAGAAGCATGCGCACTTCAATCGCGAGGTGATCCCCGAGCGGCGTATGCACGCCAAGGGCTGGGGCGCCTGGGGGACCTTCCGCGTCACCCACGACATCACTAAGTACACCAAGGCTAAGATCTTCAGTAAGGTCGGCAACGAGTGTCAGATGATCGCCCGCTTCTCCACCGTAGCAGGCGAGAGAGGCGCTGCCGATGCTGAGAGAGACATCCGAGGCTTCGCCGTACGCTTCTACACCGAGGAGGGCAATTGGGACATTGTGGGGAATAACACCCCGGTCTTCTTCTTCCGCGACCCGAAGCTCTTCATCGACCTCAATCATGCCGTCCACCGCGACCCGAAGAGCCACCTCCGGAGCCCTAATATCAATTGGGACTTTTGGAGCTCACTCCCTGAGTCTCTCCTCCAGGTGACGATCACGATGTCCGACCGAGGGATCCCCTCCAGCTTCCGCTTCATGCACGGCTTCAGCAGCCACACCTACAGCCTGATCAATGCGGACGACGAGCGGGTGTGGGTAAAGTTCCACTTCCGCAGCCAGCAGGGCATCCAAAACCTCACGGACCAGGAGGCGGAGAAGGTGGTCTCCAAGGACCGCGAGAGCAACGGCCGAGACCTGCAGGAGGCGATCAATGAGGGGCAGTACCCCCGCTGGAAAATGTACATCCAGGTGATGACCGAGGAGCAGGCGCGGGAGATGAAGAATAACCCCTTTGACCTCACGAAGATGTGGCCCAAGAAGGACTACCCCCTCATGGAGGTGGGTGAGTTTGAGCTCAATCGCAACCCTGAGAATTACTTCCAGGACATCGAGCAGCTCGCTATGGACCCCTCCAATCAGGTGCCCGGCATAGGCATCTCCCCCGACCGGATGCTGCAGTTCCGCACCTTTGCCTACGCCGATGCTCAGCGCTACCGGCTTGGGGTCAATTACCACCAGATACCGGTCAACTCCCCTCTCGGGGTCAAGGATCCCCACTCCTACCACCGCGACGGGCGTATGCGCGTCGATGGGAATAACGGTGGCGAGCTCCACTACTACCCCAATAGCTATGGCGACTGGGAGAGCAACCCCGAGGTGCAAAATCCTGCCCAGGAGGGCGGTCGCGTCGACTACTACGACTTCCGTGAGGACGACCACGACTACTTCACCCAGCCGGGACAGCTCTTCAGGGCGATGACGCCGGAGCAGCAGCTCGTCTTAGCGGAGAATACCGCACGCAATATGGGCGACTCCACGATGCAGATCAAGCACCGTCACATCCGCCACTGCTACCAGGCCGACCCGAAGTACGGGGAGATGGTGGCTGAGGCGCTCGGCATCGACATCTCCACCGTCGACACCTCCTCCAATGGCGAGACCTCCCGTGAGGACTGGCAGGCGGAGCGTGCCCGGGATAAGGAGCTCGACCACCCGACGAAGCCGGCAGAGCCCAAGAGCGCCGAGGATCTGCCCCCCGAGGGGAGAGACACCAATGTCGCCGACCCCACCACGCTGACCCCGTGGGAGGACGACCCCTACCTCCTCTGATAGGTACCCCCCTACTCCACTGAGCGTAAAGCCCTCTCTCCGACATCGGAGTGAGGGCTTTACCCTTTACGCCCTACGCGGTCACCATCCTAGGCAGAGAGCCATCGCCGGGGATCGATCTCACCTTAGGGGGAGGGGGAGAAAAAAAGGAAAGGGGCAGCACTTGATCATACTCAGGTGCTGCCCCTTTCCATTAGGATGTGCAATAGTCCTCTATCGCCTCATCACGCCTCTACCTCCTCGGGCTTATCCTCGGTCACGCGCTCGAGGCGACCCATGATGGCGAAGATGAAGACAGCGGCGATACCGCAGCAGGCGATCAGAATGATGAAGAAGGTGGGCATCGAGATCTTGTCCCAGAGGTTGCCCATCACGCCGACAAGCATATTGCCGACGGCGGTGGCGGCAAGCCATCCTCCCTGCATCAGACCGGAGTACTGAGGTGGAGCCACCTTGGAGACAAAGGAGAGACCCATCGGGCTGAGGAAGAGCTCGGCCACCGTCAGTGTCAGGTAAGTACCGATGAGCCACTCAGGTTGCACGAGGATCGGGCTGGTACCGCCATTAAGCGAGCCGGGGGCAGGCAGCTGATTGGTCAGGGCGCAGATCAGCATCACGAGGAAGCCGGCTCCCGCCATGATCATACCGATACCGATCTTGCGCGGAGCGCTTGGCTCCTTTCCCTTAGCGGCCAGTGCGGCAAAGATACCGACCGTGATAGGCGTCAGGAGGACGATGAAGAAGGGGTTGAATTGCTGGAAGATCTGAGGAGTGATATTCTGCATACCCTCGAGCGGCTTGATCTGTGTCAGGTAGACTGCCGCAAGACCGACGATACCGGCGACAAGCAGGCCGAGACCGAGCTTCTTATTCTTCTCCGATCCCAGGAGACCCATCGTCATGGAGTAGATACCGTACATAAAGACGATGAAGGCCACCAGCATACCGATATTGAAGAGACCGTAGGTGGTCGGGTCTACCTGACTCACCGTGTAGTCACGAGCGAAGAAGGTCAGCGTGAGGCCATTCTGGTGGAAGGCCATCCAGAAGAAGATCACCACGATAAAGACGAGGATGAGGGCAAACATACGCTCCCGGACCTCCTTCTTGGGCATTGGCTTCACCTTCTTTCCCTGCTCGGCGGCGTTACTCATCGCCTGCTTGGCGGTCACGTCAGCAAATTTCCAGGTCTTGCGTCCCAGGACGAAGATCAGGATCGAGATCACCAGCGAGATACAAGCGACGAAGAAGGCGTAGCTGTACGAGGTGGAGAGAGCGGTCTGGACATACTCGTAGCCAAAGTCGCGAGCAAAGCCCTTAGACTCCACGCCCTCCTCGAGGGTCACGAGATCAGCAGGCACCTCTGCCGCTGCGACGCGGTCGAGGATAGCCTGGCGGGCAGCCTGCTGCTCCGGCACGCGAGACTTAGCGAGGCGATAATCCTCGTCGGTCACCATCAGTGCGGGATCGGTGATCTTGCCGGTGACGGTGTACTGGTTGAGCCCGGCGAGCTTGAGATTAAACTCTGCCTCACGAGCATCCTCCTGGAAGAGGACACCCTCATCGGACTTCGCCTTCTTGATCGCCTTGCTCTGATCCTCAGCGGTCATCGTTGCCCAGTCGCCATGCTTATCCTGGACAGCCTGGATGAAGGAGGTCTCCTCGTCAGCAGAGAGGAGACGGTCGTTGAAGCGGTTGTAGTTGGCTGGGATGTCGGCGTTGTAGTAGGCGAAGTGGTGCTCCTTGAGGACATTATTCGTGATCGCCTGTCCCATACTGGGGGCGAAGAGGGAGCCGACGTTGATGAAGAGGTAGAAGATCGAGAAAGCGATGTCGCGGCCCTTCGCATACTTCGGGTCATCGTAGATCTTACCTACGAGAGCCTGGAGGTTTCCCTTGAAGAGTCCCGTACCGAGCGAGATCAGCAGGAGCGCTCCCAGCATGATGGCGAGACCCGCCTGACCGGCGCCGAAGGGCATACCGAGCAGCAGGTAACCACCAAACATGACGACCACTCCGATCAAGATCGTGCGACCGTAGCCGAGCCACTTATCTGCTACCACACCACCAAAGACGGGGAGGAAGTAGATCAGGGCGAGGAAGATCGAGTAGATCCAGCTCGTAGTAGCCGATGATAGTCCAAACTTTGCCTGCAAGTACAGGGTCAGGATGGCCAGCATTGTGTAGTAGCCGAAGCGCTCGCCCATGTTTGCCAAGGCGAGCACCAGCAGCCCTTTAGGATGACGTTGTGCCATGTGGTTAGTTGGTTTATAGGTTGTAAGTTGTTATAGTCTTATCTCTCCTCAGCCCGTCACGGACCGGCAGGAGGCTCTCCGTGAGATCAGGCGTGTGGAGACCCCTGATGGCAAAAATACCTTTTTTACCGTTAAGTACAAAGAAGCGACCGCCCTCCTCATCACCGAGAGGGGCGGTCGCCTCGTAGAGCGTTACTGCCGTCACGCGCAGAAGAGCAGCACCAGCAGCTGCGCCATCAGGATCCTCATAAACATCGCCAGAGGATAGACGGTCGCGTAGCCGATCAGCGGCTTATTGCGGGACGTGAGCGTCTGAGCATAGCCCAGCGCCGGCGGGTCGGTGGTCATACCGGCGATCATACCGGCGAGGGTGAAGTAGTCAAAGCGGTAGAACTTATGCCCGATAAATGCCACGACGACCAGCGGCAGGAGTGTGATCAGGAGCCCGTACCCGAGCCAAGCGTAGCCTCCCTGGGCGAGCGTTTCTATGAAGCCCTGACCGGCACCGAGACCGACGCAGGCGAGGAAGGCGCAGAGGCCGATCTCGCGGATCATCAGGTTGGCACTCGTAGTGGTGTAGGTCGGCAGGCCAAACTCTGCACCCCAGCGGCCGACGATGATGGCCACGATCAGTGGACCACCGGCGAGACCCAGCTTGAGCGGGGCGGAGAGTCCGGGGATCACGATCGGCAGCATGCCGAGGATGATACCGAGGATCAGCCCGAGGAAGATGGCAAAGAGATTGGGCTTATTGAGCGCCTTGGAGGAGTCCCCGAAGGAGTGTGCCGCAGCGCTGACACTCTTCTCTCCGCCGACGCAGAGGAGCTTATCGCCCTGCTGCAGCTTCAGGTAAGGGACGGCCACCAGCTTCACGCCGGCGCGATCGACGCGCGTCACGCTGACGTTGAAGTGCTCCCTCAGCTTCAGGTCCTTGAGCGTCTTACCATTGAGCTTACTATCCGAGAGCAGCACCCAGCGGGCGATCACGTCCTGAGACTTCTCCACCCAGGTCACGTGATCCGATGTGTCGAGCTTACCGACAGCCGAGATGATATCCTGCTCGTTGGTCGTATTGAGGATCACAAAGAGCTTGTCTCCCTCCTCAAATCGTGTCAGACCATTCACGAGGACAGTCTCGCCGGTATCCTTCTTCAGCACACGAGAGACGACGAAGCCGGTGTCCGGCACCAGCTTCTTCAGCTCCACGACCGTCTTCCCAAATAGCTCCGGATTGGTCACTTCGACAGAGACACCCTCCGTCTCGCTGGTCTCCGCGTCAGACTGTGCGGTAAGCCGCTTCTCCAGCTCATCGGTATTAATCTTGGCCACCACCTTCGTCATCACGATAGTCATGATGATGCCGACCACGGCGAGCGGATAGGCGACGGCGTAGCCCTGAGCGATCGACTGATCAGCGACACCGGTGATGTCCTGATAGGTCTGCTGGGCAGCGGCAAGTCCCGGGGTATTGGTCACCGCACCACTCATCACACCCACCAGCGTCTGCATCGGGATGTCGGTGATGTAGAAGAGTGCCACCGTCACCACCGCTGCCAGCGAGGCACCGATGGCGGCGAGGACATTCAGCTTGGCGCCCTTAGACTTGAGGTTTGAGAAGAAGCTGGGCCCCACCTCCAGACCGATGGAGTAGACGAAGATCGCCAGTCCAAAGTCCTTGAAGAAGCTATTGATCATTGGATCGATGGAGAGCCCCAGCTGACCGAAGAGGATGCCGACGAAGAGGATAAACGCGGTGCCGAGGGAGATGCCCCAGAACTTTATCCTCCCCAGCAGCAGCCCCACGGCGATCGTGAGGGACAGGACGACGATCGCCTGTGCGACGCCGTGCTGCAGAAAGAGATTGGTTAGCCAGTCCATAAATAATAGAGAAGAGCGAGACCCCATCCGCCAAGCAGACTAAGCCTCACCGATAAATTATTTCAAAAACAAAGCAAAGATAATAAAATAACACGACCCTGCCCCCTCACCTGCGGCGTGCCACCTCACCTCACGGCGCGCTACCTTGTCGGACGAGTCGGGCGGGGTCGAGGGGGCTAAAATCTAATACCGATATTAGTGTCCTCTAATACCGATATTAGGCTTCTCTAATATCGGTATTAGAGTTGCCTCAGAGCGCTTAGAGATGTCGAGGCTGGGGGACAGGTCATTACGCAAGAGACCTGGAGTGGATGGGTGGAGCGGGCAGCCTTTTGGCAAAAAGAGGTACATTTACCACCGAGTAAGGATAGTAAGCCATGACCGGACCCGATAGCCTCATACCGCTAAGTGCTTGCCCTCAGGAGGTGAGGCGGAGCGGAGGGGAACTTCGATCGAGGCGTATACCGGCGCGGCTACCTGTCACAGACTACCAGCGAGAGATAAGAGTCCACAGCATGAGACGATCGAGACGGCGGGGAGAGAGGATCCGGCAGGAGCCACATACGGTGCGGGTGACGGTGCTCTTCTCCGAGAGCCAGATGGAGATCATCGAGCGGTACCTCAGGCGCCATCCCTGTCGGTCAAGGGCCGACTTCGTGCGACGATGCGTCATGGAGCGGATCGTGGGCGATGCGACGAAGCACCGCCCTACTCTCTTCGACAACGGTGAGGAGGAGCAGCGCCGGTAGAGGCCTTCGTCTCCTCCTGCTGGTTGGGCTGACCTGCCTATGCATGCGGGTAGTCGCTCAGGAGAGCCTCTCCTCGGAGGCTATCCTAGCGCTCATCGAGGACGATGAGGCGCGCGAGAGGGCGGCCGAGGAGCTGGAGCGGCTGGAGCTTCATCCGCTGGACCTCAATACCGCCACGGCGGACGAGCTGGCGCGCGTCCCGCTCTTGGACCCATTCTTTATCCGAAACTTTCTCCTCTACCGCTCACAGAGCGGGCGGCTAAGTTCGGTCTACGACCTCAAGGAGGTGCAGGGCGCCGAGCTTCGTCTCCTCTCCCTGCTCTATCCTTACCTCACGGTGGGTGCTGTGGACAACCGCCCTCCCCGACCTCGGCGAGAGCATGCGGTGGGATCGCTCTACAGGGAGGGGTCCGCCTCGCTGCTGATCCGCTCCGTGGGGGACAATGGGAAGCACCTCGACTGGGCATTAGTGGGGGAGACGGACCGGGGAGAGCCCTTCCGCCCGGTCCGCGAGGGATGGATGGACCACCTCAGTGGCACGATTCGGTACCGGGACCAGAGGAGAGCCATTCTCCTCGGTGACTTTCGCCTCACGACGGGTCGCGGACTGCTGATGGGGCAGGGACGCTCCTTCTTCTCCTCCTCGATCTACGGGACCGGCATCCCGGATCGGGTGACGCGCGACCTGCGTCCCCACCGGTCGGCGAGAGAGTACGACTACCTGCGAGGGCTGGCCGTGGCGCAGGGCCTCGGTCCGATGCAACTGGTGCTCCTCGGCGGGTACGAGCCGATCGATGCACGGATAGAGGGGCAGAGACTTCAGACACTCTACAGGACCGGGCTTCACCGCGACGCCCCCACCCTCCGCCACCGCCATACGGCGCGACGGGAGATGGTCGGGGGCTACCTATCGTACGAGAGCGACAGCGCCCACATCGGCGCCACCGGGCTGATCTACCGCCACCGCTCCCGCTCGGGGACTCTGCTCCTACCCCCGGCACGCTATCCCGCATCGCGGGTGCTGAGGGAGGGATCGATCGACGGCTACTGGATGGGGGAGAGGGTGATCGCCTCGGGAGAGGTGACCCTGGCACCGGGAGAGCGGCAAGCCGCTGAGGGAAGCCTCTCCTACATGGACGAGATGCTGGGGGCGCTCACCCTCTCGGGTCGCTACTTCGGCCGGGAGCGCTACTCCCCCTACGGCACGGGAGACGGGCACTACTCAACGGGGCGGGACGAGCGGGGGTATCGGCTACAGTGGAGCGGCGAGGTGGCACGATACGTCACCGGTACGGTGGTGGTCGACCGCTTTCGTCGTACTGCCGCCAGCTCGCCCTCCGGGACGATGCTCATGGCGAGAGTGGGCAAGAGCGACTACCACGGCTCCTCTCTCCTGACGCTCCGGTGGCTTGGTGTGCCGGATAAGCCCCGTCAGTGGACGATCCGGTACAGCAGCGACTATAAGCATGGGGCGAGGTGGATCACGCGACAGGAGGTTCGGCTGCTCCACACCGAGGGAGAGGGTCTCGGAGGCGGCGTGATGGGGAGGGTGCGCTACGACGATGGGACGTCTATGCTGGCAGAGGGCGAGGTGAGACTCTTCCGGCTCACAGTGGGGCAGGTGATGCACAGCACCCTGCTCTGGATGCCCTACCTCTATGGCGGGACGATGCTGCGTGGGCAGGGAGTGCAGCTGACCGGACGACTCCGGTGGCATCTCGGCAGACGCGTCGCGCTCCACAGTCGCATCGCCCTCACCCGCACCTCCGACCGTCCCCTCACCACCGACCTCGCCCTTGCCCTCACCTACAGGCTGTAGTTTTCCCCTTTTTTCTCTCCAAAAACTTGGGCAGAAGGAGCAGGTACGACTGTCGGGGAGACGGAGCGGTATGTGCAAATTGGGTACTTTTGCAGTCACAAAAGGATCAGATCATGGACGACTATAAGAATATACGCATCAGCGACTACAGCTACCCTCTGCCCGAGGAGCGCATCGCGAAGTACCCCCTCAGGGAGAGGGATCACTCCAAGCTACTCCACCTCAGTCCCGAGGGGACGATCAGCGAGCACCACTTCTACGACCTGCCGAGCCTGCTCTCACCGGAGGACCTGATGGTGATGAATGACACGCGCGTGATCAATGCCCGCGTCGTCTTCCACCGCTCCACCGGCGCACGCATCGAGGTCTTCTGCCTCGATCCCTACGAGCCGAAACTCTATGAGGAGTCCTTTGCCTCGCACCACAGCGTCACCTGGCACTGCATGATCGGTAATGCATCGAAGTGGAAGGAGGAGCGTCTCACGCGACCGATCTCGGGCGGCACGCTCTCCGTGGAGCGGGTGGGCGATGGACTGGTTCGCTTCTCGTGGGATACCGATGGCTCCTTTGCCGACATCCTCGAGGAGGTGGGCGAGCTGCCGATACCGCCTTACCTCAATCGCGACACCGAGGCCTCCGACCTCGTCACCTATCAGACCGTCTACGCACGGATCGAGGGGAGTGTCGCCGCTCCGACCGCCGGGCTGCACTTCACCGACCGGGTGCTACGGGAGCTGGAGGAGCGAGGGATCCGTCAGACGCGCGTGACGCTGCATGTGGGAGCGGGGACCTTTGCCCCCGTCAAGAGCAGCACCATGGGCGGTCACGAGATGCACAAGGAGGTGATCAAGGTGCCGGTGGAGGCACTCCGGACCATCGCCGAGCAGAAGCGGGCAGGGCGAAAGATCGTCTCCGTGGGCACCACCTCCACCCGCACGCTGGAGAGCCTATACTATATGGGGATCAACGTCCTGGAGGGTGTGGAGGAGCCGCTCCACGTCGGTCAGTGGATGCCCTACGAGCGGACCTATGAGGTGTCGGTGCCGGAGGCACTCGATGCGCTGATCGACTATCTGGAGCGAAGTGGGAGCCCGGCACTGATCGGCGACACGCAGATCATCATCGAGCCAGGCTTCAGCTACCGCCTGGTGGACAAGCTGATCACAAACTTCCACCAGCCGGTCTCGACGCTGATGCTCCTCGTGGCGGCCTTTGTCGGCGAGGAGTGGCGCGAGATCTACCGCTTTGCGCTTGACCACGACTTCCGCTTCCTCTCCTATGGGGACAGTAACCTCTTAGAGAAACCGCTCGCAAAGTAGTCCACCTATGTCGTCTGCCTCCGGTCGCTCCCTCGATCGCCGCATACTGAGGCTCGCCCTCCCCAATATTGTCTCCAATCTCACCGTGCCCCTCCTCGGGCTGGTGGATATGGGGCTGACGGGTCACCTGGAGGATGCGGCGCCGATCGCTGGCATATCGATAGCGACGACGCTCTTCAACCTCATCTACTGGGTCTTCTCCTTCCTCCGTATGGGGACCTCCGGTCTCACGGCACAGGCCTACGGGAGCCGCAGCCGGGAGCGCATGGGACGGACGCTGGCGCAGTCATTCCTCATAGGACTGGTCGGCGGACTACTGATCATCCTCCTGCAGACGCCCCTCTCGCGGATGATCCTCTCCGTGCTCGCTCCGGAGGCGGAGGTGGAGCGGTATGCGCTGATCTACTTCGCCATCGTGGTGATGGGGGCGCCAGCGATACTGACGACGAATGCGATGAATGGGTGGTTCATCGGGATGCAAAACAGCTGGTACCCGATGGCGGTCAGCATCATCACCAACCTCGTCAATATCGGGCTCTCGGCCTTCCTCGTGCTGAGCGAGGGGCGGGGGATAGAGGGCATCGCTATCGGTACTCTGGTAGCGCAGTGGCTCGGGATGCTCTTGCTCGCCGGCGGTGTCCTGCTGCTCTATGTGCGGAGGGGAAAGGTGACGCTGCCACACCGGCTGAGCGCCCTCGGGGAGGAGCTGGGGCGGTACTTCTCGACGAATGTCCACATATTTTTCCGCACCCTGCTGATGGCGTGCGTGAGCGTCTACTTTGTCTACGCCGGGACGCGTATGGGGACGCTGACCCTGGCGGGGAATGCGCTGCTGTACCAGTTCTTCACCCTTTTCTCCTACTTCATCGACGGCTTTGCCAATGCGGGCGAGGCGATCGTGGGAGACGCCTATGGGCAGCGGTCTCGGGAGGCAGTGCGCACAGCGGTGCGGCGACTGCTCGGCTGGGGGATCGGGCTCGGGCTGATCGTCACAGCGATCTATGCCATCGCGGGAGCGGAGCTGCTGGCACTCCTGACCGACCGGGAGGAGGTGCTGCAGCAGGCGCTCCTGTATCTGCCCTACGTGGTGGTGATCCCGCTGGCGGGCTGCATCGGCTTCGTGATGGACGGTGTCTTCATCGGCATGACGGCGACGCGGGAGATGATGTGGAGTATGCTGGTGGCGGTGGTGCTCTTCTTTGTGGTAGACTTCGGCCTGCCGCTTGAGGACGGAAATGCGCGGCTCATGACTGCCTTCCTCCTCTACCTCGCAGCGCGGGGCTTTGTCCAGCTACTCATCGGGCTTCGGCTGGAGGGGCTGGGAGTGCCCTTTTCGCATCACTATATCATCCTTGCCGGGACGACCTATGATGAGGATCGGGCAAGGTCTCTACGGGAGCTGATCCTCGCGGCGCTCCCCGGGGCGCGACTGACAGAGGCGATGACGTCGGAGGATGCCAAGGGTAGCGGACGGCTCTACCGAAATGCGCTACTGATCCTCGACACT
Organism: Porphyromonas sp. C0041D3; assembly: GCF_056590575.1. Classification (NCBI taxonomy): domain Bacteria; kingdom Pseudomonadati; phylum Bacteroidota; class Bacteroidia; order Bacteroidales; family Porphyromonadaceae; genus Porphyromonas; species Porphyromonas sp. C0041D3. Next base: position 216,289 of record NZ_JBWPWJ010000003.1, read on the forward strand.
CGGGAGGAGCCGGACGTGCTCGCCCGGCGGATGAAAGAGCTGGAGGAGAGAGCGGGGCGCGTCCGCACCCCGGGCGGAGAGGTGGCACTCGACCTCGATGTCGTCCTCTGCGACGACCAGGTCCTCCGCCCCGCCGACTACGCCGCCCCTTACTTCCAGTCCCTCTACCGCCGGCTCAATACGGACATGTAATGGAAAAAGGTCCTCGCAGTACACACAGCACTGCGAGGACCTTTTTTATTCCTTCCGGTGTCGAGCGAACTTACTGGCGGGGACGGGAGTCGACCTTGAGGATGGCGCCGGTGGCGTGGTCAAAGCGGACGGAGGTCTCCATCCGCTTGTCGGTGAAGAGTCCGCCCTCAAGCGCCTCGAGCGAACCGAGCTGCGCTATCGGGAAGCTGCCGCCGGCGATGCGGTTGCCACGGTAGAGGAGTCGGACGTCAGCAGAGCCGGGGACGACGTAGACGACGCCCTTGCGGAGCTGCTTCTCCTTCTTCTTCTGGTCCCGCTCTGCGAGCTCCGGTGCGCGCTCGGTGATCTTCGTATCCAGATAGATCGGTTCGCCTCTCAGGTCATCAGATGAGAGGAGTCCCTCCCGCTCCGAGAAGCGTAGTGCCACCTGCTGCCCCTCCACCACATCGAGTGGTCGGATGAGCCGGACGTAGGTGATGGTATCTGTCGTGCCGATGAAGCGCTCCGTGAGGCTTCGCTCAGCGGCATCCAGCCCCTGCACGGCGATACGGAGTGCCTGACCGTCCGCGAAGGGCTGGTCAGTCTCACCGGATAGCACCGCCGTGCGGCTGTCCCGGAGACGATAAATCTCCTGTGCCGCGATCTCAGCACGCTTGGAGGTGGTGGTGGCGCGGATGTAGTCCGAGGGGAGGCTCTTCAGGTCACCGAAGTCCTTATCATGGACCGCCTCGATCGTTTTCTCGACCGGCAGGGAGGGAAGCTCAATGGTAGAGTCGACATTGACCGCCACAAGCCGACCATCCTCCGTCAGGGCGACATTTGCAGCGCTGCTATTGCGGTGCATCTCCACGGCAAATCTCAGTGAGTCGCTCGGCACGCCATAGCTCCCGAGGTCGACACTCACCAACTGATAGGAGGTGGAGGGCTCCAGGATCGCATCCCGCACGCCGAGGTAGCGATCGGCGTAGAGCGCCAGCTCGCCCGGCTGCCGCACCACCTTCCGGTAGGTAACGGTCGCATAGAGGTGCGTCTCCGGCAGGGCATAGACGACGCTATTGTCCGGCAGGGTGGAGACATTATACTGCTGCACACGCACCTGAGCCGTGGCAGTACAGGCGGTCAGGAGGAGTGCGGCGAGGGATAGGAAGGATGATCTCATAAGCTTTTGTCTCATTTCGACAAAGATAACCAATTCGATCAAGAGCCTAAAGCTGCAGCCCAGCGACTAAGACAGGCACCGGCACCGCTCCGTCCAGCGTGTAAAGTATCTCCGTGCTGTAGGCGTAAGCGCCCCGGTAGAGGTGCTTCCCATCCCACGTGTAGAGGATACTCGTGCTGTAGGCATAAGCGCCCTGGTAGAGATGCTCCCCATCCCATGTGTAGAGGATCTCGGTGCTGTACGGGTACGCGCCCTGGTAGAGGTGCTTCCCGTCCCAGGTGCAGAGGATCTCGGTGCTGTAGGCATAAGCACCCCGGTAGAGGTGCTTCCCGTCCCACGTGTAGAGGATCTCGGTGCTGTAGGCGTAAGCTCCCTGATAGAGATGCTTTCCATCCCAGGTGTAGAGGATCTCGGTGCTGTACGGGTACGCGCCCTGGTAGATGTGGACTTGTGACATGGCGATGAGTGATGTGAGTAAAAAGAGGGTAGCCAAAAGCCCTCTAGCGAAAGTCTGACGCATAGTGAATGGTAGCTCAAGTGGTTTTCGGTTCTACGCAAATATAGCCAAAGTCCTCAGCAACAAGCCCCAGGTCGACGTGGGGAGATGCATTTGAGGGGTACTAAGTGATACAGAAAGCCCCTCAGCTCACTGTGAAGATGCGGATGCGAAGCGCCCTTTGCGGTACGACCCATCAGCCTATCGAAGTGCGCGCCTAAGAGTCTTCTCCTACAGCTCGAGATACCCGATAGAGGATGTAGAATGCGCGTAGCGGGAGTAGCAGAGGCTGCCCCCATCACCCCAAGCCACGATCACCTCACTTATCCGGAAGCGTCAGCGGTGCAAATATAGCACCCCGGCGAGAGGAGTTGTCTCTCCGTGTCTCTTCCTGCCTCTTCTTGACCAAAAATGCGTCTTCCGCGGTCATCGCCACCTCGTGTCTTGATGTACGATGATGCCTCTGAAGCTCCGCCCCCTGCTGGACCGGTAGGTAGGAGCATCACGAGGTCCACCGGTCAGCGGGATCGCACCTGGTATGGGTGATCGCTACTTAGCTGTAGCGCTCAAGTGCGTCAGCCCTGGGAGGGCGCTTCCGTGCGCAGGAGAGGTCTACCGGACTGTAATCAAGTACGAGGCTATGCCCACGAGCGCAGCCATCAGTAAGACAGCGAGGAGAACTGATCCAAGGGAGAGCGCCCAGCCCTGCTTTTTACCTAAGAAAAAGTAGACCGGGCCGACGATCACGATGGGCAGAATGGTGGTGATCAGGTCCACGAGGGCACTCTGATCCATCAGGTAGCGACTCACCAGCATCAGCAACACCGCCGAGGCGAGTATGACGACGAAGGGCGTCGGGTGGGATGACAGTCTTAGGGCTTTATGTCTTGACATAGAGGGTATAAAAACAAAAGGTCAGGGTTTTAGGCATCCTATCGGTACCACGATTACATCGTCTGCGTCACTGAGCGGGTAGGCGTAGCTACCCACTGCCGTAAGGATCATTTTGAAAGACGGCGCACTCATCTTATCCGTATCAATCTTCTCCGCCAGCTTGGTGAGCGTACTCACTCCCTCTTGGATCAGCTTGTCGCCTCCCAGCTTGATCTCGACCAGTCCGTAGGATCCGTTGCGGAGGTGTATGACAGCGTCGCACTCAAGGTCGTTCTTGTCCCGATAGTGGAAGACTTTCCCGTCCAAAGACTCAGCATAGACCCTGAGGTCTCTCACACAGAGGGTCTCGAAGAGTAAGCCCATCGTATTGGGATCCTTGACGAGATCGCCCGGACCGATGCCGATGGCTCCTGCTGCGATAGAGGGGTCCACGAAGTAGCGGGTGTCTGAGCTTCGGATAGCGGTCTTACTGCGGAGGTTGGGATTCCACGCCTCGACATCCTCTATGAGGAATATCTTGCGTAGTGCCTCAATGTAGTCCGAGACAGTCTTGTCACTCACCTCGTAGTTGCCACCGGCGGTGATGTCCGCCATTATGGTGCCGAGCGTAGCCTGACTTCCCTGATGACGTGCGTAGGAGCGTAGCAGCCTCCTTGTCGTCTCACTATTTCGCTGTACACCATCCACCCGAGAGAGATCGCTCTCCGCAACGCTGTCCACATAGTCCTTAGCCTGATCCAGAGATATATCCTTATCCATATCCACTGCCCTGGGCCAGCCACCACGGCAGATGAGATAAGCGATGTCGCCAAGGTTATACTCAGAGAATCCCCGCACCTGCCTCTCCCCATCAAATAGTGCCCTCAGGCTTACCTCTCCCGTAGAGTCGCCACTCTCCCAGAGGCTCATGGGGCGCATAGTCAGTCGGGCAAAGCGCCCGGTCCCACTATGGTCTATCTTGCTTACATCAGCGGGCACAGCACTTCCTGTGAGGATAAATTGCCCCGGCGCCTCACGATGGTCCACCTCATACCTGATTGCATCCCATAGCTGAGGAGCCAATTGCCACTCATCAATAAGGTGCGGCGTGTCTCCCTCAAGCAACTGCTCTATCCCTATCTCCGCTAAGCGAAGGTAGGTGGACTTCAGCTTCGGGTCGTCCATATAGATGACGCTCTTGGCAACCTGCTCGGCAGTTGTTGTCTTACCACACCATTTCGCTCCTCTGATCAGGACAGCCCCTTTGCCTCTCAGCTTTCTCTCCAGCAATTGGTCTGCAATCCTCGCTCTGTATTCCATAACCGTAAGTCGTTAGTAATGTGTGTACAAAGGTACGATAATTTGGCCCGTTTCCACTTTTGGCTGGTTTTCGTTTCCACTTTTGGCCGGTTTTCATTTCCGACTTTGGCCGATTTTCGTTTCCACTTTTGGCCGAGGTGGGAGGAAAAAGAGGAACCCCGGGGCGAGGGCTGTGCATCGTCCGGGGTTCCTGAGCCATTAAGAAAAGAGGGATCAGCGCTCTAAAGGGAGCGTGCGCTCGCGGAGCCACTTGGCGGTCTCCTCGTCCAGCTCGGGGCTGATCTCGCGATAGACACGCTCCTGGTAGTCGTTGTACCACCGGAGTTGCGCATCGTCGAGCATAGACGGGTCGACCATCCTATTGTCGAGCCAGCAGAGGGTCAGGCACTCGAAGCCGTAAAACTCCTCTCCTCCCCCTTCGCCGACCTTGATGCAGCGGATGAGGTTCTCGATGCGGATGCCGTACTCGCCCTCGGGGTAGTAGCCCGGCTCGTCCGAGGTGACGCTGTGGAGCCGGATGGGCGAGGGATTATTGTCGGTGCGGATGTTCTGAGGGCCCTCGTGGCAGCAGAGGAAGTGACCCACACCGTGGCCGGTGCCGTGGCCATAGTTCTTATGCTCCTGCCAGAGGTAGCGGTGCGCCAGTACGTCGAGCTGATTGCCACGGGTTCCCTTGGGGAAGACCGCCAGCTGCAAGTCGATGTGGCCCTTCAGCACCAGCGTGTAGTCGTGGCGCAGCTTCTCAGACGGCTTGCCGTCGAGGGAGACGGTGCGGGTGATGTCCGTGGTGCCGTCGTAGTACTGAGCGCCGGAGTCAAGGAGAAGGGACCCCTTGGGCTCGATCTTAGCACTGGTGTCGGGCATCGGGTGGTAGTGGACGATGGCGCCATTGGCATTATATCCGGTGATGGTGGTGAAGCTATCGTAGAGGTAGCGGTCACTCTCGGCACGGAATCCGGCAAGGATCGCATCGATCTCATACTCCGTGGGCGTCTCACCGCGGTCGAGCATCTCGTAGAAGTGCTTCCAAAACTTCGTCAGCGCCACGCCGTCCCGCAGCATAGCCCGGCGGCAGCCCTGGTACTCCGCCTCGGTCTTGATCGACTTGAGGATCGTGATCGGGCTCATCTGGTCGACGACGATGCAGCCCTTCGGCACACGGCGACCCAGCTCGGCATTGGTCCGGATCGGGTCGACCCAGACGATCGCCGTCTCCGGGAGAGCAGAGACGTCCTCATAGATCCGGTCGTAGGGGCGGACCTCCACCCCATTCTTCTCCAAGTGGCGGCGCACCTCGTCGGTCATCTTGCGGTCATCGACGTAGAAGAGAGCGCTCTCCGCCGTCACCATCGCATAGGCGACGCCGGTAGGGTTGTACTCCACGTCAGAGGAGCGGACGTTGTAGAGCCAGCACACCTCGTCCATCATCGTGACGATGAGGGTGTCGGCATTCTCCTCCCTCATCATCCGACGCACCTCCTCCACCTTCTCGTGGGGAGTCTTGCCGGCATCCTCATCCGGCTGTACGAAGAAGTCATTGAGCGGGATGTCGGGCATCTCCTTCCCGCGGATCTGCTTGATGAAGTCGTGCGACAGGTCGAGCTCGATCCGCCCGAGGCGCAGCTCCTTCTGCAGCTGTGCCGCATCGGCGACGCTCATGCACTCGCCATTGAGTGCCACGCGCTTCACCTCCGGGAGGCTGCGCAGCCACGCGGCTATCGTCGGGGTGCCGGGCATCCCCTCCTTCATCAGCTCATAGGTGGTTCCCCGGAGCACCTCCGTCGCCTCGAGGAAGTAGCGCGAGTCGGTCCAGAGGGCAGCATGCTCAGCGGTCACGACAGCGGTGCCGGCAGAGCCCATAAAGCCACTGATGTACTGCCGGGCCTGCCAGCAGCGGGGGGTGTACTCGTTGAGGTGCCGGTCAAAGCTCGGCACGATGACCGCATCGATGCCGGCCTCCTTGATGGCGCGACGCATCAACTCCAGTCTCTTGATGATCTCTTCTTTCATATATAAGTGTAGTGTAAAGTGATTCGGGTATTACTCCTCCACCGCCTGATGGATCGGGCGAAGGAGGTCATTGACAGTCTTCACGGGATTAAATGTATCGGCAGGCACCTCGACGAAGCAGGTGTTCCAGTAGGCCATGGCGCCATTCCAGAGTCCGGGACGCTCGAGTGCCTTGAGGGGCTGACCATTGCGGCTCTTGTGGGAGATGAAGCCGGTACTCTTGTCGACAAACCGGGTGAGGTCAAAGGAGTTGCCCCGGAAGTCGCGCGTGCAGCAGACGAGGTCTACGGGATTAAAGAAGCGGCTCTCCCTAAACTGCCGCTCCGCCTCCGGGTCGTCGTGATCGATCTGCGTGCTCTCCAGGATCTGCAGCGATGTCGTGCCATCCTCACTCCTGACGATATAGGGTCCACCGCCCGGCTCGCCCTCATTGCGCACCATACCGCAGACGCGGATCGGGCGATTGAGCAGGGAGCGGAGGGTCAGGATGGTGGACTCCTTCTCCTGATTACGCTCCAGCTCCGCCACCACATCGCTCTCCTCGGTGGAGTCGCTGTGCGTGGAGGTCTCTACGCAGAAAGCCGACCTCAGGAAGTCCTCCACCTCGCGTATCGTCGAGGCGCTCACGCGCGTCTCGTCCCGAAGTTCCTCCATGAGGCGGTACGCCTTGTCGCGCAGCTGCACCAGCACGCCACCGAGGATCTGCTTGTAGATGATGGTGCTGCTCTTCTCGCTGTCGGGGACGACGTTGTCGATATTCTTGATAAAGATGATGTCCGCATCCACCTCAGAGAGGTTCTCGATCAGCGAGCCGTGCCCACCGGGGCGGAAGATCAGCCGTCCCTCCTCATCGCGGATCGGCCTATTGTCCGGACCCACGGCGATCGTGTCGGTCGAGGGCTTCTGGGTGCTTGTCGTGATGTCGTACGCAGCGGAGAAGGTGTCCTCCAGGTCCGACTGACGTCGTGAGAGAAGGGTCTTGAAGGGGTGGATATGCTCCGGTGAGAGGGTGAAGTGGAGGTGGACCGTGCCACTGACCGGGCGGGCATACTTAGCCCCCTCGGCGAGATGCTCCTCGACAGCCGTGCGGGGGCGGTCGCGATATTTATGGAAGAGGATCAGCGCCTTAGGCAGACTGCCGTAGTGCAGTCCCTCCTCCGTCAGCAGGTAGCGGACCACCGTGCGGCCCTCACCGGCATCGATGAGGCGGCGCGCCCCCTTGCCTCGCTCACCCAGCATACAGGCCTTATTGAGGTCGTCGTAGAAGGCAAAGTCCTCCATCCGATCCAGCACCTGCTGCACCGACTCGGTCGGCTCACCGCCCTCCATATAGGCAAAGAGGTCGCGAAACATCCGCGATGCAGCGCCACTGGCAGGGACAAACTTGAGGACCCTCACCGATGGATCCCTCAGGGCTGAGGACCAGGTCTCCAGCGCCTCCCGCTGCTCCTCCTCCGTCAGCACACGGATACCATACTCCTCATCAGCTGCCTGCACGATGGTGGGGAAGGGGAAGCCCTCCTCGAAGAGCTCCAGCTGGTGCTCTACCTCCGCTCTCGTGATCCCATGATCACTGATCTGACGGAGATCCTCCTCCGTCCATTGGGTTTCTTGCATAATCTTCTCTCTCTTTTACTCAGGGGTTACCACACTCTCTCAGCGGCTATCCTACCGCATCCACACAAACCTACTTATTTTTTTTCACCCACCGCATCCCGGACAATAGGGACAAGGTACCAGACCGCCACACAAGCGACCCGAGACATACCCCGATCTGAGTATAAGTAGCTTAAGGGGTACTTACAAGGGGGTATATTTCTCCAAAAAGCTTCCTAAAGTGGGGAAGAGGACTTACCTTTGGACCATTGAATAAGCATATAAAACTGTCGTGAAGTTTCTTTGGGCTCCCAAGCGAAGACCCATAGGTCCTCTCCTTTAAGGGGGGAAAAAAGCTAAGCTGTAGAAGGTCGATAGGCACTGATCTTCATTTACAGACGAGGGAGTAAGAATAGAGCGGAGGGCAATGGATCGTGAGATTCGTTGCCCTCCCTTAGTATGCGCTCAGAGCCGAGGCACGCGATCTTGTCGGACGAGTCGGACGGCGCAGATCGCATGCACCCCGACAGGGGTGCCTTCTTCATAGCCCGGCGGTCGAGGCACGTAGTGCCGACGACCCCGGGTTACCGGTGATACGCCTTATATATACGACCCCGATAGGGTGTCGCTCCATCGGGCGACCCTCCATCACGACCGACCCCTGGCGGGGTCGAGGGGGAAGGGATCCGACAACTTTCCCGGGGTCGTCGGGGCTAACGCCCCTCCGACACCCGGGCTATGAAAAACGCACCTCTCCGAGGTGCCTCCCCTGCCCACAGCCCTTTCCGATAGAGCCCACCCCGTCCGATAGAGGTGAGACCCACCAGCGGAGCACCCCGACAGGGGTGCCTTCTTCATAGTCCGGCGGTCGAGGTACGAAGTGCCGAAGACCCCGGGTTACCGGTGATACGCCTTATATATACGACCCTGCCAGGGTGTCGCACCGGTTGCCTAACTGGTGGGTGCGTCTCCCCCGCTTATCGCCCTAAGCAGCCGAGAGGAATCACCCGGACTCCATCCGGTCTGGTATAGGCCATCTCACCGCCGGTGAGGAGGATAAGGAGATCCGGCTCACGGATAGGTACCTGAGTCTCTCTCTTATTGGCAGAGCTGATTAGATGCTTCAGCTCAAGCAAGTGCTCGGCACCCCTCTCGATCTCACTGCTTCCCAGCTTGCACTCAATGAGGGCATACCTCCCATCCTCGAGGTGCAAGACGACGTCTGCCTCGAGGCCATACCTGTCTCTATAGTAGGATACGTGACCACTCAGATCATTAGTGTATGCTCTGAGATCCCGTATACACATCTGCTCAAATAGGAAACCAAAAGTTTTTAACTGGGAGGATAACGCCTCGGGAGATAGCCCTAAGATCGCCACAGCGATAGAGGGATCAGCAAAACCTCTCTTGACCGAACTCCTAATGGCAGACTTGCTTCGGATCGCCGGACACCACGCCTCGATATTTTGAATCACGAAGAGCCTCTCAAGAGCCCTCTCATAGTCATTAAAGGTGTCTTGAGTGATCCCCTGATCTCCAGAGGCTGTGATGTCAGCAAGAAGCGTATTCTTCCGCGCAAGGGTAGAGATATTCCGGGCATAAGAGCGCAGGATCAGCTGAGCCACCTTAGGGTCCCTATTCTTACCATCTATTCTTGATATGTCATCAGAGCAGATCGTGTTGACATAGTTCTTCGCTACAAGTAGCTTCGCACGATCGGACGAAATATTCAGGACTGAAGGCCAGCCTCCGTGGCAAGCAGCAAATATCAGATCGGAGACGGACATGGGGGACTTTATGCCATCAATATCGTACTGTGGATCATCAAAAAGCTTCATCACCGAGATCTCTCCCGAGGACAAGCCCATCTCCCACAGGCTCATCGGCAACATAGTCATACGTGCGATTCGTCCTGTGCCAGAGTGCTGTATTTGAGATCTATCGATGGTATTGGAGCCTGTCAGTATAAACTGCCCCACTTGACCTCTTTGATCAACGGCGACCCTCACTGCATCCCACAGGACAGGTGCATCCTGCCACTCGTCTAACAGCCTGGGGGTGTCCCCTGCGAGTAGCAAGGATGGCTTTACATCTAAGGTCGCAAGGTACTCTGATCGCATATCAGGGTCTTGGAGACGGACGACACTCCTCGCATGCTGCATTGCAGTAGTAGTCTTACCACACCACTTGGGACCCTCTATGAGGACAGCCCCAAATGCCTGCAATAGGTCACTTAGCAAGTCGTCTGCTGCTCGATGATAATACTCCATAGCATAAATACCTCTATATTCCTGTCACAAAGGTACTAATTAAGGATCACAAAAGGACTATTTCGGCAATCCACTCGATGCTTTTGTGGCAATTCACTCGATACTTTTGTGGCAATTCACTCGATACTTTTGTGGCGATCCACTCGATACTTTTGTGGCTGTTTAGTCGGTGCTTTTGTGGTTGTTTAGTCGGTGCTTTTGTGGCAATTCGGTCGGTGCTTTTGTGGCAATTCGGTCGGTGCTTTTGTGGCAATTCGGTCGGTGCTTTTGTGGCGGCGGAGGGTCGGCGGTTACTCTTGAGCATCGAATAAGGGGACGGCAGGGGCACCTCCTAAGGGGTCGCCCGACCGGATGCCGGAGGAGGCGGATATCTAATACCGATATTAGGCGCGACTAATACCGATATTAGAGTTCACTAATATCGGTATTAGAGTTTTCTTTTACCGGTATTAGATTTCTCGCAGAGAAAGGGCGGTGGTGAGAGGGGGATGGAGCGTCTCGATATTTGTCGCTATATTTATCGTGCGATGAGAGCTCCACTATGGGGCCCTCGCGAGCGTATAGACAAGCAGCATGAGCGACCTGATACAGGATTTCGTCGACTACCTCACCTACGAACGTGGCGCCTCACCCCACACGATCGCCGCCTACCGGCGTGATCTGGAGATATGGAGTGAGACCTGCGGTGTGGAGCCGGTACCGGAGGCTCTTCGGGCGATCGACCTGAGGGACGCACGGCGACAGGCGATGCAGCTGATGGAGCGGGGGGACAGCCCCCGCACGGTCCACCGGCGGCTCTCCTCGCTGCGCACGTTCTTTACCTACCTCCTCAAGCAGGAGGTGGTGGAGAGCGACCCCTTTGCCGCCGTGCAGTTGCCCAAGATGGGGCGCAGCCTGCCGCCCTTCGTCGATGCTGACACTCTTGTCAGCCGGATCGATCGCCTCTACGGCGATGCCGAGACGGCAGAGCGGGAGGAGGATCGGGACCACCTCTTCCTGATCGCCTTTGTGACCGACCTGCTCTTCCAGACCGGCATGCGGTCAGCGGAGGTGCGCGGCCTGCAGCTCACCGACATCGATCGACCGGGGCAGAGGCTGCGCGTCATCGGCAAGCGAAATAAGGAGCGACATATCCCCTTCGGTCCTTTGCTTGATCAGAAAATAGCTCTATATTTGTCCTACAGGGACCGCAGAACGCGTCCGGAGGAGACGCACTTCCTCACCACCGAGCGAGGGATGCCGGTCAGCGCCAGCCAGCTCTACAGCTACGTCAGGGAGGCCCTCGAGCCCCTCTCCGGCTACTCCCGGAAGAGCCCTCACGTGCTGAGGCATAGCTTCGCCACGGCGCTTCTCAATGACGGCGCAGGACTGATGAGCGTCAAGGAGCTCCTCGGTCACGAGGAGGTCTCCACCACGTCGATATACGCCCACACCACCTTTGAGGAACTGCAGAGGATGTACCGCGCCCACCCCAGGGCGCACAAGCCTCACAAGGAATAACTCACCAACCAATCACTTACGATTATTATTATGAACGTAAAGATCCAAGACGTAGACTTCAAGGCCTCCAACGACCTGCAGAATTTTGTCACGACCAAGGTCGAAAAGCTGGAGCGCTACTATGCTGATATCTTAGATGCAGAGGTAGTCATGACCCTGGTCAAGCCGGAGACAAAGCGCAATAAGAAGGTCCGCATCACCCTCTCCGTCAAGGGACCTGACCTCTTCTCCGAGAAGACGGCTGATACCTTTGAGCAGGCTGCTGATGAGGCATGCGAGGCGCTCGAGATCCAGCTGAAGAAGCTGAAGGACCGCATCTCAGGTCGCTGATAGATCAATCACATACCATACATATAAGTAGAGGGCGGACCGCACGACTGTGCGATCCGCCCTCTGATGATATTGTGCCCTATGTCGGGGTGACTTACTCTGCAGCAGGTGCCTCAGGAGCAGCGGTCTCCTCTGCGGGTGCCTCCTCAGCTGCGGGAGCCTCCTCCTCAGCAGCCTTGGCAGCGGCAGCCTCCTCGGCAGCCTTCTTGGCCTCAGCCTCCTTCTCGGAGATGGCCTTGGCGCGAGCCTCGTTGATCTTACGCTCAGCATCGAGGAGCTTCTTGGCGCTGTCGCGCTTGGCGGCCTCGGCCTTCTCCTTCTCGCTCTCGTAGGTGCTCTTCTTAGCCTTCATCCAGTCGTCGAAGCGCTTCTGAGCCTCCTCCTCGCTGAATGCGCCCTTGCGGACACCTCCACGGAGGTGCTTCATCATCATCACGCCCTCGCGGGAGAGGATGCTGCGTACGGTATCTGAGGGCTGTGCACCCTGCTCGATCCAGTAGAGTGCGCGCTCAAAGTTGAGATCCACGACGGCGGGATCGTTATTGGGATTGTAGGTGCCGAGCTTCTCGATGAAACGACCATCGCGCGGTGCTCTACGGTGTGTGACGACGATCGAGTAAAAAGCATAGGCTCTGTGACCGTGTCTCTGCAGTCTGATAACTGTTGCCATAATCTATGGGTATAAAAAATAAGTGTACTGTGCGTCCCACGGTCTCTCCGAGAGGTTCACGACCTTGGAGGTGAAACGCGAGGGCAAAGGTACGACTTTTCGCCCTAGCGTCCAAGGTCCTCAGCGGGCGATGTCACTCCTCCGCCTGATCGATCCGCAGGTAGTAGTGCAGCTTAGCCGCCTCGAGGAAGAGCGGTAGCCGCGCGTCCTCCACCGCCACCTGCCAGATGTACCCCTCGAGATCGGAGGTGGAGTCGATCGTCTCTACCTCGTAATCCCGCAGGAGCATCATCACGGGATTGATCTTGTCGTAGGGGAAGCGGAGGGCGAGGTGAGTCGTGAGGATCGTCTCCTTATGAGGGGCATCGGCGAGGGCGAGCTCGGCGGCGGTGCGGTAGGCGACGATCAGGCCGGAGGTGCCGAGGAGCTTGCCACCGAAGTAGCGGACGACGGTGACCACCACCCCCGTCAGACCGAGTGCATGGATGCGCCCGAGGATCGGCTTTCCGGCTGTGGAGGAGGGCTCTCCGTCGTCGCTGCACCGCTCCTCGCGCTCCCGGATGCCCACCACATAAGCCCAGCAGCAGTGGCGCGCATCGTGGTACTTTGCCCGCTCCTCCTCGATCACCGCCATAGCCTCCTCGACCGTCTCCACAGGCACAGCGCGCGAGATGAAGCGACTGCGTAGCTCGGTGTAGAGACCGGCGCCCTCGGCCGTGAGGGAGCGGTAGGAGGTGATGGGGCTTGGCTCACTCATGGGACAGCAGTCTCTCCAGGGCGGGACGCCAGTCGGTCCCATTCGCCGGTCGTAGGGTGGTCAGCCCCAGCGCCCGGGCAGCAGTCACGTTTTCCTCCCGATCATCGATGTAGAGGGTCTCTCGGGGGTCGAGGTCGTTTTCGTCCAAGATAAGGTGGTAAAAGCGGGGGTCGGGCTTCTTGATGTGGAGGAGGTGGGAGGCGTAGCATCGCTCGAAGTAGCTCTCCAGCGACTCGCCCGAGGGGAGGAAGTGGGGCGAGAGGTAGAGGTCGTAGAGGAAGGCATTGGTATTCGTGGCGAGAAAGAGGCGGTAGCCACTCAGCTGAGTGCGGAGGTAATCCAGCTTGTAGAGCTCTACCTCACCCGCATAGCCGGCAAGGGCCCATGTGATCTCATCGATGGTGAGGTCGTGGCCGTAGGTGGTGCGGACGATGTCGCGGAACTGCTCCTTAGTGATCCGACCGACCTCTAAGTCGGGGAATAGCCCCTCCCGGGGATAGGGCGAGAGGAGCCCACGAGCCTCGACGAAGCCGAGCCGGTCGAAGCGCCGGACGCTCTCCGCAGGGCGGTCGATCAGGAGCACACCACCGAGGTCAAAGATGATGTTGTGGATACTCATACGGTCAGACGGCGAGAGACGATCTCGATGACATTATATATAGCCACTATATCCTCCACGTGGAGGTCAAAGTCGTGGTAGAAGGGATTGAGCGAGTGGAGCCTGAAGAGCCCCTGCCGAGGGTCTTGGCCGATCACCTGCTTGATGACGATCCCCTCAGAGCGGGTGACGAAGATGAAGTAGAGCCAGTCGCGCGTGTGGAGCCCATCGAGCCAGTAGTCCCTGTCGACACTGCGTGCCAGCACGCGGTCGCCCTCAGAGAGACCTTTGCTCGAGCCGTCGTCCATCGAGTCGCCCTGCACCGTAAATATCCGGTAGATGCCCCGGTAGTGCCGGTCCACCGGCACCTCGATCATCCGCACCCCATCCGGGTCGGGATCGCCAAAGCTGGTCAGCGTGCCGGCGACGGCGGGGTCCTCCACGAGAGGGAAGCGCATAGTCTGCGAGGGGTGGTATGGGAGAGCGGTGCTCTTGGCGAGGGCCTCCTCATCGAGGATCTCTATCGGGCTTGCCGGTGCCTCCTCAGCCGGCTCCGGGGTGCTGAGCATCGGCTCGATACCGGTATAGAGCCACTCCCTGCGGTACTTGGGGAAGCGCTCGAGGATCTTATCGAGCGTCGCATCCTGCGGGCGCTGTCCGTAGCGGGTGATGCGGAAGAGTGTGGAGGCGTTGCTCAGACCCACCTCCTTCGTCATCTCACTATAGGTCAGCTCCTCCTGCTCCATGACATGAGTCACTCGGTCGCTACGCGTAGGGTACGGAGAGGTGGAGAAGACCTCCCCTCCCGCAAGCATCTCTCCCTCACCATCGACGAGCCAGGGGCGGGAGAAGATCCCGTCGAATGCGTCTAAGAAGTCGTCGATCAGATTGACCGACATATAGGTCCCCCCACGCGAGAGGGCCGAGCGGATGGAGCTCCTATTGCCCCCCATGCGGAGAGCCACATCATCGGTCGTCTCCACAAAGTTGTGCGACCGGAGGTAGTCGTAAGCTCGGACCATCCGGTCGTGCTGACCCTGACGGATCTCAGCGGTGTCGTTTTTCTTCACGATAGGCATCTTACTTATATACAACCTTGCAAATATAGTTATATTCCGCGACCAATCCACCCCCTTTGGTCCGATGGCAGGGGCGGTGCGTTTTTGGCAAAACGGATAATAATGGCTAAACTTGCGCCCTCGTAGACTATTTGGTGTCCTCCCGCTCGGGCTCTCCGGACAGGAGGATGAAAAGGGAATCAGGTGCAAGACCTGGGCAGACCCGCTGCCGTAAGCTCCATAGAGAACTCCACTCACACTCTACTCTCCACTGTTGCCCTGTAGGCAATGGGAAGGATGCGAAGGGAGGGAGCAAGCCGGAAGACCTGCCGTAGTCTTAAGAGTAAAGTGCTTCCGGGGAAAGGAGCCGTGCTTGAGTCGCAATCGACCGACCCGCTGTCGGATCCACGCCATCGCTGCGCCTGCCATTCATCCTACCCTCTCTCCCGGTGATCGCAATAGCTGTAGAGAGATATGAGGATACGAGTACAGGCAATGGGATTGCTGGCGGCACTGCTCTCGGTGGTGTGCGCCTGCGACAAGATCCCGGAGCTCCCCTCCTTCGAGGGCGAGGATGGCAATAAAGCGGTGATGATCGTGGTGAATGAGGGTCTCTTCACCACCAATACCGCCGCCCTCTCGGTGATCTACGCCGATGGGACCGTCCACTACGATGTCTTTAGGGCGGTCAATCAGCGTCCTCTCGGCGATGTGGCTCAGTCGATGGCTGAGATCAATGGGCTTTACTTCATCGCTATTGACAACTCCCGCCGGATCGAGATCCTTGACCCCAAGAGCTTCCGGAGCGTCGGGTCGATCCGATACAGTCGTGCCGGCTCCCCTCGCTACATCACTCCCCTGACCGATAGTACTGCCGTTGTCTCTGACCTCCACAATCAGCTCGTCACGATCCGCACTCGCCCGCCCTACCGAGAGCTGGAGTACATCGAGCTACCATTCTCCTCCTCCGGCATCGAGCAGATGATCACGGTGGGAGGCAAGGTCTTCTGCACCTACATAGACCGGGGTATCGCAGTCTTTGATGCAGCCAAGTTTCGTCTCAGCACCATGCGACTGATTGACGAGGTCTCTGTCAGCTGGTCGCAGTCGACAGCGAAGCCGGTGGTGGATCACCGGGGGAGGATCTGGATCCTCTCTACGAAGCGAGTGGACGGCATCGAGCTGCCACGACTCAGCTGCATCGACCCGGTGGCTGAGGAGGTGGTGGACGAGCTGCTGATCCCGATCAAGAAGAGAGGCGACCTGAAGAGGGGTGACCTCATGGGGATGCCGGGCTACAATCGGATCGACATAGACCCCTCCGGCCGGCGGATCTACCTCAGCCTGACAGAGGCATCGGAGGACAACCCGGGAGCAAAGACTCGCCCACTCCAGGTGATCTATGCTATGGACGTGGACTCTAAGGAGCTGACACGCTACCTGCCGCTTCCCGAGGTGAAGCTGATGTACGGCATGAGTGTCTCACCCGAGGGGAAGGTGTGCATCTGCGACTGCCTCGACTTCACTGCCCAGAGAGGCTATGTGCGCGTTTACTCTCCTGACCGAGGTGAGGAGAAGAGCTACAAGGTGGCAGTCTACCCCAACTTTGTCTTTTTCCCCAAGTCATAATTAACCGAGTCATGATGAAGCGCCTGCCACTTCTCCTCCTCCTGCCCTTCCTTGCTCTCCCCACTCTACTCGCCCAGGATAAGGTGGAGCAGGAGGGGACTCTCGCTGAGCTCTTCGTCTATCAGCGGGCGATCACGAAAGAGAAGGAGATCAATGCCGGAGCCAAGGTGGAGCAGATCGCCCCGGCTACCATCGAGCTCTTCCGCTCACGCTCTCTCGCCGAGCTGCTGGCTGACAATACCGCGGTACACATCAAGAGCTTCGGTATGGGCGCTCTCGCCACCGCCTCCTTCCGCGGCGCTGGCGCGTCACAGACACGGGTGATGTGGAATGGCATCGACCTCACGCCGGCGATGTCGGGGATCTTCGACTTCTCCCAGATGCCCACCTTCTTTGCCGACCGCGTCTCACTCGTCTATGGCAGTAGCGATGCCACCACAGGTAGCGGTGCCATCGGTGGCAGCGTACGGCTAAGCACCACCCCGATGTGGGACGGGAAGCGGGCACTCACCCTCTCCGGCGAGTATGGATCCTATGGCACCTATAGCGCTATGGCATCGGCAAGGTATGGGACCGATCGCATATCCGGCAAGACGAGGGCCTTCCTCCGCCACTCTGACAATAACTACAGCTATCTCAATAAGGTATCCTCCGCCGATGCTTACCTCGAGCAGCGGAGCGATGCACGCTTCACCCTTGGCTCGGCTATGCAGGAGGGACACTTCCGCCTCGGGGAGAGCTCTTTCCTCTCCTCCGCACTCTGGTACCAGCAGGGGACGCGGATGCTGCCACAGCCCCTTGGCGTGGAGACGACCGTGCATGAGCGACAGGGGGAGACCAATCTCCGCGCCTACCTCGGACTGGATCACAGGGCAGGGAAAGGTCAAGCGGAGGTCAAGGCAGCGTATATCTACTATAGGATGAGGTATGACCGATGGTTTGACAATGATTACTTTGACCCCCAAGGCAATACCAATCTCTCCCACACCATCCACCTGAGCGGACAATACCGCTACCGCTTCAGCGACCGCCTACACGCCTCCACCACCCTCACCTACCGACACGATATCGCCCGCGCTGAGAGCTACCGCGAGGATGTGGTGCGGGTGCCTGATGAGAGTGGCTACGAGCGTCCGGAGCTGCCGGCACCGGAGCTAATCCACCGCTCCACACTCTCCTGGGCGAGCGCCGTGAGGTGGCAGTGGGCCGACCACTGGCTCGCCGACGGACGACTGATGATGGAGCTGGTGGACCGACGTAAGCCGGTGGTCACCTACTCCCTCGGCATGACCGGGACGCTTCTCCCGGAGCGCCTTCACCTCCGCGGTAGCGTCGCCTACAACTACCGCTTCCCGACACTCAACGAGCTCTACTGGCGACCCGGTGGCAACCCCAAGGTGCGCCCCGAGCACGGACTCTCAACCGACCTGACTCTCTCCTACCGACAGCCACTCGGCAGCCACTGGCACATAGAGAGCGAGCTCTCCCCCTATCTCCTCCTGATCGATGACTGGATACTCTGGCTGCCGATAGACCCCGAGTCGGGAGCCTTCACCAAGGGAGGCTCACAGAATCAGTGGCTCTGGTCGCCCCAGAATAAGCGCAACGTCCTCTCCTCTGGGCTGGAAGCGATGGCGAAGCTCTCCTACCGTCACGGCAACTGGGGCGGTAGTGCAGCCTTTAATTACTCCTACACCGACTCCCACTCCCGCAAGAGCGACGTCCGGGACGACGGTGCCTACCTCAAGCAGATCCCCTACGTCCCTCGACAGAAGTGGCACCTGACACTCTCTCTCGACTACTCCAAGGCTTTCCTCTCTCTCACCACCTCCTACGTGGGGGTGCGGTATGTGACGACGGACCAGAGCTACTTCACCTATCCCTACAACGTCACGCAGCTCGCCCTCGGCTACACCTGGGTGCTGCGGAGTGGCGTCACCCTCTCTCCTCAGCTGAGAGTGGATAATCTCTTCAACACCTACTACGAGTCGACGCAGTACTACCCGATGCCGCGTCGCAACCTTCTCGCATCTATTCTTATCACGCTATGAGTAAGTTTTCCACCACTTCGCTCCTCCTGCTACTCCTCATCCTCTTCCCGGCGTGCGGTGACGAAGGGACGTCTCCCTCCCCCACCCCCACCCCGGCAGGCAAAGACCTCACGATCTCTATCTCAATGCCTGAGGGCATCATACCGATAGAGGGGCTGAGGGTAGGCATGACCTACTACCTGGACGAGTCACAGAGTGTGGAGGTAAAGCTCTCCCAAGGAGCGAAAAGTGTCACGATCTCGCATCTCTCCCCGACAGAGGTAAAGGGCTCCGCCAGAGAGGCCACTATCCGCATCCCTCAGGGCAAACTATCAACGATAGACAGGACAAAAAAGTATCAGCTCACACTTCGCCTCACCGGGGCGTCACCGGAGGAGCGCCCACGGATCATGGAGCTCGACCCGAAGCAGCAGCGGTCGATCCTACACATCATGGATCTGATGCCCGTAGAGATGGAGGGAGAGGGAAGCTTCCAAGGCGATAGCATATCACTGACACTGACCCAGAGCAAGGAGCAGAGCATTGTCCTCCTCCGACTGGTCAATGTCACTAAGGAAAAGAAAGCCACAGAGAGGATCACCCTGGCGACAGCAACGGAGAGGCTCACCACCTCACCCGCTACCAAGAGTCTGCCACCTAAGTCTCAGATCAAGCTCCTCGCACTACTGACCCGCCCCTCAGAGGCGACGCTGACCATCGACAACGTCTCCGACAAGATTGACGCCCCTCGCCTCTCACACCGTGGGTCCGTCACCGCAGCCTTCATCGGGGATCGCTTCTCCTGCACCGTCCCGGAGGCCGAGGTCCCCGAGGAGGCCAATACGACCAATGGCGGAGATCCGCTCTTCAGCGCTGAGGACATCACCTACTGGGTAGGGGAGGGACCTAAGCAAGCGGCACTCGTCATTGACTGGCACGACGACCGACTTCCTCACGCCCTCGTCTGGGGCTACAGATGGGAGGGAAAGGTGACTGCAGAGCAGATGCTCCGCGATGTGGTGACGGCTGATCAGCAATTAGTGCTACTCACCTCCCCCTTCAGCAGCTACGGCATCGCCTGCACGGGGATCGGCTATCTCCCGAAGAAGCCGGAGAAGAAGGTCGAAGTCCTCATCGACGACATATCGGTCGATGAGGTGTCACCGCGGATCTTCCACGCCAAGTCGGGAAATGCCAATGTGGATGCCGCTCAACTCACCATCCCCTCCGCCATCTGGAGGTCAGGCTGGAAGACTGCCGGCTACTGGGTCTACTACCAAAAGGACAAGCGACTGGACCCCTGGAGCTACAGCAACATAGGTATTACCGGCACTACGGTCACCGATAAGAGTTGGCACGGACTATCCTTCCAGATAGGTATGGAGAGCCAAAGTGGCAACCCCCTGCAGGACCACTTCGCACCGGCAAGTGATAAAGCATTTCAGTAAACACTCCTATTTATACAAGTAACACTTATGACTAGACTAAAGACACTGAGGACCCTGATGATGGGTCTGATGGCGGTGGGTGCGCTCACGAGCTGCGCCACCGACGATGACATCACCGACCTCCAGCAGGAGATTAATAAGCTCAAGCAGCAGATCGGGCAGGAGGGCGGCTCCCCCATGATCAAGCTGACCGGCGGCGAAGCCGGTCAGACCGAGCTGTCCCTCTTCCCCGGAGAGACACTCACCGTAAAGGTTGAGGCCGAGAAGGGCATCACCGACCTCGCTGCCTCCACCACCGACACCGACTGGCGCGTCCTCTGCGATGAGGAGAAGGGTGAGCTCCTGATCACCGCACCCCTTGTGGTCCGCGACACGCCTGCCAAGGTCTTCGTCTCCGGGACCAATGCTCAGGGCATCATGTATCGCGCCGGCATCGTCTGTCGCATGCGTAATTACGCCGACCCCAAGGCGGTCCTGATCCTCAACGAGGGCCAAGTCGGAACCGGTGAGATGGGCTCCATGATCTACGTCAACCCCAAGGGCGATGCCGTAGCATCTCCCTTCCACGCCATCAATAGCACCGATCTCGGAGTCGCCTCACAGGACATGAGCCGCTGCGGTGACAAGATCTACGTGATCGCTCAGGGTCCCTACAAGAAGAGTGGCACCCTCTCCGAGATCGATGCCAATACCCTCCGTCTCGTTCGCACCTACACAAGTGAGATCAGCGAGGCCCAAAACCCCACCCACCTCCTCGCTTACGATGCTGAGCACATCTACATCCGCGACGAGCACGGTATCGCATGCTACGACAGCAAGATGGACCTCTACGTACCGGTAGCCGACAGCAAGGGTGCACTCAAGCACCCCTTCCTCCAGGTTGGCGGCAAGGTATTCTTCACCACCAATGACGCCCTCTGCGCCATCGAGGTGGGAGAGAAGACCTTTGACAAGGTCGCCAAGCGGATCACCTTCCCCGGCAAGGTCTCCGGAATGGCCAAGGCGGATGACAAACACCTCTACGTCTCCTACGGCATCGAGGGAGAGGGCGTGATCGCTCTCGTCAATGTGGAGACTTACGAGATCGAGAAGAGCCACACCTTCCCGCTCGCTGAGGGCGGAAGCGCACTTCAGAGGCTCTATGCCTCCACCTCCACCATCACCGCCAAGGGCGACACGATCTACTTCGGTGAGGGCAAGAACTCGATCTACCGCCACCTCTTCTCCACCGGGGCGACGAAGGAGATGTGGAGCTACAAGACCGTCAACCCCAAGCACATGGAGTCCTACCAGACCCCTGCCGTCCACCCCGTCACAGGACTGGTCTACTACGCAACCCTCAAGGGGTGGGGATCAGCCTACAAGACCAATACCGTCTACGTCCTCGACCTCAAGGGCGATGAGGCGAAGCTCGTAAGTCGTATCGACGACCTCGTACGCTTCCCCGCGGGCTACTTCTTCCCCTACGCAGAGGATAAGAAGTAATACCCTACCTCATCCATAAGAGAGGGGCTGTACCGCCACGTGCGACACAGCCCCTCTTTTTTTTTGCCCCATCACGATAGAGTACTTCTCTATAAGGAAGGGGATAAAAGATGAAGCCCCCAGTTGTCACAACCGGAGGCATCCAAAGTGATGTTTAACAAATAAAATACGCAAAAAAGTGACCCGGATAGGATTCAAACCTATAACCTTCTGATCCGTAGTCAGATGCTCTATTCAGTTGAGCTACCGGGCCGAAGTATGATTGCTCACACCCCGAGACAGTCTGGCGACCGTCTGGAAGTGACTCGGATAGGATTCAAACCTATAACCTTCTGATCCGTAGTCAGATGCTCTATTCAGTTGAGCTACCGAGCCAAGCACAGGTCTATCGACCTCGCTTATGACTGCAAAGGTACAATATTTACAGAAGTAATCCAAGGGGCATGCTTTGTGACCTGATCGCTCCGGACAGGTGGTGGAAATCCTGTAAAATGAGTACCTTAGGGGGCTGATCGGGCTGTAGCTAGACCAGCCAGCAATAATCTATCTAAAGTATATTTGAGCCATGGACTTGAATCCCACAGACATGAATACCGCTCCCCAGGAGGTGGAGGAGCAGAAGACCATCACCGACGCTGCCACCGAGCAGACCGCAGAGACCGAGACCACAGAGACTGAGGTCCCCACCGAGGAGACTACGACAGAGGAGTCGGTCACTCCGGAGGACAAGGCGTCGGAGGAGAAGGACGTCACCCCCGAGGAGCCGCAGGAGGCTCCCACCGCTGAGGACGGCGAAGAGGAGGACGAAGAGGAGGAGGAAGAGTCCGAGGAGGGCGACGAGCAGGCGAAGAAGCCACACGCCGACCTTTCCAAGCTCAGTGGTGACGAGCTCTACGAAGCGATCAATACTATGGTCGAGGAGGGCACCATCCCGAGTCAGCGCGACATGCGCCGTCTCGAGCGGCAGATGATGCCCAAGGGCAGCGTCACGGCCAAGCCTACCGGTGAGGAGAGTGCCGAGACGGAGACCACCGAGGCAGCCCCCGAGGACGAGTCGGTAGTTCGCTTCATCAATCTCAAGACCCGCGTGCAGAAGCTCCGCAGCGATCAGCGCGAGCAGGAGCGGACAGAGCGCGAGGCAAACTTAGCCGCCAAGCGCCAGCTGGTGGAGCGCCTGAGGGACCTACTCAGCCCGACGAATACGATGAATCCGATCACCCTCCGCAACGAGTTTTTCAACATCCGCCACTCCTGGAGCGAGGTGGGTCGCGTGCCCGACAATGACCGCAACGCCCTGATGGACGAGTACTCCGCTCTCCTGGACCGCTTCTATGAGGAGAAGGAGGTCGGCGAGGGAGAGCGCATCCAGGACTACGCCGACAACCGCGCCACCAAGGAGGCGATCATCGCCAAGGCAAAGGCGCTCGCTGACGACAAGGACGCCGTCAAGGCCTTCCGCAAGATGAAGGGTCTCCTCGACGAGTGGAAGGAGGTAGGTCCCGTGGCACCGGAGTTTAAGGACAGCCTCTGGAAGGACTTCAAGGACGCCCAGCAGGTGATCTACAAGCGTCACGACGACCACTTCAAGGCCATCCACGAGGACGAGAAGGCCAATTATGAGAAAAAGAAGGAGCTGGTCGACAATCTCGAGAAGATGCTCGTCACCCTACCCGACAGCCGTCAGGGCTGGCGCCGCTACGAGAATGAGCTGCGCAAGATCCACAGCCAGTGGATGTCCATCGGACGGGTGCCTAAGGATCTCTTCATCGATCTCCGCAGCAGGTACGATGTAGTGAGGGACGAGTTCTTTATGCGGCGCAAGGCCTTTCTCAAGGACCTCTCCGCCGAGATCTCGCCCAAGCTTGAGCGACTCCGTGAGCTGGTCGATGAGGCTGAGGCTCTGCAGGACAGCGAGGAGTGGAGTGCCACCACCGATAAGCTCAAGGCGATGCAGAGAGAGTGGACGGAGAACTCCCGCTTCGGCACCCAGGTGGCTGAGGCCCAGCGCCTCTGGAAGCGCTTCCGGTCAGCCTGCGACAAGTTCTTTGAGCGCAAGGCAGAGCTGCACAAGCAGCGCAATGCCGACCGTAAGGAAAACCTCCAGGCCAAGTACGATGTCGTAGACCGCCTCGAGGCACTCCTCGACCGCCGCAACGACCCCTCCACAGCCGATGAGGTGAAAGCGCTCGAGCAGGAGTGGCGCACCATCGGACCGGTCCCCAATGACGAGAAGGACGATGTCCTCAATCGCTACTTCGGCGCTATGCGCATCCTCACCGGACAAGGCGGTCAGGGCGGACGCCGTGGCAACCGTCGCGAGGGAGGCAATAGGGATCGCCGAGGAGGGGGCGGAAACTCCCGCCGCGGTGACCGTCGTGACGACCGCCAGAGGGAGCCAAAGTTCTCCAAGGTCAATCTCGACAAAGACCTCTCCAAGCTCTCCAAGGACGACCTCAAGGATGAGCAGAAGAATGTGAAGCACGGCATCTCCAAGCTGGAGGACGAGCTGCTGCAGCTGGAGACCAACTTCAGCTTCTTCTCCGGAGACCCCAGCAACCCCATAGTCAAGCACGTCCAGCAGCAGATCGATGAGGTCAAGGCCAAGATCTCCCAGTACCAGGATCGTGTAGGCGAGATCAAGGAGGAGGCCAAGAAGCCTGAGGACGAGCAGTCCGACGACAGCAAGCCTGAGACCCCGACCGAGGAGCCTGAGACCAAGCCTGAGGCAACGGCTGAGACCCCGGCTGAGGAGTAAATCACTCAGACCCTAATCAAGGAGGGCTGCACCTGTTATGGGTGCAGCCCTCCTTTTTTTGCTCATTGCCAAGCGGTGACCGATGTGCTGAGCCCCCAACCACCTCGACCCCGCCAGGGAGTCGCTGGGCTACATTCTCTCCCCCTGCGACCTACAGGGGCGCTTCGCTCCACACACTTCATTAATGGATGGAGTGGCTTCTCTACCGCTCAAATGCATCGCCTCTGCTGCGAGGGCAATTTTTGCATCGCAAGCAGGTGGCGTCTTGATCCTTGTTTTAATGGAATATGGTCTGCGAGACGGTCAGCCACAGTATAGGCGAATCTGTTTCTCTCTCGTGTCTTAATCCTTGTTTTAATGGAATATGGTCTGCGAGGCTGAACGGTAAAGAGATGTCCTCTATACCGTTAGAGGAAGTCTTAATCCTTGTTTTAATGGAATATGGTCTGCGAGGTCAAATCCGTGAGGATCTGTATATGAGCCCTTTACGACCAAAAAGACCGCAGAGCCCGAAAATTTTGAGGGAAAACATGTACCTCTGAGTGCAAATATACAAAGGTTTTTTGAATTGATTCTACAACGTGTCATCTCCACCTTACAATTTTTGGGTTTTTGGCCATTTTCCCCCTTGCCGAGATGCTCCCGCCTGCCGATCCCGCAGGGGCTAAGCCCCGTAGGGATCATCGTTTTTTAGTCCGCGTGTCGAGGCACGAAGTGCCGAAGACCGCGGAGAAAGGATGCCTTTTATTAACCTACGACCCCGCCAGGGTGTCGCACTTACCAGTCAGGCAATCAGTGCGACACCCTGGCGGGGTCGGGATCGTTATCGATGCCTGATCCACGGGTCTTCGGGGCAACGCCCCTCGACCTCGTGGCTAAGAAACGGGCACCCGCAAGGGGGGCTTCGTGATCGGGCGATTCTTATCCTTGGGGTTACCGTGGGGCGCAGGTATGTAGGTGGCATAATGGCACCCCTGCCGGGGTGCTTAGTTACCCACTCTTCACGATGAGACGATAGGCTACTGTGCCACTCAGGTGCGTCACCCCTAATGCAACTCTTATTTACCCACCTCGGGGCGGAGGAGGGCGGTGAGCCGGGCGTGGAGCCGACGATACTCGTCGGGTGTGAGACGACGGGAGGCGGTGATACTGCTGTAGCCACCATAGTTCATCACCCAATTATTGACATTACGTACCGGACCAAAGCGCTCTACAAAGCTCTGCCCCTCGACCGTGGCACCCCCCGTCTCCGCCTGCTCCCGAGCGGGATGCTCGTAGGTCTCGAGGAGCGCTATCTCTCTCTCGTACCTCAGTATCTCGGTGTGGCGATCGTCTGCCAGTCGCTTCTGCACCTGGAGTGCCTCGGGCCAGAGGTTGAGGGACCAGAGTCTCTCTCGCAGGTCCGCGAGCAGCATCCGCTCCATGAGAGACCCTCGCGGGAGAGTCGAGAGGATGATAGGGGTATGGAGCCGAAAGTAGTCGGTAGTAAGGTCCCCATTGCGCAGCACCTCCGCCCACTCCCTCAGCGGACCCGGCTCTCGCATGGCGATCAGCCGGTCGATCGCCTCCGCCCTCCGGGAGGGATAGGCGGCAAGAGCCCAGGCGGCGAGGCGCTTGGTCTCAGCGGGGTATCCTTTCCCCTCCAGCACCAGTGCGAGATGTCTCTCTGCAGCGACCGTATCGCCCCGGAGGTGAGCCAGCGAGTATGCCATCGCTGCATCGGGGTTGGTCCCGATCAGCCGACACAGGCGCACCGTGTCTCCCACGAGGGCAGCCGCCATCATCGCCCTATGTGGGTCCTCGGAGTACAGTGCCTGCTCTGGGTGACCGGTCACGAGGGCCACCCGCTCCAGCAGGTGAGGGTCACCGAGCTTAAGAGCGGTGGCGTAGAGCTTTTCGCCCTCGCCCAGAGGGAGGGTGGGGAGGGGGTAAAGGAGTAGAGGGGTGTCGGTCGTCAGAGGTCTCCGGCTCTCCTGAGAGAGATCCGCGAGCGTCTGCCGGAGGTAGGTCGTGGCATTGAGCCGCTCGACACGATGCAGCAGAGAGCAGGCGGGAAGTAGGAGGGTAAGGAGAAGAGCTACCACCCGTGCCGGATGGAGCGGTAGAGAGGTGTGGTCCACAGGCTCAGTTACTGATTGAGCACTAAGCTAAGCCGGTGCGTCACCTCGTCAGCGACACCCTCGGGGAAGTGGATCCCTCGTCGATGGATGCTGGTCACCCAGCCCGCCACATCAGCATCCTCGAGCGTCTCGAGGACATCGCGAAACTCCTGCGTCTCCATCTCGGTGTAGAGCCCGGCAGCACGACCGCGGAAGCGATCCAGCTCCTCATCCTCATAGTAGAGGATCATCGGTCGTCGCTTGCCCTGTAGCTTAGGGTCGATGGGGGTAGTGCAGCCGGTAGTGCAGGCGAGACATCCGCCCCCACAGTCAGCTGTCACCGCAGCATCAGGCGCCTGACCGCCATTGCGGTGGATCATGCGGATCAGCTGCCGGATGAGAAACCCGACAGCGACAGCCAGTATCAGGAGTGTGATGATCGTAGACATAACCGAGGTACTTTCTTTTATACAAAGATACTACTTTAAGGGGTTAGACAAAAGGTGATGCGTCAAAGCGTGCAGAGCAGAGACCTCCGGGCGTGTACTCCTGAAGATCCATGCCCTCTGTTCTAGCGCCACCCGCGCACACCACCCCACCCTATTATCCCGCCCCGAATTGCCTTTTCTCTAATACCGATATTAGCGTTTACTAATACCGATATTAGAGATCACTAATATCGGTATTAGATACAGCCCTGCAGAGAAGGGGATAAAACGACAAGCATTAAGTACCCGACAAAGGCAGTAAAACTCTGCCTGCGGAATGGAGATAGGCAGGGGTGACGCATTTGAGTCGCAAAGAAGTCCATCGACTCATTATAAAGGGTGGGGAACGAGGCACCCCGGCAGGGGTGCACGGTGTTTAGCCACGGGTCAAGGGGCGTAGCCCCGAAGACCCGTGGACCCGGCCTCGGAAGCAATCCTCGACCCCGCCAGGGTGTCGCACTGATTGACTGACTGGGTAAGTGCGACACCCTGGCGGGGTCGTATATCTTTCCCGAGCTCTTCTTACCCGGAGTCTTCGGGGCTTCGCCCCTCGACATCCGGGCTAAAGACCGGTGATCCCTCCGGGGCTTCGCCCCTGCGGGATCGGCAGGCGTGTGCATTAGGAGAGGAATCTCGCGCCTCAGATCTCCTCTGCATAGCTGTAAAGCTCAAATGCGTCACCCCTATGGAGGTAAGCCGTATTATTTGGCTATTCAAATATTGTTCGTAACTTTGCGAATAAGAAAGGAGAATTGGAGTGAAAAAGAAACAGTACACAGCAGAGCAGGAACAGATTGCACGGTTTGCCAAAGCAATGGGACATCCGGCACGGATGGCTATTCTTGCTTTCCTGGCAAAGCGAGATAGTTGCTTCTTCGGTGATATTCACGATGAACTACCTATTGCTAAAGCAACCGTGTCGCAGCATTTGAAAGAGCTGAAAGAAGCCGGCTTGATTCAGGGGGAAATAGAAACGCCCAAAGTCCGGTATTGTATAAACCTGGAGAATTGGGAACTTGCCCGAAAATTGTTTGCTGCTTTTTTAGGTGACTGTAAATGCAAGGACACATCGTGCTGTGAATAGTAGTACCTTTTTTTTGGAATAATTGTTCGTAGTTCTACGAACTGCGATTATTACATCAACTATAAAGTAGAATGACAATGGAAATTAAAGTATTGGGGACTGGGTGCTCAAGCTGCAAAGCTTTGTACGAAACAACCAAACAAGCTATTTCAGAATTAGGTTGCGATGCAACCCTTATCAAAGAGGAAGATTTATTGAAAATCTTGGAGTATAACATCCTAGGGCTTCCGGCTTTAGTGATCGACGAGAAAGTCGTATCAGCCGGGAAAAAGTTATCCCTTGATGAGGTGAAAGAATTGATAACCAAATAAAAAAAACAGTATGAAGAAGATAGAAATCTTCGACCCAGCAATGTGTTGCTCTACTGGTCTCTGTGGAACAAGCATTGACCCTGAATTAATACGTATTTCGGTTGTTATCGAAACACTGAAGAAACAGGGTATCATCGTTACTCGTCACAATCTACGTGACGAACCGCAAGTATACGTAAGCAATAAAGCAGTGAGCGAGCATCTGCAAAAACATGGGGCGGATGCACTGCCTATTACCTTAGTGGACGGCGAAATCGCTGTTTCAAAAGCCTATCCTACTACCAAACAAATGAGTGAATGGACGGGTGTTGATTTGGATTCTATGCCGGTAAAATGAGCATTCACCAGCTAATTACACAAAAATGAAAGCATTTAATTTGTCAGATGTAGGTTTGACGAAATACCTTTTCTTCACCGGGAAGGGCGGTGTTGGAAAGACTTCGATTGCTTGTGCTACTGCGGTCGGCTTGGCAGATAATGGGAAGAGAATCCTTCTTATCAGTACAGACCCGGCTTCAAACCTACAAGATGTGTTTAATCAAACACTGAACGGACACGGCACGGATATTCAGGAAGTACCTGGCTTAACGGTCGTTAATCTCGACCCTGAACAAGCCGCAACCGAATACAGGGAAAGCGTTATTGCTCCTTTCCGGGGGCAACTGCCCGAAAGTGTGGTTCAAAATATGGAAGAGCAACTTTCAGGCTCTTGTACAGTAGAAATTGCGGCTTTCAACCAGTTTTCCGATTTTATCACGGATAACGATAAAGCAAAAGAATACGACCATATTATCTTTGATACAGCCCCCACGGGCCACACGTTACGAATGCTACAACTGCCTTCAGCGTGGAGTACATTCATCAGTGAGAGTACGCACGGTGCATCTTGCTTAGGTCAATTATCCGGTCTGGAAGAACGGAAAGGTATCTATAAGCAGGCAGTTGAGACACTTTCGGATGCAAGCGCAACCCGCTTGGTATTGGTTAGCCGTCCTGAAATCGCTCCATTGAAAGAAGCCGCCCGTTCTTCACATGAATTGCAATTACTGGGAATTAAAAACCAGCTATTGGTAATCAACGGGCTTATGCTGCAGTTAGATAGAGCCGATAACGTATCGAAACAGATATATGAGAGGCAGCAAAATGCCCTGAAACAGACCCCTGCGGAACTGCTGAAATATCCGTCTTATTATGTCCCTTTGCGGTCATACAATCTATCTAATATTGCGAACATCCGCCGGATGCTTTACAGTGATGATTTGACAAATGATGCGCACTATCAGCGGATTACCGATGCCAAGGGGATGGATGAACTGGTAAACGACCTCTATCAATCGGGGAAAAGGGTTATTTTTACTATGGGAAAAGGTGGCGTGGGAAAAACCACTTTAGCCACTGAGATAGCCCTGAAGTTAACAAAACTGGGCGCAAAGGTGCATCTTACCACCACTGACCCGGCAAACCATCTGGATTATAACCTTGCTATCCAGGCTGGCATCACGGTAAGCCGGATTGACGAAGCGGACGTGTTGGAAGCCTATAAAAATGAGGTTCGCAGTAAAGCAGCGGAAACAATGACAGCCGAGGATATGGAATATATAGAGGAAGATTTACGTTCACCGTGCACGCAGGAAATTGCAGTATTCCGGGCTTTTGCTGAGATTGTCGATAAGGCAGAAAAAGAAGTCGTAGTAATTGACACCGCACCTACCGGACACACATTGTTATTGCTGGATGCGACGGAAAGTTACCATAAAGAAGTGCAGCGTACACAGGGCGACACTCCCGCTTCCGTGAGAAAGCTGTTACCACGCTTGAGAAACCCGCAGGAAACAGAAATCGTTATTGTGACCCTGCCCGAAGCAACACCCGTATCTGAAGCCGAGCGTTTGCAAAAGGATTTACAGCGTGCCGGGATTAATAACAAATGGTGGGTAGTGAATGCTTGCTTGTCACTAACTGACACCGAAAATCCTTTCTTGCGGGCAAAGGCGCAAAATGAATTGGTTTGGATCAAGAAAGTAGAAGAATTGTCCAAGGGAAATGCAGCCCTGATAGCTTGGAAAGATAACTAATAACATGAAGGTTTTAATTCTTTGTACAGGGAATAGCTGCCGCAGTCAAATGGCACATGGATTTCTACAATCATTTGACAATAAGCTGGATGTCTTTTCGGCAGGAACAAAACCTGCTGAAAAGGTCAATCCGATGGCGGTAAAGGTTATGGATGAAATGGGTATAGACATAGCCCACCATATCCCTAAAAGTGTAAACCTGTATATAAGGCAGGAGTGGGACTATGTTATTACGGTCTGCGGTGGGGCAAATGAAAGCTGCCCAGTGTTTTCTGGTAAAGTCGGAAAGAGACTGCACATAGGATTTGACGATCCCTCGGAAGCAACCGGGACACCGGAGTTTATATACAGTGAGTTTCATCGGGTACGGGATGAAATAAAAGCCCGTTTCTATGACTTCTACCTGAACGAATTGAAGCCACAATTAAGCTAAATAGTTGTTGTTATGGAAAAGAAACAAGGAATTGGGTTTTTCGAAAAATACCTGTCCCTCTGGGTTGCCTTATGCATCATTATAGGAATTGCCGTGGGACAATGGCTTCCAGCAATTCCGCAAACATTGAGCAAATTTGAATATGCCAACGTCTCTATACCCGTGGCAGTCCTGATTTGGTTAATGATTTATCCAATGATGCTCAAGGTTGATTTCCAAAGTGTTAAGAATGTCGGCAAGCGTCCGAAAGGAATAATCGTCACTTGCGTTACAAATTGGCTGATAAAGCCATTTACCATGTTCGGAATAGCTTATTTATTCTTCTATGTGGTTTTCAAAGCCTTTATACCTGCCGGATTAGCCGAAGAATATTTAGCCGGGGCGGTATTATTGGGGGCTGCACCTTGTACAGCTATGGTGTTCGTGTGGAGTTACCTTACTAAAGGGGATGCCGCTTATACACTGGTACAAGTGGCAGTGAACGATTTGATCATATTGGTAGCGTATGCCCCTATCGTAGCTTTCTTGCTGGGAGTTGGCGGCGTATCTATCCCGTGGGACACTCTGTTGCTATCCGTAGGGCTGTTTGTTGTGATACCACTTACAGCGGGGGTCATTACCCGAATAACGGTTATCCGCCGCAAAGGTGTGGAATATTTCAATAACGTATTTGTCAGGAAATTTGATAACTACACGGTAGCCGGATTGCTACTAACGCTTATTATCCTCTTTTCATTCCAAGGAGAAACGATACTGAACAATCCCCTGCATATCTTATTGATAGCAGTTCCGCTTGTGTTGCAAACGTTTCTGATTTTCTTCGTTGCTTACGGTTGGGCTAAATGGTGGAAACTACCCCATGAAGTTGCCGCACCTGCCGGAATGATTGGAGCAAGTAATTTCTTTGAGTTGTCGGTTGCTGTGGCTATTTCTCTTTTTGGCTTACAATCCGGGGCTGCATTGGCTACGGTAGTGGGCGTGCTGGTCGAGGTTCCGGTGATGTTGATGTTAGTAAGGATTGCCAATAACACACGAAGATGGTTTCCTGCTACAGAATAACAATAGGACTAAAGTCCGACTTATAGGTCAAAAAAAAGGGGCTGCCCCGCCATTCGGGACAGCCCCATCTGTATGTGAGCTATGAAGTGGTATCAGAAGGCCTCAACGATCGGGAGGAACTTCTCTGCCGAGAGGGAGGCGCCGCCGATCAGTCCGCCATCGACATTGGGCTTAGCGAAGAGCTCAGGTGCATTCTTACCATTGCAGGAGCCACCGTAGAGGATCGAGGTCTCCTCAGCGACTTCCTTACCGTAGCGGTCGGCGATCGTCTGGCGGATGTACTTGAGCATCTCCTCTGCCTGCTCGCTCGTGGCAGTCTCACCGGTGCCGATCGCCCAGATCGGCTCGTAGGCAATGACGACGCTACGGAACTCGTCCTCGCTGAGATTGAAGATCCCGTCCTCGAGCTCCTTGCGGACGACGTCAAACTGCCGCCCGTCCTTGCGCTCCTCGAGGTCCTCACCGCAGCAGAAGATCACCTGCAGCCCGTTGTCAAGTGCCTGTGCCACCTTGGCGACCAGAGTCTCGGAGTCCTCGCTGTAGTACTGGCGGCGCTCGCTGTGGCCGAGGATGACCGCCTTGGCTCCGGTGCTGGCTACCATGGCTGCGGAGACCTCGCCGGTGTAGGCGCCCTTGGGCTCGGTGGCGCAATTCTCTGCCGCCACGATGATGTCGGTGCCCTTGACCGCCTCAGCGACAGCGCAGAGGTGGGTAAAGGGGACGCCGAGGACGATGTCGCACTTGCGGTCCACGCCCTCGAGAGCCTTACGAACACACTTCGCTAGCTCGATACCCTCAGGGACGGTGGTATTCATTTTCCAGTTGGCAGCTGCAATTTTCTTTCTCATAATCAATCTTTACTCTGTTAGTATACTTGTTAGTTGCGGATGTCTGAATAGGTGGGCGAGGAAGTGGCGGTCCTGCACGGCAAAGCGGAGACTCACGTAGGAGAGCTTGTCGGAGAGGATGCCATCGTGGATCACGACCAGCCCTGGATTGCTCCGGATGAGGGTCTGCGCCATCTTCAGGTCCATAAAGAGGACCCTCCCGTAGCGGCGGATCAGGTCGATCCGGGGGTGGCTCTCCAGGCGGTCGATCGGGGTGGTGATCACGAGGGTCACCGGGTGATGGGCACGCTCCTGCAGCTCCAGCCCGAGGCGGAGCTGCTCCTCGCTCATCCGATCGATGTCGTAGGTGATGTAGAGGAGTGCCTGGGCGTCGGTGGCTGCGAGGTGGTGCCCCACTTCCTCACCCTGTGCGTCCAGCAGGATCAGGTCTGCCTCACTCTCCCGCTCGTGGGCGGGCTTGGCGGTGAGCTCCTCATACCGGACATAGGTCCAGGTGGAGTCGATGGTCGCCAGCTCATCAGTCGTGAGTGTGCGCTCCTCCCCGGCTCGCTCGTAGATGTAGCGCATCCCGTCGTCTGCCGGTCGGTCGTAGAAGTGGCTGATCGGTGTGCCGACCTTATAGGGACGGAAGTCGATCGTCGGCAGGTAGAGGAGGGGATAGATATTGAAGGAGAGGAGCACCAGCGCCATCGTCGCTCCCGTGATCACCTGAGCTCTCAGGCTCCGGAGGGCGTAGAGGGCATCTCGGTGGCGGACCAGGAGGGTGAGGAGGAGCAGCAGGACCACGTTTTTCCAGAAGGTGGCCCCATTGCTGATCTTGAGAGCATCGCCGAAGCAGCCGCAGTCGGCGACCGGATTGGCGATGTAGATGTAGAGCGTCAGGCAGGTCATCGGCACCATCAGCACGAGCGTCGCGATGGAGACCCACAGGCGACCTATGCCGAGTAGGAGGAGGGTGCCGAGGAGCGCCTCGAGGACATTGAGCCCCACAGCGAGGTAGGTAGCCAGCGACAGGTCGATGGACTGTCCCGCGAGACCGAGGTACTCCATGATCTTGAGCCCGGTACCCATGGGGTCGATCCCCTTGGTGCAGCCGGAGAAGATAAAGAAGAGCCCCACTAAGACCTGTACGAGACGGACGATGAGGGTCAGTCCCGGGGAGGTGGCAGGGCGGTGGTCGGAGTAGCGGTGACGCATGGCTGGTGGGCTATTAGTACATCGGGTCGGTCCCCTCGTCGATGCGGATGATGGCGAAGGCGGCGTAATTGCACATATCGAGGTAATTGGCATCGATGCCCTCACTCACGCTCACCTCGCCACGGTGGTCCTCTATCTGCTTAGTGCGGAAGATCTTCTGGAGGATGATGTCGGTGATCGAGGAGATACGCATAGAGCGCCACGCCTCACCGTAGTCGTGATTCTTATCCAGCATCAGATCCTTGGCGCGCTTGGCGTAGCTATCGTACCAGCTGAGGAGCAGCTGGGGATCGACCCGGCTGTCATCGGCATAGCCGTGCTCCAGCTGCACCATCCCCATGAGGGAGTAATTGAAGATCCCGACAAACTCGCCCCTGATCCCGTCCTCGACACGCTGGACACCCAGCTCCTGTATGGAGCGGATGCGCTGTGCCTTGATCAGGATCTGGTCGGTGACCGCCGACGGACGCATGACCCGCCACGAGGCGCCGTAGTCGTCAAACTTCCGGAGGAAGAGCCCACGGCACTCCTTCAGCACCGCATCGTACTGGCAGGTGGTATCGCGGGGGCTCACCTCAGGTCGTAGGCTCGCTCCCTCACTCATTTCTCCTCCTCGCGAGAGGGCTCCTGGAGGAGGAAGGAGAAGTCGCCCGTAGGCATCATCTCCTGAGTCTCCTCACCGCCGTGGTAGATGCGGACGTTATTTTCCCCATGCACCTCGATCTCATCGCCCTGGATGAGGAAGCGGCTACCCTCACGCAGTCCAGCGACGAAGATGTCCGGATTTTGCGTGATAAACTCTACGATGCGGAAGTCCCTCGTCTCGCCTCCGTGTCCCTCTGGGGCCTTGTCGAGGTAGTGAGGATTGATCTGGAAGGGGATCAGCCCGAGTGTGCGGAAGCTCTCCGGCTCAGCGATAGGCATGTCATTGGTCGTCATCAGTGTGGGGCAGGCGACATTGGACCCTGCACTCCAGCCGGAGTAAGGGATCCCAAGGCTGACGGCTTCGCGGATCGGCTCCATCAGCCCGAGGCGCTGCATCGTGGCGGTCAGCACCCAGGTATTTCCACCGCCGACGAGGATGGCGGTCGCCTTCTTTATCGCTGCTACCGGGTCATCGTAGGTGTGCAGCCCGTGGACCTTGATCCCGAAGGGCTCGAGTGCTTTATTGACCTTGCTGACATACTCATCGTAGGAGTAGGTGATGGCGGCGTAGGGCACGAGGATCACCTCCTCACGATCGGCCTCGGTGAGGAAGTCATTGAGATCGGGGCCGGCTTTCTCCAAGTAGCTCTCGCCGGGAGAGGCTGAGTTGCTGATCAGTAGTAATCGTCTCATAGATCTATGTTGTATTGTCTGATTAGTTGTTATGCAAATTTACCCATTTATCTCCGCCCTCACACGAGATGCACCCCGCGCCACTTCCCCGAGCGCATAAAGAGGTAGCTGCGGACGGCGATGATGCCGAAGTAGATCGCCTCCACCGTAAAGCAGACGGCGATGGGTGCGCGGAGCAGGTAGACCATCGCCACGGCATAGAGGAGGTAAAAGATATTTCCGGTTAGCTCGATGCGGAAGACCTTCTGCGTCGACCCCACCCCGCCGACGGCGTGGAAGTACATATTCCCCACACTTGCTATGACAAAGGAGAGGCAGAGTACGCGCATCGATGGCACGGCCGCCGTGATCAGCGCCGGGTCGTCGGTGAAGACACGGAGGACGGAGGAGGCAAAGAGTGAGACCAGTGTCGCCAGTACCGCCGCTGTGCCGAGGGAGAGACGGCTCGCCCGGTGCAGATAGGGCGCGATCTCGTCCGCAGCATCGGCACCCATCAGCTGCCCCGTGGTGGTCCGTACCGCAGTGCCGTAGGAGATGATCGGGATGAAGAGGACATTGTAGACGCTTCGCGAGATCGAGGCGACACCGAGGGACATCTCCCCGAGGCTCTCGAGCATAAAGAAGAAGAGCGTCCAGACGCTCTGCGACATCAGCGCCTGCAGCATCAGGAAGTAGGAGATATGGAGCAGCGAGCGCGCCACTGAGCCATCCCAGCGCAGCATATCCCGCATATCCATACCATACTTCTTGAGGTCCACACGGGTGCGGATATAGAGGAGGTAAAAGATGAGGGAGGCGCCCTCGGCGCAGACACTGGCGATGGCGGCGCCCTTGACGCCCAGCGCTGGGAGCCCGAGGTTACCGAAGATCAGCGCCCAGTCGAGGACGATATTCACGACCGACATCACGAGGGAGTTGTAGGTCAGCACCTTCGTCTCCCCTATCCCGACGAAGAAGGAGCGCATCGAGGAGGAGATAAAGATAAAGATGAAGCCGAGCATCCGGTAGTCCCAGTACTCCATCGCCGCCGCTCCCACCGCCTTGCTCGTGAGCAGCGTGCCGAAAGCCCATCGCCCTATCGGCATTGCGAGCACGATCGCGAGGATCGCCGCCCCGAGGAGCATCATGATGCTATTGCCGAGGACGTTACCGATGGAGCGGTACTGGCCGGCGCCATACTTATGGCTGATGATGATCTGCGTGCCGGAGGCGAGACCGAAGCCAATGGTAAAGATGCTGAAGTAGACCAGCGCAGCAATCGAGGCACCACCCAGCTCTGTCACCCCGAGACGCCCGAGGAATGCGGTGTCGATGACGCCGATGAGGTTTTGCGCCATCAGTGAGATGACCACCGGCCCGGAGAGCCGGAGGAGTCTCCTCAGTGAGGTGTCGGGGATCTCTCTCCGGAGTAGTGTCTCTGAGTCTGCCTGCATAGATCTTCTTTTACTTCCTCACAAAGGTACACATTATTGCCAGCGCACCCTCGGAGAGACGACAGGTCAGGCTAGGGGTGTCTGCTCCCTTTTGTGACCTTTTTCCCCCTCCTCAGAGGACAAAGGTGGCGAGGAGGAGATCTCCGATGGCTCTTCGCACCTCGCTGTGTCGGAGGGTGTGGTTATTGACCATCACAGAGACGGCATAGGTCCTGCCTCCGTGGGTGATGTATCCGGCGTAGCAGGTGACTCCGTGGATGCTGCCGCTCTTCATCCGCCCCGCCCCCTCGAGCCGGGTGCCGGCAAGAAGCAGCCTGAGGGTACCCTCCTGACCGATAGTGGGGAGTAGCTGGGGGAAGCCGGCGCCATCCGTCTCGCGCCACACCCTCGTGAGCAGATCAGTCATATAGGCGGGGGCCACCTTATTGGCTCTGGTGAGTCCGCTGCCATCGTACATCTCGAGGAGGGCACCGGGGATGCCCTGCGAGGCCCAGTGGTCCCTCACTGCGCGGATGGCTGTCTCCGTCACGGTCTCCCCGGGGAGGGCCGGGATCCTGTCGGCAATCAGCCGGAGGCACCCCTCAGCATACATATTGATGGAGAGGTGGTTGGTCAGCCTGATGATCTCGCTCAGCTGTGGTGAGTAGTGCGTCATCAGTCGGGCACTTCCACGGGGGAGCTGTGCCACGGTGCGGTAATCGCCATCGACGGTGATGCCGTCACGCCGCAACCGGTCACGGACGCGCTTGGCAAGGAGGAGGGGCGGATCAGGAACCGCCCCACGGATGCCGAGGCTCTTGGCTCGTGAGGGGTAGGCACCGGTGATGGCGAGGGAGCCGTCGGAGAGGGGGAAGGAGGAGACGTAGAGCGAGTCGGAGGTGACGCGCGAGGTGCGGGCGTAGAGTCCCACGAGCCTAAGCCCCGGCACCTCGGGAGAGACGCTGAAGTCCCGACCGTAGTTTCGGAAGCTGAGGTAGTAGGTATTGTCCAGCACATTGAGCATGAAGTGGCCCGCACCGTAGTAGTTGCCCATGTCGACAGCGGACCAGTAGGGGTTGACCGCCTGGAAGTCCCGCCGGTCGGAGAGCGCTAGCACAGAGCCGGTGACCCGGCTGACGCCACGCTCGCGGAGGGCAGCGGTGATCTCGTCGTAGAGTGCCCAGCGCTCCTCCTTGGGCAGGTGACCGGACTCGATCGTCGGGTCACCGTGCCCCACGAGGCAGAGGTCGCCCTCCAGCACACCATCCCGCACGGGTCCGGTGATCATCACCTCGGTCGGAATGCGGTAGTCAGGCCCGAGGATCCGGTAGGCGGCAGCGGTGGAGATGATCTTCATCGTGCTGGCGGGGGTGAGGAGGTGACTTGCCTGCAGGTCGACCACCTGCAGCCCTGTGGAGACGTCGCGGACGCTGAGGCCCCAGGCAGTGTCATCGAGCAGCTCAGGGATGACGGCAGGCACCCGGACGGACTGCGCCCCAAGGGTGGATAGGAGGGTGAGGGAGAGGAAGTAGAGAGATAAGCGTCTCATAGAAAATGGTATCTTTGTGGCGTGGATGCCACACGACATCCGCATCCACTTATGGGGGACCTCCTGCATAGAGGTCATTCATATAGGTATAAAGATAAACAAAATTTCCCTTCCTCCGAGCGAGGAAACCTCGCGACTCGTTTATGCTGACAAACTTTTTCAGAAAAGAATTTACTCTAGATCGGACTGTCCGATGCCTCTTTGCGATCGCAGTGGCGGCGCTCGCGATCTATCTCGTCGGCTCACTCGAGGTGATCCTTTGGCCCTTTGTCCTCGCCTGGATCACCGCAGCGGTACTGATGCCACTGGTACACTACTTCGAGCGGAAGTGGCACATAAGGCAGCGGGGCTGGTCAGTGACGCTGGTGGTACTGCTCTTCTTGCTTATCGTCGGGGGTTTCCTCGCCTTTGTCATCCCCTCGGTGATCAACGAGGTGAGCAAGGGATGGAGCCTGATCTCGCGCTACACCGATGCGGAGGTACTGCTGGCGATAGTGCCGGAGCAGTACCGCGCCGATGTCGCCAATGCCCTAAACCTCGATATGTGGCTCCAGCACTTTGAGATCAAGGAGATCCTCGGTTACCTGATGCAGGCCGCCTCGACGGGCTGGGATATGCTCTCGAGCGCTATGGGGATAGTGAGCGGTTTTACCGTGGTCTTCCTCTTCGTGATGTACCTCTTCTTCATCCTCCTCGACTATGAGGTGCTGATCCACGGGCTCTACCACCTATTCCCCCACAAGATCCGCCACTACGCCATGGAGGCCGGTGAGGTGATCAATGTCTATGTCAATAGCTACATACGTGGTCAGGGTCTGATCGCGCTGATCATCGCCGTCTATCTCGCCATCGGCTTTGGACTTATGGGGATGCCGATGGGGATCACCCTCGGACTGCTTATCGGGATCCTCAACTTTGTCCCCTATCTCCAGATCGTCGGCTACCCGCCGCTGGTGCTCTGCTGTGCTCTACAGTCCGTAGCCACGGGGCAGAATTTCTGGGTCGTGCTGCTGATCGCTGTCGCCATCATGATGATCTCGGAGGTGCTGCAGGACTTCGTGCTCCGACCCCTGATCATGCAGAAGAGCCTCGGCATGCGCGCCTCGATCATCATCCTCTCGCTGGCCGTCTGGGGATTCCTCCTCGGGGCGATCGGTATCTTCTTCGCCCTCCCCTTCACGATGGTGATCTACTACTTCTATATGAAATACGTGGTCGGCGAGCCGATACCGCTCTATGCCATCAACGAGGAGAAGCTGACGAAGAAGGAGGAGAAGGCTCAGAAAAAGGCGCAGGAGCGCTTCGAGAGAGAGCGCTCCGATAGGCTCCTCAGTATGAATAAGGATGGTCGCAATCCCGTCGTCGTCACGACACAGGAGGACCTGGACGAGAGCTGCACCACCGAGGGGAAATGAGCCGCTACATCTATAATGTGACGCTCACCTGCGAGCCGGAGCTGCTGGAGGAGGTCCTCTTTTACCTCCGAGAGCGGCTACTGCCCGCCTGGCGGGACTACGAGGGAGTGACGGCGGTCCGGCTCCTCCGCCTGCCCGATGAGGGAGGCTATGCCCTTCAGCTCGAGGGCGACCGGCGGGAGCTACTGGAGGAGCTGAGGCTCACGGAGGATCGCGAGCTGCACCGACTGATGCAGACCTATCCGCGGAGGGTGCTCCCCTTTATGACCAAGCTGGAGGTGCTGGAGTGACCCATGAGTGAGGAGAGGAGCAGCAGCCCCACGACAGCAGGGGTCTATCATGTGCCGGCACTGCTGCGGGAGACCGTCGACAGCCTGATCACCGACCCTGATGGGATCTACGTCGATGCCACCTTTGGCGGCGGCGGGCACTCGCGGGAGATCCTGAGCCGGCTGGGACCCGAGGGACACCTCTTCGGTCTTGACCGCGACCTCGATGCGCGCGACCGGTGCGACATCAGCGATGAGCGCTTCACCTTTGTCCGGACCGACTTCCGCTACCTACCCCGCTTCCTCACCTACTTCGGCGTGCCCCGCATCGATGGTCTGCTCGCCGACCTCGGAGTCTCGTCGCACGACTTTGACGAGGAGGGGCGAGGCTTCTCCTTCCGCTACGACGATGCACCGATAGATATGCGGATGAATCAGTCCGCCGGTGAGACCGCCCGCCAGCTGATCGACCGGCTGGAGTGGACCGAGCTCGCCACGCTACTGCACACCTACGGCGAGGTACAGCAGTCTCGTCGCGCTGCCACGCTGATCAAGCAGGCCTCCGAGCGGGGCGAGCTGGAGACGATGAAGGGGCTGATCGATGCGCTGAGCCCGATCGCACCGGAGAGGGATAAGAAGCTCCGGAATAAGGTGCTCTCGCAGGTCTTCCAGGCACTGCGCATCGCCGTGAATGACGAGATGGGCGCCCTCTATGCGCTCTTAGAGTCGCTCCCCACCCTGCTCGCTCCCGGCGGGCGGGCGGTCTTCCTCACCTATCACTCGCTCGAGGATCGCCCGGTGAAGAATTTCTTCCGTTACGGCAACGTGGAGGGCAACCGAGAGACAGACCTCTACGGCAACCTCAGGGCGCCACTCCGACCGCTCTCAAGCAAGCCCGTCATCCCCTCGGACGAGGAGATAGAGCGCAATCCCCGCGTCCGCTCCGCCAAGCTCCGTGCCGCCGAGCTGGTCTCAGAGTAAAAAAGCTTACTCGTGTGCCTCGAGACGGCGCTCCGCCAGCTGCTCGTAGCGGGTGCCTGGGCGGCCGTAATTGGCGAAGGGATAGATGCTGATCCCGCCTCGGGGCGTGAAGAGCCCCGTCACCTCGATGTACTTCGGGTCCATCACGCGGATAAGGTCCTTCATGATGATATTGACGCAGTCCTCGTGGAAAGCGCCGTGGTTGCGGAAGGAGAAGAGGTAGATCTTCAGCGCCTTGCTCTCCACCATCCGCACGTCGGGGATGTAACTGATCCGGATCTCGGCAAAGTCCGGCTGCCCCGTGATCGGGCAGAGGCTGGTAAACTCAGGGCAATTGAAGCGGACCCAGTAGTCGTTGTCCGGGTGCTTATTGACAAACGTCTCCAGCACCGACGGATCGTAGTCCTCCGGATAGTGCGTATCGTGCGGGCGGAGCAGTTGCAGCCCCTCCTCTTCTCTCTCTTTGTCTCTATGTGCTGTCATAAGGATCATTCGTTATGGGGCAAAAGTAGCGATTTTATCTCCAAGTGTGGGTACCTTTGCGACACAACACTTAGTCACCACTATTATGCTTAAGTACTTTGACGAGGCGGATATATCCGTCACCATTTGCGACAAGGAGGGGAAGATCATCGAGATGAATCAGCAGTCGCGCCAGGTCAATTGCCCCGACGGGCGCGACCTCATCGGCTTCAACGTCCTCGACTGCCACCCCGAGCCTGCCCGCTCACTCCTCCGGAAGATGATGACCGAGGAGCTCAAGCACGTCTATACGATAGACAAGAAGGGGAAGAAAAAGCTCATCTACCAGATCCCCTGGTACCAGGACGGCGAGTACGCCGGCTTCATCGAGCTCTCGATGATCCTGCCCGACGAGCCGATGCAGCACTACGTGCGCAAGTGACGCACTGACGCCACAGCCACCCTCTACAGAGCGGCTCCACCGGCATCTCCTATGAGATCCCGGTGGAGCCGCTCTTTGTATATAAAAAGGGATCAGCGGGCGCCCCGCTTGCGGGCGAGGTATAGACCGCAGACGCCGGGGAAAAAGATGCGGTAGCGACACTGCTCCAGTCCGGCCTGCTCCATGAGGGCAGTCATCCGCCCTCTCGCGGGGACGCGGGCGATGGACTGGAGAAGGTAGTCGTATGCCTCGGGATCCTCGGAGTAGCGCTGCGCCATCCGCCGGAGGTAGAGCCGGGTGTAGAGCCGGTAGCCGGTGTGGAGGAGTCCACTCTCCGGCTCAGTCAGCTCGAGCACAGCAACGATGCCACCTGGGCGCAGCACGCGGGCAAACTCCCGGTACCCCTGCTCTATGGAGGCGAAGTTGCGGACGCCAAAGGCGCACGTGACCGCATCGACAGCCTCGTCAGGCAGGTCTATGTCGAGCGCATCACCGACCCCAAATCCGATCCGATCAGCGAGACCGGCAGCCTCCACCTTGCGTACTCCGACAGCCATCATCTCCCGAGAGAGATCCATACCGGTGACCTGCGCCTCGGGGCAGGCACGCGCCAGCGCAATCGCCACGTCACCCGTGCCGGTCGCCACATCGAGGATCTGCCTCGGGCGACTGCCGGAGACAGACTGCACCAGCACATGGCGCCAGTGGCGGTCGAGGCCGAGCGAGTTGAGCTTATTCAGCAGGTCGTACTGCGGCGCAATGTGGTCAAACATCTGCCGCACCTGGGTGGAGAAAGCGGGACTCTCGCGTCTCGGCTCACTTGCCATGCTGCCGGATCCAGTCGGTGACGTTGGTCTCTATACGCTTCTCGATGTCGCCGCTCTCGTGACGCTCAAAGGGCTCGTCCATGATGTCATTGAAGAGCTCGATGTAGCGCTCCGAGACGCTGTCGCAGTAGGCGTCGGTCATCTCCGGCACCTGCTGACCCTTCTCTCCCTGGAAGCCGTGGTCGATGAGCCACTGGCGGACAAATTCCTTGGAGAGCTGGCGCTGAGGCTTCCCGGCCTCAAAGAGCTCCTGATAGGTGTCAGCGTAGAAGTAGCGGCTCGAGTCGGGGGTGTGGATCTCGTCGATGAGGTAGATCTTGCCGTCCTTCTTGCCAAATTCGTACTTCGTGTCGACGAGGATGAGCCCTTTCTTCTTCGCCAGCTCGCTGCCGCGCTCAAAGAGGCGGAGCGCAATGTCGGAGATGGTCTTCAGCTCCTCGGCAGTCATCAGCCCCTGCTTCACGATCTCGTCGGGGGTGATATTCATGTCGTGCCCGGAGTCGGCCTTGGTGGTGGGGGTGAGGATCGGGTGATCGAAGTACTGATTTTCCTTCATCCCCTCAGGCAGGATCACGCCGCAGAGGTTGCGCTCGCCGGCCTTGTAGGCGCGCCATGCGCTACCGGTGAGGATGGCACGGACGATCACCTCGAGCTTATACGGCTCGCAGACGTGACCGATGGTGACCATGGGGTCGGGTGTGGCGATCTTCCAGTTGGGGACAATGTCCTCTGTGGCATCGAGATTGGCAGCAGCGATGCGATTGAGGATCTCGCCCTTGAAGGGGATCCCCTTGGGGAGGATCACGTCAAAGGCGGAGATGCGGTCGGTGGCGACCATCACGAGGAGGCCGTTGTCGAGGGTGTATACATCACGGACTTTGCCGTGGAAGACATGAGTCGTACCCGGCAGCTTGAGGTCGGTATGGGTAAGTGCTTGTGCCATGATTGTATGGAAACGTTATGTATTTGTGTGTAGTAAAAAGAGTCTCTATTCCTTCTCCTCCCTCGCGGCTCCCCGCTTGCGGTCCGCCCGCTCGTAGACGGCGACGATCTTCTTCACCAGCCCGTGACGCATGATGTCGCTTCGCTCAAAGTCTATCCAGCCGATGCCCTCTATCGAGTGGAGCAGCCGGTCAGCCTCTCGGAGACCGGAGGTGACGCCACGGGGGAGATCGACCTGCGACATATCGCCGGTGACGATCATCTTCGCCTCGCTACCGAGCCGGGTGAGGAACATCCGCATCTGGTGCGTAGTGGTATTCTGTGCCTCATCGAGGACGACGATGGCGTCATTGAGTGTGCGGCCGCGCATATAGGCGAGCGGGGCGATCTGGATCACCCCGGTATCCATATAGTCGTGCAGCCTCGTGGGCGGGACCAGCTCCATCAGCGCATCGTAGAGGGGCTGCAGGTAGGGGTCGAGCTTATCCTTCATCTCGCCGGGGAGGAAGCCGAGTCGCTCGCCCGCCTCCACGGCAGGACGCGAGAGGATGATGCGGCGGGCTCTCTTTTCTCTAAGAAACTTCACCGCCATGGCTATGGCGAGGAAAGTCTTGCCGGTGCCGGCGGGACCGGTAGCGAAGACGAGGTCGTGTCGGTCGACCAGTTGTACCATCTCCTGCTGGTGAGCGCTGCGCGGGGTGATCGGCTGGCCATAGGCGCCGTAGAGGATCACCCCGTCGCCGCTCTGCCGATCGGGGGACTGGCCCTTGACGATCTCGAGGACAGCGGTCTCGGGGAGGCTGTTAAATCGCGCAGCGTACTTCTCCAGCTGGTGGAGCACCTTGAGGATCTCCTCGGTCTCCTCCTCGGCGCCCATCACCTTGATCACCGACCCGCGCGCCATGATGCGCAGCTTAGGGTAGAGATCCTTGAGGAGGGTGAGGTTGCTGCTATTGGTGCCAAAGAAGACGACCGGATCAGCCTCCTCGATGAGGTAGATGTGCTCTGTCATCACTTGTAGCTCTGTATCATTCGATCGGCCTCGGCCCGTAGGCGTGTATCGATCTCATCCATCGTCCACTCGATCATGGGTCGTGCGGTGACGTAGCTGCCATCGCTGTGGATAAAGAGGAGGGTGGGCACCTGCTGGATGCGGAGCTTCTTGATGATCTGGTGTAGCTCCTTGCTTTTGTTGAGTCGAGAGTTGAGGTATCTGACAGCTACCCGACCGCGGTACTCCTCAGCAAATCGCTCCATATGGGGCATCAGTCCCTGGCAGGCGGAGCAGTCGGGTCGGTAGACCTCTATGATCGTGGGGCGTGGCTCCCTGAGCTTGATCTGCATCAGGTCATAGTAGGCGACAAGGCGGTCAAAGTCCTGTACCGTCAAGTCGCTCGGTCGACCCTCAGTCTCCTTCTCCTCGGGGTCGTGCATCGGCTTGCAGCCGGAGAGCAGGAGGGCAAGGAGGATGCCGCCCAGGAGGGCTATATAGAGGCTTATCTTTTTCATTAT
This sequence comes from Porphyromonas sp. C0041D3, assembly GCF_056590575.1. NCBI lineage: Bacteria > Pseudomonadati > Bacteroidota > Bacteroidia > Bacteroidales > Porphyromonadaceae > Porphyromonas > Porphyromonas sp. C0041D3. The sequence continues at coordinate 261,208 of NZ_JBWPWJ010000003.1, forward strand.
AGTGAGTTGTCTCTTGTGTGGGACAAAGATAACAAGAAATAGGTAAGGGGACGGCAGAAATCTAATACCGATATTAGGCGCGACTAATACCGATATTAGAGTTCACTAATATCGGTATTAGAGTTTTCTTTTACCGGTAAAAGAATTTCCCCGGAGGGACGGAGGAACAATTAGGGGGAAGGGCATTAGGGAGAGAATTGAGGGTAAGTAGATGGAAATGAGAGGGATTTGCGCGATATCTCTGTGATTTGCGCTGCGAGGTAAAGTGCAGAAAGCGTGGATTTGAGCAGAAGTTCCGTTACCAAATCGTTAGCCCATTCTCCGAATGGTAACGAAGAGGTAAGAGCAGGTAACTGACGGAAGAGTATTCGGTAAGTAAACTCTCTGCAATTCTGGTGCTGTTGCTTTGATATACAACGCTTTGCATAGCTGAGAACGCTTCGGTAACGGGTAACTTTGCCCGCAAAAACAGAAGCGTATGCAAACAGACAAAATGAAGGTGTTGCTCTACCTCAAAAAGAGTGGATTGGACAGGTCGGGGCAAGCTCTGATTATGGGGCGGATAACTTACGGGCGAACGATAGCTCAATTCAGTTGCAAGCTGTCGTGCGACTCCAGGTTGTGGAATGCTCGTGAGAGCAGGCTGAACGGCAAGAGCCGTGAAGCTGTGGCAACGAATGGCAAGTTGGAACGCTTGCTACTATCGGCGCAGTCGGCTTATGCTAGAGGCTGGTGTGCCTATCGAGAGCATTGCTAAGATGATGGGGCATTCGTCTATTGCCAGCACGCAAATCTACGCCCAAATCACCGACCAAAAGATTGCAAAGGACATGGACAGGTTGATACGATAATAGAAAGGATAAGGCTAAACAAAAAGAACTTACTCCATTTTTGTGAAATAAGTTCTTTTTAGGTTTATTGTATGTGAATTTGATTTATCCAAACTTGAATTCTATCTTGGCTTGTATTGAATCTCTGCAACATAAAATCCGTGTCATATTCAATCCGCTTATTAAAACACAATTTCCCATTTAGATATATCCGTACATTCTTTTCTGTATCTATCATTTCTGGAGATATGTTCACCGAGAAAGATTTTATACAAGAGGTTTCTATTCTGAAGACATTATCATTATACTTTGCTATTATCTTGCCTGATTTACGAGGGAAATCAAAAGCCATTTTATTCACATCTCTAACAACAAGACTATCCTTTTCGTTATATCCTAACCAATGATTGATTTTGAAGTTCTTTACTATATGCCAGTCTTTTTTCACTGCTAACGTATCGAGCTTAATATTTGAAAGCCAATCAATCTCTCCGTAACATTCATCGTCAAACTCCCAAGATATTTCTTTGGGAAAAGGATTTCTTTGTCGCTCAAGAAGGTCCGCAAATATAATTTCATAGGCAGACTCTGATTCATCGAATTGAGGAAATTGGTGTGGAAACCCATTGTAGCGATATTCTTTGTAATCGGCATTGATACTATTCATCAGTTGAGTGAAATCGTCATTTGCATTAGGTGGATAGTAGTAATCCTCATCTGTTGAGATATTGATAAATGAACGATTTTTAATATTCTCTACAAAAGTTCCTCCTGTAAAGACTTTAGGATAAGTATTGAAGCCGTAGAACCCTGCAAATAAAGTTGGCTGTTTCATTAAATACGAGAAAGAACCTGTTGCCCCATTAGAATGTCCTGAAATAAACACTTTATCATCATCTACATTGAGTGCCTTTTTGACCAGTGTAACTATCTTAGGAATTATAAAGAAGCCGTTATCGGGAGTCATCCAATTGAAGTCTCTACTACCTTTTGGAAAGACCAATATTACATCATTCCTTTCAGCGTACTTCGTGTAATATCTATTCCAATCATACAGCACCCAAGAAGCAAGTTGATAATCAGACAACCGATTATATCTAACTGCTCCATGTAAAAAGAATAGCAGAGGATAGCTCTTGTTAGGGTTGTATTTTGGGGGAAGATGTACAAAAAATGAAGTTTTGACCGAATCATTTATTGCAAATGAAATAGAGTAATTCTGGCTTTTCTTGGGTAAATATCCGTCTTTCTTTCTGATTTCTTCATATAGAGTTTTCCCATCTTTCCCTTTTTGTGGCGGAACATTATTGGAAGCATAAAATTCCTCTTCATTTACGCTCAGTTCTTTATAAAATGTTTGTTTGGCTTCCAGGGCTTTTTGTCTCAAATCATTCCACCTTACATCTGAGAGCAAATTCTTATACTCATTTTCAGACGCATCTCCAAGGATATAACTCCAATTCGGTTCCAAAGGAAGAGTAGGCTTTAGCTCAAATAAAAGAGTTAGATACTTGAAAGCCTTGTCATACTCTTTTAGGTCGGATGAAAGAACTGAAGCCTTGTACAATCCAACTTCATCTATACTGTCAGGAAAAAGAAAAAAGGCATGCTCGTACATATCAAGAGATTCTTTGTAGCCTACGGCATCTTTCGCCTGCCACATAGCTTCCAAAGCCTCTTCCGTTAGTTTGGAATAATTCTCTTGCCCATGTAAAGGAATACATACAAACACATAAAAAAGGATGATATACTTTAGTTTTCGTTGTTTCATATTGAGTCTTCTTCCTCCTTTGTTTTCTCTTCCGAAGTCGGAGGATTTCGCTTGCGGAAGATGTTGCTTTGTCCTGATAACGCAAATGTACTCGATTTATTTCGAAAGAGATACCGAGCGATTGCGAGACGTAGATTCAAGGACGAAGTGCAACAGGGAGGAAGAATGGGGCGAAAAGTTTGAAAGGGGAAATGTACTCATGTTTCTTCCTGGGTCTGTTGTTGAGTAAAGTCTGGATTTCAAATAGTCGATCGTCGTCGAAGTCAGAGAGATCAGATTTTTTAGGGATGTATTGTCTGATGAGTTTGTTGGTATTCTCGATGGCCCCCTTTTGGCAAGAAGCGTAGGGGTCGGCAAAGAAGACCGGAATACCGAGCACACGAGTAATTGTGTCGTGATCTCTAAATTCAAACCCGTTGTCGGTAGTAATAGTCTTGAGTTTATCCTTATAGGGGAGCAACAGCAAGATAGCTGCTTTAGCAGCTGCCGCTGGATTAAAACCTCCATCAATTTTCTTGATGAAACACAAGTTGGTAGATTTCTCGACAAGGGTAAGGATGGCAGACTTCTGTCCTTTGGCAACAATGGTATCCATCTCAATGTCCCCAAATCTCTTTCCATCGACCTCCGTAGGTCTCTGATGGATAGAGACTCTGTTAGGGATATGAGCGGCAGAGGATTTCTTGTAAAGACCTCTACTCCGATGTTTGAGCTTATGACGACAGTTAAGGTAAAGGGAGCCGCCTCTAGCCTTATCCTTCCTAATCCATTGGTAGATAGTTTCGTGAGAGATGCTGATCCCTTCCTTCCGAAGAGTACCGGATATCTGCTCTGGAGACCATTGGTACTTGGTTAGTAAGGTAAGCACCTTATAGCGATACCTCTTTTTTGTCCGCCTGTTTCGAGCTGATCGAGCCCTGTTTTCCCGAGCCATCTCATTGGCTAGGGCAGGGATGTATACTCCTGTTTTCGAGGAGTTTCTCTTTATCTCTCGGCTGACGGTAGAAGGACTAACTCCGATCAGACGTGCAATCATACGGAGTGGCACGTTCTCCTTAAGTCCATTCTTAATTACGTACCTTTGTGATGAAGTGAGTTGCTTATACATAAATAGAAATATTTGGGACAATGTAAAAGTAACTCATTTTGAGGAGACTTCGGTCTCCTCTTTTCATTTTGGGGGATCGAAGAGGTGAGTCTGGTCGACGCGAGAGTCCCCCTCCACCCCCAAAGGGGGGATGGGGGCGGGGGACTCTCGCCAAACTTTTTCCTCTAGTGTTGCACTTCGAAGTTGAACCTAGGCAAGAAAGATAGACATAGATAATAATATAGTCAATGATCCTTTTTGTAAAGGACCATTGACTATACCATCATTGGGAGACCTTTGCACAGAGGTCTCGGTCTGCTTTGAAAAGTTATTTAAAGCTGTATTTGGAATACACATCCGTGTCAGACTCTCTATGATATAGAGCCTTACAATCGTCTATGATATCCTCTGTATCAAATCCTTGAATGGCTCGGCCCATTAAGAACGAGACCGTATAGTCGTTCCAGTCTTTGCCTAATGACGATGCTTTCACCGCTCCTTCATTGAGGTACTTCCACATTTCCGCTTCACTGATGTATTGCAACCAATAACACCATTTTGCCAAGCTCACCAGTCGGCATACGTCCCAAGCATACGTGGAGGTTGTGGTCCGGACTTGAGCCAAATCCGTTTTTAGCCCGTCTGCTATCAAAGTCTGCAGCTCAATAAGTTCCTCGGAAGAACCTCTTTGAGCAAGGACTTCGTCCACTTCCGTACTCTGCTCTAAATTAAGGAGAGCGTTTAGCGTCTCTAGAGCATCTTCCCGACCATTAATGCTCCATTGTTCTTGAAGCCCTGTCTTGTATACATTCATATTATCATCGGTGATAATACTAAGGATGTCCTCACTGCGATAACAAGACAAGATGGCTCCAAATACCAGTAACCTTTTCTTTTCCTCGGTGAGCGGTGTTTGAGGATGAGAAGCCAAAAAGGCTTTCAGGTTTTTCTTAGCAAAGAGCCGAGACACGATTTCAAGCACGATAAAAGCAATAATCAAGACAGCGACTATTGCCACGATGATTTTCCAGATCATACAAGTATTATTTTGAAGTAAAACATAAGTCTATTATATCATATTTCCTGCTTATCCACATGCTCGCCCATCATCTCTTCTACAGAAAGACAGAACCCGATCTCTTGGTAGATTTCAAGCAATAGGTCTTCGTTTACAGATGTTTTCCCGCTAAGGCGAAGAAATCCTTTTGGCATATTGGAGGCATAATAAAATGTATCTCCGCTAAAGGAGAGCATCAAGTCATGGGTAAAGGAACAACGAAGAGCGGTAAGTTTCTTCATCATTGCCGGGGTCAAAATCATACGGGCTTCTACCTCGTCATCGGCATATACGGTAAAGAGACGTTCAAACTCGGGGTCTTCCAAATAAACAAACTTTGCTTTATGTCTCTCCCTCAGTTTCTGTATCGTCAGAGCGAAGTAGCCCAACTTATCCTCCAAATGGTCGGGAAGCAGCATAACAAATCCCCTACAAGTTCTTGGAAGACGGCAGTAACCAAACATTCCCCTAAAGCTGAACATCGTGCTCTCTACTTGTGCGCCCCACATCGGACTGAAAATCGCCCGACAGAGGAGCTTAAAGGATCTCCATGGTTTAGTATTCTGTTCATTTGTTGCGGTTACCCCTATATCGGCTATTGTCAATGCTTGATGCTGAGTTGGGAAACTCAATGCACCGTAACTTGCCACTTGCAGAGCACCCTCCGACCTATTTGGGGTTCCGAATAGTCTGCTTGCCCGAATATCGGACACCTTTACTTCTTTTGTCGGAGAATAATTTGCATCCGGAAATAGCTGGTTGATAACTTGCCCCATTACTTTTTCCTCTTTCTGCTTCAGTACATTTAGGCATAAAGAGAACAGCGTATTGAGGACCACAAAGGCGACAAAGAATATGACGACATACGTTGCCGTTATTTGTGAGGTTTCATAATTGCCCGCATCAACGATATGCCTTCCGAATATAGTGAATGCAAGCCAAAGCAGAGCCAAAGGGTAAACGGAATAAATGAGAAGCCTAACAATCTTACGCCACATAGCTATGTGGGTTAGTTGCCCTCTCATTTGTTGAGCGACAATCTTGAAGTCAATCAAGTGGTCTTCTTTCATCAATTATCCGAAAATCTCCTTGATATGAATGTCACCCAACTCACTTTCAGGAATTCGTATCAATGCTTCTTTCTCAAGATGTTTTCTTGAAGCGATGTATGAAGACGGGAACATTTCTACGGCATTGTTGTAATCCGTTACGGTTGCGTTATAAGTTCGGCGTATAGCCTGCAATTCGTTCTCCATATCCGTTATCTGATATTGGAGATAGACAAACTGCTCATTGGCTTTGAGATCCGGATTACTCTCAACAACAGCCTTAACTTGTTTGAGAAGAGCGGAGATTTCTGTCCCGTCCTTGATTTGTTCTGCTTCGGGGGCTCCGTCTGCTCGAGACCTTAGTTCGGCTATGCGGGTAAGGATTTCATTTTCGTGTCCCATATACGCTTTAAGAGATGCCACCAAATTGGGTATAAGGTCATTTCTCTGCTTGAGTGCCACACAAATGCCACTCCGGCATTGTTCCACCCTGTTTTTCTTGGCAATGAGATTATTAGAGGTGATTATACCCCAAATCAGTATAAGCACAGCTATTGCGATAAGAACACTCCCGGCAATTACTAATGCAGTCATACAAATTCGCTTATCTCAATGATTATTTCTTAGTACTCTTGTCGTCTTCGTAGTGGCGTCGTACTCTTTCCATACCCCCGAACGTTCTCCATCGGCATACTGTCCCTCTACAATCAAAACCGGATTTCCGTTGCGCAAAACTTCTTCTTTGTACGCCCCATGTAGCACGCCCATGCGATAAGTTCGTGTGACTTTGCTTTCAACGCCATCTCCCTGTTTCGTGAGTTTCCACTCGACCCCGTCTTTCTTCCCATTCACCCAACGGGTCTCAAGTATTTGAGCACCGTTTTGGCTGTCATACCGCTTCTCAAAGCCGTTTTCCACACTTTCTTGGTATTCTTTCTCCAAATCCAAACGACCGTCTTTGAAATAGGTTTTTACACAGCCATCGATTTTGCCCTTCTTCATAGGGGTAATCTTGCTGACAGTTTTGCCATCTTGGTAGTACTCCGTGAACACCCCATTTCTTTTCCCCTGGTCATACGCTCCCGTTTCTCTCAGTACACCATCCCGATAGCGGTGGTACTTGCCATCCATCAGTCCGTTAGAAAAGGAAATAGTCTCTTCGTCAAGCCCCCGCTTGATACGCCACTCTCCCTGCAAGGGTTTTCGGCTGTCCTTTTCAAAATAAACTGTCGTATTGTTTTCGCCCGATAGGGGTAAGAGTTCATCGCCTAGAATCACCTTTTGAGCCGATACCGAAAGGCTCAGCAACAGCGAAAAGAAAAAGAGAATATATCGATTCATATTATAATAGAATGTTTTATCAAGAGGCAAGAGCATACACAGATACTCAATGCCAAAGATAGAGTTTTTTTTGCGATTCTCTGACCAAAACAATGGATAAAAATAAAGGAAGACCTACATATCATAACCGATGAAGGTTTCTGTTGACATAGTTCTCACTCAGTATTCTGTTTATGTCTGAGAGCCGATAGAGAATCTTCCCTGCGATTTGGGTGTAAGGGATAATGTTTTTATCCCGATAGTCTTGCAGGGTACGAGGGGAAAGGAACAGTCTCTCGCAAACCTCCCGTCCTGTGAGATAGATTTCACCTTCAAAAAGAGGACGATGAGTTTGAGCCATGCTTCTCACTCGATTCGTTAAACCTTTAATGCCAGAGATGAGTTGCTTCTTCTCTGGTGTTTCTTTATTGAGTACTTCAAAGCACTCCGCTCATCTCTAAATCGTTACCTATCCGCATCGCCCCAAATGGTAACCTCTTACTTCTCCGCCAGATAGCCCGAAACCAAAAAATTGAGGGGGATTATTTCTCCTCTATAAGGGGCAGATCCTGTAGGCCGATGGTGTAGAAAACGAGCGACATCTCCTCGTCCTCCTCAGCTATGTAGCCGATGGTGTGGTCGTCGATCATCAGCGCCTCGGTGTAGGCACACCAGCCGGGCGTGAGGAGGACGCCCTTGTCCCAGCCCTTCTCCTCACTCCAGCTGTAGAGTCGCCCGTTTTGGCGACCGGGGCCGGAGGGGAGGGTATGCATAAGGCGCATGCCATCGGCGGGAGAGGTGAGGAAGGGGGCGCCATTGCAGGCGACGTCGTGGAGGCCGGCATAGCGATCTGTCTGCTCCCAGGTGATGCCGCCGTCATTGCTGACGGAGAATATCCGATCGTCGCGGCGGGGATTTCGGATGCTCATCAGGAGCGATCTGTCGGGCATCGTGATCACCTTGGACTCATCACCACGATCGTAGGCAGGCTCCGAGACCTGCCAGGTCTCGCCCAGGTCGTCGCTGAAGACGAGGCGGTTGTCAAAGGCGCGTCGCTCAGGGTCCCACATGGCCGCGACGTACATAATCCGTCCGTAGCAGGCTGTGGCGCCGTGACCGGCGGCGATGAAGGAGGCGGCGTACTTCCGGCGATCGGGGTCGGGACAGCGGGTCCCGTAGATCTGGGGCTGCATCGTCCTCGGCTCGCTCCAGGTGCGACCATCATCGGTACTCTCCATGACGTACTGGGGCATCGGCTTATCCGCCGTGGAGCCCCAGAGCCCCTGCCCGCCGACAAAGGTGATGATCACCCTCTCTCCGTGGCGGGTCTCGACGACGCAGATGTCCCCGTAGCCGGCACCCCTACCCTGCCCCCTGAGGATGATCTCGGGGTCGGACCACGACTTGCCATTGTCCTCGCTCCGGCGGAGGATCAGGTCGATGTCCTCGGGGATGTCGGTCTGATTGTACTTCCTCCTGTCCGCAAAGGCGAGGAGCGTCCCCTTGGAGGTCTTGATGAGGGCGGGGATGCGGAAGTTGCGCGAGCCAGTGTCCCCTGGGACGAAGAGGGGCGTGTAGGTGCGCCAGCGCTGACGGGAGGTCTGGTCACCCACCTGCTTGAGGGGGTAGCTCCGGCCATCGATAGAGACGGAGAGGACCTCTCCGCGGAGCTTATCGGGGGAGTAGAGGGGGTCAGCAGCCACGTCAGCAGTGAGGTAGAGGACTCTCTTGTCGGTGGTGAGGCGGGCGCGCTCCTTCCCACTCATTGGGATGGCATCGTAGGCGACCCGGCCCTTGTAGTCGTCGAGATCACGCACCACGAGGCTGTCGCTGGCGAGCACCTCGCACCGCTCTATGAGGCGGGTGGTGCGGGGGTCGAGGCGGTAGGTGATGTCGATGCGGCCGCTCTTGGGGAGGACGATGGTGGCGAGGGTCCGCCTCGTCTGTCCGCTCATATAGCCGTGCCGGGAGCCGATGACGGTGACGGAGTCGGTCTGGGCATAGGCGAGGGAGCCGAGGAGAAGGAGGATGAGGGTGTAGAGGGTCTTTCGTATCATGAGTGTAGTGCGTGCTGTGAGTGGGGATCAGAAGGGGTACCCAACGGCAAGGTGGAGGGCAAGCGGGAGGTTTTTCTTATCCCCAAAGGTATTGAAGTAAGGTCCGCCCGATCGGTCGGGACGATGGAGGGCAACACCGAGGTCGAGCCGTACCACGAGCATCGAGAGGTCGTACCTCACGCCGAGCCCGGTGGAGAGGGCGACGTCGCGGAGGAAGTAGCGCGAGGTGACGGTGGCATCAGGCCTCGAGGGATCCTGCCTGAGGAGCCACACATTGCCCGCGTCGACAAAGGTGGCCACCTCAAGGTCGCCGACCACCTTGGCCCTCAGCTCGAGATTGGCCTCGAGGCGGAGGTCTCCCGTCCGGTCGAGGAAAGAGAGGGGAGAGGGGTTTTGGGGACTATAGGCGCCGGGACCGAGGGTGCGGACGTTGAAGCCGCGCAGACTATTGGCTCCGCCGGAGTAGAATTGCTCGGTGTAGGGCGCCACGGTCTGATTGCCGTAGCTGTAGATCGCCCCGCCGTAGAGGCGGCTGGCGAGCGAGATGGTCGAGCTCGCCTGATAGGCATACCGCAGCTCGAGGGTGCCCTTGACAAACTGTGCAAAACTCGACCCCGCCAGGCGGTAGGGGCGGGGGGTGTCCTTGGGGTAGCAGAGGGAGAGGAGGTTGCCCGCCTCCGAGACGTATGCCTCGAGGGAGAAGGTGTGGCGCGAGAGCGGGTCGCGTGTCTCGAAGCCGAAGAGGTAGGATGCCTGTGGGATAAACTGATTTCGGAATGAGAGCCCCAGCCCGGGATTGGCCTCTAAGGCCTCGTCAAAGGCGGCGGTGCGGCGGACGAGATGATTGTAGGAGATGCTGAGTGGCCGGACGGTGTGGCGCACGCCCTTGAAGGGCTCAAAGCGGTACTCGGTGTCAAAGGCAAACTGCATCTGGCGATAGAAACCACTTCGGCTCAGGAGCGCCGCCGTGAGCCCAAGCTTGCTGTAGGCGGGATAGGTAAAGGGTCGGTAGTAGAGCCCGGGGATCAGGAGACGGGGAAACTTAAGGTCAGTGGAGAGGAGGAAGAGGTAGCTATTGATGTCCCACGCCGCTGAGCCCTCGTCGCTCTTGCGGTAGCCGGTCTGCCACTCGTAATTGCCCTGCAGCCGCACGGAGAGGGTCTCCCCGCCGCGGAATACATTTCTCTTATTCACGGAGAGTGCCAGTCCGGGGCCGGTCTGATTATTGGACTTCAGTCGGTAGGTGGCCTCCAGCTCGGCGGCATAGGGCTTATCCTCCATGGAGACTAAGGAGACGTCGAGGAGGGAGAGGCTGTCGGGCGTGTGTCTCGGGGAGTAGGCGACATTGGTGTAGGCAAAGGTCTCGAGCTCGGAGAGGGAGGAGACGGTCGAGGTCTGGTAGCGCTCGTTGTAGACCTGCCTCTCCTCCAGCCGCACCCTCGAGGAGAGGAAGCGGAGCCGCACCGGGGGACGCTGATGGTAGCGGAAGAGGATGCCGTCGTAGCGGGTGGAGTCGGTGAGGGCGGAGCGGTGCCGGTCGTAGAGGTCGTAGGTGACGCCACCGATGCTCCAGGTGCGGAGTGCGTCAGCGGAGGTCTCTCGGGAGAGGTCGACTCGCAGCTGAGCCTTCCCCGGCACGGCGAGGGTGTCCGCCTCGTAGTGGATGTCCGTGGGCTGGAAGTAATAGTACCCTCGGTCCCTGAGGGCGGAGGCGATGCGCTTTCGCTCGCTCTCAAGGCGCCAGACGCTGAGTACGTCTCCCGCGTGGAGCCTCCGCTGACTCGGGTCCTCGAGGTCGAGGGAGTCGGGTGTGGCGATGCTGAGCCGGTAGTCGATGCTGTCGAGCCGTATCGGCTCGCTCATGGTGATGTCGTAGGCCACCTTGGCGGTGACGGAGTCCTTGTCGTAGACGATGCGCGGCACCACGGTGGAGCCAAAGAAGCCGTACTCCTCCAGCACCTGCTTCCCCACCTGGGCGCGGAGGGGAGGATTGACGTTGGAGATGAGGATCGGCTCGCTGCCAAAGTTCTTGTAGATCCATCGCCCCAGTGGGTCGGTGGCATCGGCGAGGTTTTGGTGGATCCAGAAGGGGTAATTGAAGGGCAACCTCGCTCTCGAGGAGCCGAAGAGGGAGCCATTGGGCTTATAGGCGAGCACTCTATTGACGTCGGCCTTGGCGAGATGCATCTCCTCTATATTGGGCTCATTCTCTATCGACACCTTGCCCAGTCCGGCGTAGAAGGTCTCCCCCTCGGGGATGTACCGCGAGACGGAGCAGCCGACGGCGATGAGGAGGACGACGGCGGTGAGCAGGATCGAGGGACGAGGGGGGTAGTTTCTCATGGCTCCTCTTCTTTCTTCTTAATGATCGGTAAGGGTTTCTCTATGACTAAGCTGTCAGAGAGTGCAGGTGCCTGCTTGCGGAGCAGGGACTCCTCCTCGATGATCAGGCTCTCCGGTGAGGGGATGTCATCGTAGGTGGGTATGCTGTCGGTGGAGTGACCGAAGCGGAAGAGGTCCCTCAGGGAGTCAAGTCGGCGGCGGAGGACATAGCCGACACCGGTCTCGATCACCTCACCCTCGAGGAAGTTCTCATAATTCTTATTGTGGAAAAGGCGGAGGTAGTGCGTGCCTGCACGGTCAAGGCGGTACTCCATACTGACGTTGTCGATGAAGGACTGCTCCATCCCGGCGGCAGCAGCACCGGTCATCACGCGCCCACCGACGACGACGCGGATGCGGTCGTTGAAGAAGCGCTTAGCGACAGAGTAGGTGTAGTCGGTGCGGTCTCCCGCTGCGGTCTGGTCGTTGGTGATGCCGAAGTTGATGTCCGCATGGAGCGACTCCCCGAGGAACGAATTGACCTGCGAGGTGAAGAGACCGGCGAGGGCATTATTCACGATCGCATTATTATTCCCGTTTCCACCATTCCCGATCTCGCTGCCGAAGAAGTAGCCGGTCGTCAGGAGGATGATCGACTGCCGGGTCTGCTCCTCCTCGCTCATCGTGGCGAGGCGATTGCGGAGAGCGAAGTCCTTGGGCGCCGTAGTCTCAAAGCGGAGACCGAGGTCGCTGAGGGTATTCTCCGCAATGATCGAGACATTGAAGTCCACCGGGCGGGACGCCTCGCCCTCTAAGGAGACGCGTGAGGAGACCTTCGCCGTGGCGCGGAAGTCTATGGCCGGCTTAGTGAGGTCGCCTGACCAGGTGAGGCGACTATTGTCATCGATGGTGAAGGTCCGGCTCACCGGCGGGATCTCCATCACCACCTCACCGTCGCTGATATTGTAGGTCCCGGTGAGTGTCATCGGTCCGTAGGGAGACATATCGAGATTGAGGTCACCACCGCCCACGACGGAGACCTTGGTCTGCTCCTCGGACGAGAGGATGGCGGTGAAGCGTGCCGCCGGGTCGATATGCAGGTCGAGCGCCACGGTCATGCCGGACCTGGAGATCGAGTCGAGGCGACTCGTCTCAGCGACAAAGAGCGTGTCGGAGAAGTCGGTGAAGGTGACCAGATCCTTGTACCCCGATCTGCCGGAGAGCTGAGACTTAGGAGTGCGGTAGGTGAAGTTGGTATTCCCCAGGATGCTGAGACTCCCTCTGGCGGTGAGGTCGCTCGGATGACCGGAGATGTGGAGGCGGGTATTGGCGTTTATCCGTCCGTAGAGGAGGGTGGAGGAGGTCTCCTCGGAGTCGAGGAGCCGCAGGTTGGAGCCGAGGATATTCAGGTTGAGAGGAAAAGCATCGGTCAGCCCCACCTTTCCATTCACGAGCAACTGCCCCCCATTGGCCCCGAGGGCGAAGCGGCGGAAGAGCATCTCCCCATTAATGATCGGGAGCTTCTGATCCTCCACACGGTAAGTCTCATTGAGCGCCGGGACGTAGACCTCCCCCTTGTGGAAGGCCACTTCTCCTCTGTAGGGGAGCGTGCGGGCAGTGCGGATGTCGCCGGCAGTGAGGTAGTTGGCGACCTGTGCCGAGACCTCACCGCGAGCCTGAGCATACTGCTCGGGGAGGAAGGGATTGAGCATATCGAGCGGCAGGTGATCGATCCGGAGGTCAAACCTCTGATCTTTGCTCCCCTTGGGGAGGTAGGCAAGTAGCTTCGCCACCTGCTCCTGCTCGCCGAGGTCAGCCTCCGCCTTGATCATCTGCCCGGCCTTATCCGGCTCGGCAGATCCACGGAGTGCCAGGTCGCCCACCCTCTTGTCCTCAAAGATAAAGTCCCGGAGCGACGCCTGCGCGGTGATGCTTGGCTGCTGCCCGTCGGGCGTGATATGGCGCACATCGGCAGAGAGCACACCCTCTAAGTGCGGGATCACCGGGATGCCCTCCAGTGCGGAGAGCTTGAGGTCGTGGATCACTCCCTCGAGCACCTGACTGCCCTTGGTGGGGATATCCTTCAGGCTAATCACTGCCCCATCCTCGCTCCTCAAGTCGATGTCGGCACGGATCTTCCCCTTATGTGGCGGGATGATGAGGTAATTCTCCGCCTTGGGGAAAAAGGTATTGTATGCCAGCACGATCGGCGTCGGTGTGAAGCCAAAGACCAGCTCGCCTGAGGGCTTATTGTACAGCTCCGCCCCCAGCGTGAGGAAGTGCCGGTCCTCGTGGTCCTGCCAGTCGAGCGCCACCTCAGAGCGGCGGATATTGGAGGAGAAGGAGAGCACGGCATTGAAGGGCAGCTGATTGCGGAAGCGCTCCTTGTGAGCCGTCAGCATACCGTAGACAAAGGCGGAGTCCTGCCTCAGGATCAGGTCGATATTATCGACCCGGAAGGTGTCGGTCTGGAAGTACTGCATCATCCCCTCACCCCGCAGCCCCTCAGCCGGGTCGACCCGCAGCCCGAGGTGGATCTCGCGGGCACCGATGCGCTTCGAGTCGAGGTAGTAGCGGAGCGGATTATTTCGTCCCATATTTAGCTCCAGCTCCGCATCGGGGTAGTGCTCGATCCAGCGGCTCATGTCGGGTCTCGCCGTCGTGTCTTGCAGAGCTGTCGTGACGACCTGGGAGAGGTCCTTGAGCCGCTTCTGGAAGTCCTTTAGCCCATTCTTGGAGGCAAAGGCGAGGCTAAGGTCTCCACTCTCCACGTGCGCCCGGAGGAGACTATCGGTAGAGAGGGCCTTGATGACCGTCTCCTGAGGTCGCAAGAGACCATTGTCGAGCTGGAGGACAAAGTCTCTCGTGTGCCCCTCGAAGTCGTAGAATTGATCGAGGTCCGACCTGAGGTAGCTATTGAGATGCACCTTTCCCCCTCTCACGATCGACTTCGGCAGCCCGAGACGATCGGGGATGATGCTGTCCACCAGTAGATTGACCGAGCCGTTGATGTCGTGTTTCTTGAGCAAGAGGTCCAGCTGAGCCGTCGCCCGGAGAGCTTCATTGTCGCTATTGAGTGCGGCAAAGAGTCTATTCTCCTCGAGCTTGGTGAGGAGCATAAGGTCTCGATAGGTGGCACCCTTGTACTCCACACTATCGAGATCGAGGAAGATGTCAGCTGAGGTGCGGGCGGAGTAGATATCCGTCCCATGTCCCTTGGCGTGGATCGTGCCATCTAAGTAACCGATCGAGTCAGAGGGAAGGAACGCCCCTACGTCGAAGTGCTTCGCCTCCACATCGGCCATGTAGCTCTTGCCCCTCGGGCGGTAGTGCCCCGCTGCAGTGAGGTATCCCTCGGGGAGAGTAACACGGAGATCCACCTCTCCACCCTTAGGTCCATAGCTCCCGCTACCGACCAGGTCCATACCATCGGGGATGCGCCAGCGGGGAGTCGCCTTCATCAGGTGCGCCACCTGCCGGGAGAGGTCCTTACCGGACCGCAGCTCGTAGTGACCGGTGACGCTCAGCGGACCACCCCCCAGCAGCGAGGTGGCTCTCGCTGAGGCGTGCAGCCGGAGGAGTGAGGGCTCCTCCACGCGGATCTCAGCGTCCACGCCCCTCTGCCAGTCGCCCGAGGCGGTCACCACCGTCCTCAGCGGTCGGTCGGGCAGCTCACCCGCCATAGGGAGGAAGCGCGACAGCTCCGGCAGACAGAGACGACCGGCAAGACGCGCTGAGAGCGAGCCGATGCTATCCGGGCGCCAGCCCTCGAAGGGGAGATCCAGCTCACCACCCAGCTTACTCTGAGGCAGCTCGACGATCAGGTCCCCCACCCTCAGGCGGTCCTTGTCCTTGGTCACCAGTCCGGAGAGGCGCGTCACCCGCCAGCCATCCCCGGTGGCGAAGCTCGCGTCCGTAAGCTGCGCTGCAAGGTCGGAGGCACCTCCGTAGCGGACCGACCGACCCTGCAGGGCGGCGGACCAAGGCAGGGGGAGGATCTCCAGCGGGGGACCCACCTTAGCCAGGTCGGCCTCAATACTGATCTCCTCGATGGTGTAGAGCGAGTCGGGGAGATCGACCACGCCCTCCTTGGCGAGAGCATCGTAGATGTGGGTGTCGATGATCAGGCTGTCGGGCGAGTCGGTGAAGGTGGCAGAGACATTACTCAAGAGGAGCTTGTCCCAGCGGATCGTGGGAGGAGGCGACTTGGGCTCCTTCTTTTTCTCTTTTTTCTCCTTAGGGAGGATCAGCACGTCCATCCGGGTGTCGGACAGCTCCACGGTGCCGAAGCTCATCTGGCTGAAGGAGGAGTCAAAGGAGGCTCTATCCACGGCGAAGCGGCTGATACGCCCCATGAGGACCATACTGTCACCAGGCGCGTGGTAGTCGAGCTGTGCGCTCTCCAGGGCGACCCCGCTCAGCGGCAGGTCCCGGTGGCGAAGGTAGGCGATGGCATCAGTCTGAGCTGTCAAGCGCTTAGCGTACAGCACCGTATCTCCCTCGGCGGTGAGAGCCTGGAGTCCCTCTAAGTAGAGCTTCCCCGGGAAGCCGACGCTCAGCCGCTCGACCGACATACGTAGCCCGGTAGACTGCTCCATCGTCGCTAAGAGCCTATTAGCGATGCGGGTCTGGACGGAGGGGATCATCAGGAGACCGGTGAAGATCACCAAGATCAGGAGCAGCACCCCGAGGATACCCCCCAGCCAAGAGAGTAGACGGAGCCACAGGGGTCGCTTCTTTTTCCCTAAGCGCTCCTGATCCGTCCCGGTCTCCCGCTCCTCGGAGGGGTCGACAGGGGTATCGCTCTGGGGCAAGTCGCCCCGCTTTTCCTGCATACCTATATATGGTGTAGTCAGATGGTATGCAAAGTTAATAATTTATCTCACCCTTTCTCCTCTCTCCTCGATTCCTTATGGTAATGGATTTGCAATAAATAGGTACATTTGCGCAGAAGTATATCAAGAGTCAAAGACATGCAAACACATTGTTATCGACTGGAGCTTCGGAAGGTGGGCACCTTTGCCCTATCTCTGCTGATGATCGGGCTCCTCTTTTCCTCCTGCGCCACTCGTAAGGATGTAGCCTACGTACAGACCCCGGAGCAGGTGATGACCGTGGCCTCCAATGGTCTGCAAGATGCACGCATCCGCGCCAAGGACTTGCTCACCGTCACGGTGGAGTCCTCCAATCCTGAGGCTGTGGCTGCCTTTAACGGCATCTACTGGACTCCCAACCAGCAGTACAGCACTTATGCTCAGCAGGCGAGGACTTTCCTCGTGGATAATGAGGGAAATGTGGAGCTGCCGGTCGTAGGTCTGACCCACGTGGGGGGATACACTATGCGTGAGGCAGAGAGCCACCTCAAGGAGATACTCAAGAAGTACATCACCGACATCTCCTCGGTCAATATCAAGATCCAAAACTATAAGTACTCCGTGATCGGAGAGGTGAGACGCCCCGGGACCTTTACCTCCGAGAATACGAAGGTCTCGATCTTTGAGGCGCTGGCCAATGCCGGAGATATGTCCATCCAGGGTGTCCGCACGGAGGTGAAGCTGATGCGCGAAAATCCGGATGGTCACCGCGAGATAGTGACGCTCAATCTGCAGGACCCCAATATCCTCTCCTCACCCTACTACTACCTGCAGCAGGGTGACGTGGTCTACGTGCAGCCCAATGATGCTGCCGCCCAGAGTGCCAATATCGGTGCCGCGACAGGCATCATCTTCAGCATCGCCTCCCTGACACTCTCCGTAGCCAATATCCTGATCAGTCTACTCGTGAAGTAATAGGCATGAACCCATACGACAGCTCCACCGGAGCACCCTCCAATACCCCTCTTCTCTCTGAGGAAGCAGGTCACGACGAGCAGGAGCTTGATCTCTCCACGCTCCTCGCGTCATACCTGAGCCACTGGCCGCTTTACCTCCTCTCGCTGCTCCTCTGCCTGATCCTGGGGTGGCTCTTCATCACCACCTCCAGACCGAAGTACAGAGTGGCGACGACCATTCTCTTCAATGACCCACAAGACGGGAAGGGAAGCAAATATGCCTCCGCTATGGGGGAGCTGGACCTCGTCTCCATCGCGACCGGCGGACTAAATCTCAATGTCGACAACGAGATGCAGCTGATCCAGTCACGCGAGATGCTGCTCCAGACCATCAAGGAGTCCCACTACTTCCTCGACTTCTCGAGCCGGCACGGTCTCCGGACTCAGGTCTACTGGCGAGACCTCCCCGTCAGGATCACGATGGAGCCCTTTGACAAGCTCGATCAAGTCAAGGCCCCTCTCGAGTATACGCTGACCTCCTCCTCCGATGGGATGACCCTCACAGATAAGGGTACCGGCGAGACAAAGGTCATCACCCAGCTGCCGGCGACAGAGGTGACCGAGTATGGTATCCTCTCGTTACAGAAGGGCGACAGCCTGGCTCTGGAGAGCGAGATGCCGGACGAGCTCACGATCACCATACACTCTCCACTCGCCATGGCAGAGCAGATGACCAACGGACAGGTCTCCGTCGAGCGTGTGGAGAAAAATAGTAATGTCTCCTCCCTCTCCATCCTCTCCGACAATCGCCTCAAGGGCGAGGACTTCCTCACCAAGCTGGTAGAGGTCTACAATCGTATGCGTGCCATCGACAAGAACGCGGCAGCGCAGCGACAGTACGACTTTATCAATGAGCGAATCTCCCTCATCAGCCAGGAGCTGGGGAGTGTGGAGTCCAATCTCGAGTCGGTCAAGAAGTCTCAGGGCGTCACCAGCTACGAGGACCTCGGCGTCATCGTACAGAGCAGTGCCAAGCTTGCCGAGGAGGTGTCGCGGATCCAGACACAGCTTAAGGTGGTGGATCACCTGATCTCCTACGTCAGAGCGATGGGAAAAAATGAGTACAACCTGATCCCCGCCTCGCTCGGCGTGGAGGATGCCTCGCTCAATAGTGCCGTCGGTCAGTACAATACGATGGTCCTCGAGCGGAATTCTCTCGCCGCCTCTGTCAGTCCCGAGCACCCGCGTCTCAAAGCGCTCGAGAAGGATCTCGCTACCACTCGTGAGGGTCTCGTAGGCGTAGCCGATGTGACCCGTCAGGGACTGCAGATCCAGTTCGAGGGTCTCAAGGGTATGAAGGGAAACTTGCAGGGAAAGATCTCACAGGCTCCTACCTTTGAGCGTATCACCACCGACATAGAGAGGCAGCGGAGCATCCGCTCCAATCTCTACCTGATGCTCCTGACGAAGCGGGAGGAGACCTCGATCTCTCTCGCTGCATCGCTGGAGAGCGCCAAGTTAGTTGATCCGGCTCTCGCCGATGCCACCCCCTCGCAGCCCAAGAAGCCTATCGTCTACCTCGCTGCCCTGATACTGGGTCTGCTCCTGCCTACGATTTACCTCTACCTGAGGCGGCTGACCCGGACCAAGATCCGCACAGAGGATGACATTCGTCGCCATACCCCCCTCTCTATCCTCGGTACCGTGCCTCATATGTCTGATGATCACTTCGGAGATCAGACCGGTGAGATCGTCGTCAAGACTCGAGACAGCGACGTGATGACGGAGGTCTTCCGCACCCTGCGTACCAACCTCAATTTCGTCACCGGCAACAAGCGACCCCTTGTCCTCCTCGCCACCTCTACGGTACCGGCAGAGGGTAAGACCTTTGTCGCCTCCAATCTCGCTGTCTCCCTGTCGGCACTTGATGAGAAGGTACTCATCATCGGCCTTGACCTCCGTAATCCACGCCTGTCGCGTACCTTCAAGGGGCAGCACATCCACGACCGCCACGACTCCTCTCACGATCATACTCACGGGATGAGTGAGATCCTCAATGATCCCACACTCGACCCGATGGACTTCGTGATGGACATGCCGGACTACCCAGGTCTGTCGGTATTGCCGGCCGGTAAGATCCCGCCCAATCCCTCAGAGATGCTCTCTCGTCCACGTCTGGACGACGTGATCGAGCAGCTCCGGGACCACTTTGACTACATCATCATCGATAGTGCGCCCTGCGGACCGGTGGTCGACACCGTCATCCTCAGCCGTGTCGCTGATGCGACGATGTACGTCACCCGCTACCGCAAGACGGACAAGCGCGACCTCGAGTACATCAATTACCTGTCCGATGCCGGCAAGCTCCCCAACGTCTCCATCGTCCTCAATGACGTCAAGACGGACACTAAGGCGCTTAAGAAGGGATACGGCTATGGCTACGGCTACGGCTATGGGTACGGCTATGGCTATGGCTATGGCTACAGCAGCGACAAGAAATCCTCGGATCAGCACAAGTCCTGAGGTAATCTGTCGATAGATACCACCTCACCTCGGGGACCGCACCGCCATCAGCGATGCGGTCCCCGATCTATACAGTTAAATCACGCCAGCGGGAGAGGCTCCATGTCGGCAGGCCCTTATAGGCAGTGTCCCCCTGATGCACGCCCCCTCTATGCGACTAAGGGAGAGAAAAGAGCGAGGGCTGCGCCACCGGTGATCCCGGAGAAGCGCAGCCCTCGCTCTTAGTATTTCTGGGGGGTATGATCAGAATTCGTAGCCGACCATCACGAAGAAGTTGACATTCTTCGGTGAGCCGGTGAGTGTCTTCGTATCCTTCAGCTGGTTCACGAAGCCATACTGTCCGCCCACGGTGAGGAGGAAGTCATCATACCTCAGCCCGAGGCTGGCGTTTAGGCCACTGTCGATGCGACGCAGCTCACCATCCTTACCGAAGGAGTCGTGCTTCTCCTTGGAGCTACTGCCTGTCCCATTTTTCCCATAGAGACCGATGCCAATGTAGGGTCCAAAGTTGGCGATCACGTCGAGATCGTCTGCCACCTCGCGACTGACACGGAGGGTCACAGGGATGTCGAGGTAGTTGAGATCATACGAGAGTGCCTTGTCGGCAGTCTTTGTGTACGCCTCACCCTTTTGAGAGAAGAAGACGCCCGGACGGACGCCAAACTCGAAGCCCTTGTACTCATAGACCTCAAAGTCTGCGTCCACTCCGACCCGGACACCCGAGTGGAGCGACCGAGTAGCACCGGGATAGGCGGTGAAGTCCTTGAGGAAGCTCCCCTGATATCCGACATGGACGGCAAAGTCCACATCCAGGTCACACTCTTTCTCCTCCTGAGCGTTCGCCGGCAACGACAGTGCCACGGCGGATAGTGCCGCAAGGGCACCGAAGATCATTTTTCTCATATCTATTTACTTGATAAAAACAATGATTATTCCGGGCACAAAGGTAGCTAAAAAGCTTCTCTTACTCCGACAGCACCGTCAGCTCTGCCCCGGAGGCGAAGTCGGCTCCACTCTGAGACGAGAGAGCGGTAAAGCGCACATAGCGAGCCCTCATCGGGTGACCAAAGCGAAGGGTCTGCCGCGACCTCGACCGCTCCATGGTGCCACGTGCCACCTCCTGCCACGTCTCCCCGTCGCTGCTGACGGAGAGGGCATAGTCGCGTATGTCGCCATTGATGCTTCCGTCCTGCCTCGGCAGATAGGTGACGCCCGCGATCGATCGCTCCTCACCACAGTCGAGCGCCACCCAGTGAGGATAAGCGGCGACGGTGACGGAGTACATACTGTGCCAGATCGTGGAGGGATCGCCATCGAGCAGATGGGCGACGCTGCCCTCACCACTCTCCTCGGAGGAGACACCGCTTATGGTCACGGGGATCGTCGTGATCCGCTCGTACCGATGCTCCGTGGCGATCCAGTCGCTCCCCTCCGGCCACGCACGGACCACGCCTCCCTCACGGAGGTCAAAGGGGCGCTCATACCGTACCGCCGGCTTGCCGTCGATCGAGTAGCGGATGGGCGACGATCCGGAGAGCGTCACGAGACCGGTACCACTCCGCTGCATCGTCACCGGCAGGGCGGTCGGCGTGGCGACCACGCCCGTCGCGCCCAAGGGACGGATCTGGAGCGTCATCGTGTGGGGACCGCCCATCACCCGATCCTCTGTCAGCGGACCACCCTGACCGCAGGAGTTTCCCCCGAGACCGGTGACAGCGAGATCCATATGGACATACGTCCCGTCAGACTGCGGGAGCTGGTAGGGGTGGGGCGCCATCGCCAGCTGCATCTGACTATACGGCAGCACGCTCATACTCCCTCCATAGGTATAGATCACCAGCCCGGACTGCCCGGAGGCATCCGTCAGGCGACCGTACCGCACGCCCTCCCGATTGCCCATGCTCTGGGGCTTGGGGAAGGGGACAAATTGCTCCGCCACACTGCTCGAGTACTCCCCGAGGAAGGCACCGGTCTCCCGGTCGGCGTAGTTATTCCACGGACCGCGACCGTAGTAGGTGTAGCGGTCGAGCTCGCGTGGCAGGCGCATCGAGAAGCCTACCCGGGCGAGCGCCAGAGAGGGCTTATTGCTCTCCACCGAGGCGCTGAGGGTGATCGTCCCATCGGGACTGACGGTCCAGATGTAGGTGGAGGAGAAGGTGCAGTCCTCGGGACCAAAGGGCTTCTCAGGGTGATCCTTGAGCTCAAAGCGTCCGCTCACCCCGCCGCTGAAGTCGGTACCGTAGGGAGCCCGGCTCTCCACTCGGTAAAGGAGTGAGATGGAGCCGTCGGCATTGGGATGCACGGTGCGTGAGAGCACCCGGTGGCGGAGGTTGTGGAGGCCATTGGCAAACCATGCCGTAGAGGTCCAGTTGTCGTTATCCGTCGGGGCGCGGAAGGGATCCAGTCGCGGACCATTGCCGGCGGAGATCACCTCCCGACCACCGTAGACAAGGCGGTCGATCGTACCCTCGCGGTCATCGAAGCAAACCGAGAAGCCCTCACCGGAGATCGTATTATCGTCGCCGAGAGTCAGCCTGACCTCTCCGTCAAAGCTCTTTGCCGAAGGGGTCGCCGGCCTCAGCTCCAGCTGCTCTGCCATCTGCACATAGCCCGCCTCGGCCCAGGGTGTCTCGTATCTCTGGCGCAGCCGGATGGTGACGAAGTACTCGTGGTCTCGAGAGGTGTCCTTGCGGCTAAAGGGGAGGGTCACCACCGCAGCCTCACGCGGAGCGATGGAGGGCATCTCAACCTGCTCCGTGCGGACCTCCCGTCCGTCCTCCAGCAGTGCCGGCTCTAAGTAGAGGTCATTGAGAGTGGTGAAGTACCGCTTATTGAATATCCTCACCGTCCCCTCCTCTGCCAGTGCCTCGTTACTGATCCCGACGTCTTGGTAGACCTTTCGCACCTCGTAGTAGGCGGGCTTCGGCTCGTGGGTCGGCAGCAGGATCCCATTCATGCAAAACATCCCGCTATTGGGCTTGTCGCCAAAGTCCCCTCCATAGGCGAGATACCGGTCGCCGGTCTCAGGATCGGTCGTCCAGAGTGCCTGATCCACCCAGTCCCATATTGCACCGCCCATGAAGAAGTTGGTGCTCTCGATCGCCTCCCAGTAGTCGACGAGGTTGCCCACCGCATTGCCCATACTGTGGGCATACTCGCTGACGTGGAAGGGGTACTTCAGATTATACTTCCCCTGTACCGCCTCCCGCATCCAGGCGATGGAGGGGTACTGATTGGAGCCTATGTCGACGATGTCGTTATTCCGCTCGTACTGCACCGGGCGAGATTGGTCAAAGGCCTTGATCGCATCGTAAGCGGCGACGAAGCACTTCCCCGGCCCCGCCTCATTGCCGAGCGACCAGATCAGGATCGAGGGCTCATTGACATGCGCAGCCACCATATTCATCGTCCGCTGGACCGTCGCGTTGGTAAATTCCGGCACGTGCGACAGCGATGCTTCGCCGTAGTAGTAGGCGTGGCTCTCGCAATTGGCCTCATCCTCGAGGTAGAGCCCAAAGAGGTTGCAGAGGTAGTAGAATATCGGAGTATTGGGATAGTGCGAGAGGCGGACGTGATTGATATTCCCCCGCTTCATCAGCATTATCTCGTCGATCATCTGCTCTCGCGTGATCGTATTGCCGGTCTCGGGGTTGATCTCCTGGCGATTGACCCCCTTGAGCTTGATCGGCTTTCCATTGAGGTAAAAGTAGCGCCCCGCGAGACCAAATTCATCCTCCTCAGCGGGCGTATCGCGGATCTCAATTTTCCTAAATCCCGTGATCACCGAGAGGGTCTGAGCCACTCTCCCGCGCGGGTCGAGGAGCTCGCCCACCAGCGTGTAGAGGTGCGGTCGCTCCGCCGACCAGAGGTCGGCATTGCGGAGGGAGAGGGTCGTCTCGGTGACGGACGCCTCGCCCCGTGGTGTGCCGGGGAGGTCGGTCGTCACGACGATGCCGGTATGGCTATTCTTCTGGCTGTAGAGCTCGTTACGATAGAGTGAGTAGCGGATGCGCCACCCCTTTGCCGTGCGAGCGGAGCGGTTTCGCAGCTCCGTCCGGATATGGAGCGTCCCGTCCCGATAGCTCGCATCGAGATCGGGCGTCACGGCGATGTCCCGCACGGCGACGGAGGGGCTGCTCGTCAGGTAGACCGACCGGTAGATCCCCGGCAGGCGCCACATATCCTGCGCCTCGAGGAAGGAGCCGTCACTCGAGCGGTACACCTCGACCGCCACCGTATTTACCCCCTTGCGGAGGTACTCGGTGATGTCAAAGGTGGCGGTGGAGCGGGAGTCCTTACTGAAGCCGACATACTTGCCATTGATCCAGAGGTAAAAGAACGAATTGACTCCATCGAAGTGGAGCTCCACACGTCGGCCACCCCAGTCTGCCGGGACCGTGAAGTCCCGCCGATACGAGCCCACCTCGTTGCGATCCTTATAGGTGGTCCAGTCGGTCGGGGGCGTGCGCATCACCCCGCCCCGCCAGTCACCGGGCGTGACCGTGTGCTTAAAGATGTAGGGCTGATTGCAGTAGATCGGCGTGCCGTACTTCAGGGAGCCGTCGGGCTGGATCCCCGCCACACTCCAGCAGGAGGGCACCGTGATCTCATCCCAGCGGGAGACGTCATACCCGGGTCGGTAGAAGTCTCTCGGTCGCTCACCGGGGTTGCCGACCCAGTGGAAGCGCCACATACCATCGAGCGACTCGTAGTAGGTGCCCGGTGTCTCCGGGAGGTACCGGCGGGCGGCATCGACGCTCTTGTAGGAGAAGAAGTAGGCCGCCGGCTGCTCGCGATTGAGCCCCAGCCGCTCGGGCGACTCCCACTCGGAGCCGTCGGGAGCCGGCGTGGTGCCGTACTCATAGCCGGCAATGGGGTGCAGGATCTGCGCCTGACCGATCAGCGGCAGGCAGAGGAGCGCAAGCAGGGATAGGGTAAGTCTCTTCATCGTAAGATAGTGTTGGATGGGCAAGCACACTCCGCAAGAACTTATGCTTAAGGCTCCTCCGGACAGCTCGTTGTGATGTAAAGATACCCCTATTTCCCCACAGCAGCCATTGCGGGTATGATAAAAAAAGGAGCGAGGCGGTCTGATGATCGCCTCACTCCTTTTTTATGCTTTCGTACTCAGGGGATCAGAAGGTCCACTTGGCAGCAATGGTGGGACGGACGTGGAAGGCCTCCGGGAGGAGGGTATTGTACTCCATCCTTAGCTCGGTACCGATAGAGAGATTGAGCTCATCCGGCACGCCGACAAATTGGTTTACATTGCACCACACCTGCGGCTCAGCGCGGAAGATCACCCGACGGCGAGCCTCATCGGCACCGAGGTTGGTCCTCAGGACGGCGAAGCCGCGGATGGTCCACACGCGATTCCAGCTGGTCCAGGCGGCATCGCCCCAGAGCTGGAAGTTGTGCGGCTTCTCGTAGCCAAAGTCATACCGGTAGCTGGGCGCCACGGTGAGGTCGACATACTCGTTGTGGAAGCGGTAGGAGATACCGGAGGAGAAGGCGTGGGTGCGGTCGGCCATGTAGCGCATGGCGCCGTGGTACTCGAGGCGAAGGGCTAAGGGAGCGTCAACAAACTTGATGTCCCTCTGCAGGCGGGCATCCAGGTCGTAGAGCCGCTCGGAGGCGGGATTGAGCCGGATGTAGCCATAGTTGCGTCCCCACTTGTCGTAGGAGAGGTGACCGAGCTTGATGAGGATCGGCTTCTCTCCCGAGAGGTCGTTGTAGATGTGTCGACCGAAGTCGTAGTGGATCTCAGCCGTGGTCTGTGCTGTCGCGGTGAGGGTGGTGAGGAGTAGCGCCGACGCAAGTGCCGGCAGGAGTTTCTTCAGTAGTGTCATATGTTACTTATTACGGATGATATACTCGCCGATCTGGATGGCGTTGAGAGCCGCGCCCTTGCGGATCTGGTCTGCCACGCACCAGAAGGATAGGCCATTGGGGTCCGTGAGATCCTGGCGGACACGGCCGACGAAGACCTCGTCCCTCCCGGAGAGGTCAAGCGGCATCGGGTAGACCTGCTGTGCCGGGTCGTCCATCAGTATGCAGCCCTCGCCTGTGCGGAAGGCCTCCTGAGCCTCCCCGGTCGTCATCGGGTGCTCCAGCTCACACCAGACCGCCTCGGAGTGGGCGCGGAGTGCCGGCACGCGGACGCAGGTGGCGCTGACACGTATATCGGTCCCCATGATCTTGCGGGTCTCGTTGTACATCTTCATCTCCTCCTTCGTGTAGCCATTCTCCTGGAAGACATCGATATGAGGGATGAGGTTAAAGAGCAGCTGGTGGGAGAATTTCTTCACCTCCAGCGGCTTCCCCTCGGCGTAGTCGTGTGTCTGCTGCTCCAGCTCCGCCATACCGCTCGCTCCGGCACCGCTGGCGCACTGGTAGGTGGCGACGTGGACACGGCGAATGTGTGTCTTACGCTCGAGCGCCTGCAGGGGCACCACCATCTGGATGGTGGTGCAATTGGGGTTGGCGATGATCTGACGGGGAGCCGAGAGGGCGGCAGAGGCATTCACCTCCGGCACCACGAGCGGCACATCCTCATCCATGCGGAAGGCGCTCGAGTTGTCGATCATCAGGGCGCCATGCTTGGTGATGGTGGAGGCAAAGGCCTTAGACGTGCCGGCTCCGGCGCTGACGAAGGCGATATCGATGTCGCGGAAGGCATCCCCCTCCTCGAGCAGCTCCACGGTCACCTCCCGCCCCTTGACGGTGTAGGACCGCCCGGCACTGCGCTCCGAGCCGAAGAGGCGGATCCGGTCGCAAGGGAAGTCCCGCTCCTCGACCAGCTTGATCAGCTCCTGTCCCACGGCACCACTGGCGCCGACGATTGCTATATTCATACTATTCTTTCCTTTCTCAATTCTTTAGTGCAAATGTCCGATTTTCCTACGACTTCCGTCGCTCCAGCGTGGTGAAGGTGTAGGGGAAGGCGTTGGACGGGTCGGCAGGGTGCGGCTCCTCCCGGACCAGCTGCCACTCCGCCGGGTCGATGTCGGGGAAGTGGGTGTCTGCGCCGGGGAACGTGTGGTGCACCAGCGTCACATAGAGCCGGTCCGCCCGGTCGATCAGCTGCTCGTAGATCTGCCGACCGCCGATGACGAATATCTCGTCCGCCCCCTCAGCGAGGCGGAGCGCCTCCTCCACCGAGTGCGCCACCACAGCCCCCTCCTCCACGGTGTAGTCACTTCGGCGGGTGAGGACGATATTCAGCCGTCCCGGCAGCGGTCGGCGGGGGAAGGACTCGTAGGTGGTGCGCCCCATGAGGATCGGGTGCCCCATGGTGGTCTCCTTGAAGTGGCGGAGATCCCCCTTCATACTCCTCCCCCAGGGCATGTCGCCCGCCTGCCCGATCGCTCCGTCGCTGTCCATGGCGACGATGAGGGAGAGGGTGCTTGTCTTACTCATACTGATACTTTGCCTGATATGTGTGGCCAGGGATGGTAGTCCTCCAGCGTAAAGTCGTCGTAGGTGAAGTCCTCGATCCGCGTCACGCCCGGTCGGAGCCGCATCGTCGGCAACGCTCTCGGCTCCCGCGTGAGCTGCTCCCTGACCTGGTCGAGGTGATTGAGGTAGATGTGTGCGTCGCCAAAGGTATGGATAAAGGTGTCCGCCTCCAGCCCCGTCACTTCCGCCACCATCATCAGCAGGAGGGCGTAGGAGGCGATGTTGAAGGGCACCCCGAGGAAGAGGTCAGCGCTCCGCTGGTAGAGCTGGAGGGAGAGCTTCCCGTCCGCGACGTAAAATTGGTAGAGCACGTGGCACGGTGGCAGCGCCATCCGGTCGATCTCCCCCACGTTCCACGAGTTAACGATCATCCGCCGGCTGTCGGGAGACTTGCGGATCATCTCGATCACCTCAGCCAGCTGGTCGTGCGTCTCGCCCCCAGCATCGAGCCAGTGTCGCCACTGAGCACCGTAGACCGGCCCCAGGTCGCCCGCCTCGTCGGCCCACTCGTTCCAAATCCGGACGCCATGCTCCTGCAGGTACTTCACATTCGTCTCGCCCCGGATAAACCAGAGCAGCTCGTAGATGATGCTCTTCAGGTGGAGTTTCTTCGTCGTCAGTAGCGGGAAGCCCTCGCTGAGCGGGAAGCGCAGCTGTGCTCCGAAGAGACTGATCGTGCCTGTACCGGTGCGGTCCTCTTTCCTGTGTCCCTCATCCAGCACCTTTTGCAGTAGATCGAGATACTGTCTCATGGCTCCTCCGTCGTCGTGGTACTCTGTGAGCGGAGGGGCGTCTCGCTACCGCCACTGCTGACGAGGCGACAGCCCATGCTCGCATCGGTGACGAAGCCGATCATCGTCACTCCCGCCAGCCCCTCGATCAGCTCCTTGTCCGTGAGGGGGAGGGTAAAGAGGAGCTCGTAGTCCTCGCCACCATTGCAGGCGATCGCGGTGGGGTCCAGCCCCAGCGTCTCCGCTTGCTGTCGCGTCTCCCCAAGGATCGGCAGCCGCTCCTCATAGATCCGGCAGCCGACGCCCGAGAGGTCGCATAGGCGAAGGAGATCGCCCGCCAGCCCCTCCGTCACCTCCGTCATCGCTGAGGGACGTATCTCGGTCCCAATGGGTGACGGGCTGAGGTCGTGACGCGCCACGGGGCGCATCTGGCGGGAGAGGAAGTAGGCACCACCGCCAAAGTCCGGTGCATAGTCCTCCTGTCCCATCCGGTCAAATACCTGCTTCTCACGCTCCAGCATCGTCAGTCCGAGGAAGGCGGCACCCAGGTCGCCCGTGACGCAGATCAGGTCATTGGCCTGCGCTGTGTCGCTCCGCAGGTACCGCCCGCGCTCCACGCTCCCCACCACGTGGGTCGAGAGCATCAGCCCGGTACGTGACGAGGTGAAGTGGCAGCCCATAAGCCCACAGCCGTAGGTCTCGCACGCCTCGCGGACGCCGCTCATCAGTGCCTCCACATCCTCCACTTGAAACCTCGCTGACAGCCCCACCGACACCTCGACGCCCTCTGCCCTGCCGCCCATGGCGACGATGCGGGAGACCCCCTTGGTGACAGCCTTGAAGCCGAGGTACCTGAGGGGGAAGTAGACCAGGTCAAAGTGGACCCCCTCCAGCATCATGGCCGAGGCGGAGATCATCTGACGGCCCTCGCCCGGCTCCAGCACCGCGGCATCGTCGGCCGGGTCGGTCAGGAGGGGGGAGGAGTTGGGGGCGGGACGGAAGGACTTCAGGATCCTCTCCCTCAGTCCTGCCGGTCCTATATTAGCTATTTCCATACGCAACGCAATTCTCTATTCTCACAAAGTTACCTTTTTCCCCACCAATCCCCGACCCGTCCCCCAGGGGTGACGCATTTAAGCGTTAGGGTAATCATATACCAAAGGGGGGCTCATCCGGGAGGCACCCGAAGGGTGCTCGCTCCATAGGCATCGGTCATCCGCGAAGCGGTGACCGATGTGCCGATACCCGCCTTAACCCCCTCGACCCCTTGCGGGTCGCCGAGCAGAAATCCCCTTTCCCGGCGACCCCGCCAGGGTGTCGCACTTACCCAGTCAGTCAATCAGTGCGACACCCTGGCGGGGTCGAGGATTGCTTGCGAGGCCGGGTCCACGGGTCTTCGGGGCTACGCCCCTTGACCCGTGGCTAAACACCGTGCACCCCTGCCGGGGTGCCTCGTTCCCCACCCTTCATAATGAGTTGAATGGCTTCTGTAATGATCAAATGTGTCACCCCTGTCCGTTCCCCCAGGGGTGACGCATTTGAGCTCTACTGCAAAGAAGTGACAATCCCTATCGCTGTGCAATCCCGACTGCCGATCCCGCAGGGGCGGAGCCCCGGAGGGATCGTCGGCTTTTAGCCCGGGTGTCGAGGCACGAAGTGCCGAAGACCCCGGGTTACCGACGATACGCCTTATATATACGACCCCGTTAGGGTGTCGCACTCCACGGGCAAGCTTGATAGTGCGACACCCTAGCGGGGTCGTGGGGCTTTTTTCCACCGAGCTATCCCGGGGTCTTCGTCGGGGCTTGCGCCCCTCCTTGACACCCGGGCTAAACACTGAGCACCCCTGCCGGGGTGCCTCGTTCCCCACCGTTCATAATGAGTTGGTGGACTTCTGTGCTACTCAAATGCGTCACCCCTGACCCGTCTTCTCGGCAGACCGGGCGGGAGGGGCGTGATAAGTTTGGATATGTGCGGGATAAGTCGTACCTTTGCACCACAAAGCAAGGGAGGAAAGACATATCGCGGGGTGGAGCAGTGGTAGCTCGCTGGGCTCATAACCCAGAGGTCGCAAGTTCGAATCCTGTCCCCGCAACTACTGAGGTACGACTATCTTCTATGAGGATGGTCGTACTTTTTTTGTCTCCTAAGGGACCGACACGCCAGGGGTGACGCATTTGAGCTTTAGGGTAATCATATGCCAAGGGGGCTTATCCGGGAGGGACCCGAAGGGTGCTCGATCCATAGGCATCGGTCATCCGCGAAGCGGTGACCGATGTGCCGAGACCCGCCCCTACCCCCTCGACCCCTTGTGGGTCGCCGAGCAGAAATCCCCCTTTCCGACGACCACGCCGGGTGTCGCACTTATCAGGGAGTCAGGCAACCAGTGCGACACCCTTGCGGGGTCGCGGTGTCGTTTGTGATGCCTTAGCCACGGAGGGATCGTTGCCTTTTACCGCAGGGAGACCTTAAACAAATCCAAAAACGTCACCCCTGACCGACCCGCCGGCGAAGAGGAGAGGAGTCGTTCCATCCAGCTGACAGGGACAGCCGAGAGCCCCTGTCCCGGGGCCGACGTCCCGAGGGCTCCTCTACAGCCCCATTTCTAATACCGATATTAGAGATCACTAATACCGATATTAGAGATTACTAATACCGATAAAAGAAATGACTAATATCGGTATTAGGGATGCACCTCATCAGGCAGGGGGAGACTCCCTTAGCCACCGGACCCCAAGCACTCCCCCCCTCTCTCTCTGACCTTACCATCAGCCGCTTAACCAGCAACCACAGGTCTCACCGCCTGCTCCCTATCATCCGACGCCCTCCGATGTGTCCGACACCCTGGCGCCACCTGACTCCCGGCGAGTCGGCTCGGGAGGCTCTGCATACACGAAGCGCCCCGCTGCAGTCAGAAGGCTGCAGCGGGGCGCTCACTATCAATGGGGATGCGCTCAGTATCGACCGAGCATTAGTTCAGATCCTTATCCTGCACACAGCGGACGGAAGCGCCGAAGAAGGCGTTGTCCGGCATGAGCGCTGCCTTGAGCGAGCCATCGGCCGTGGTCTTGATGCTGAGGAAGATGCTATTGCCGTCGCCGTAGAAGAAATTGAACCAGTAGCGTCCCTCATACCCCGGCTTCATCAGCTGAGAGAAAGCACTACCATCCACATCGGGGACATCATTGGAGGCCTGACGGTAGCCGGCGTAGGGGAACCATACATTGACGTTGTCCTCGTTGATGAAGTACACTCCGTTATTGTATGGAGCCTTGTAGTCCTGACCTGCCTTGCGGACCGCTTCTGGGTCATCGGAGTTGATGAAGGTATCCTCCAGCCCTGCACTGTAGAAGTGGGGATCACGTGCCATGTGCTGGACCAGCTCATTCACCTCCCGATAGGCTGCCGTACGCCAACCCTTAGGGCAGGGATCGTAGGCACCCTTCGTTGTCGCCTCCTTCAGCGGGTCTCGCTCCATGGAGTTATCCATTTCAGCCTTGGCATTCCATGCGTTCTCCGGAGCAGAATTAGCGTCAGTGAAGTAACTACGTGCCATAAGAGTTGCGGGCATGCACCCACCGAAGTAGCCGTCTCCCTGAGGACTCGGCTTAGCCCCCTTTGATACGTAGGCAAAAAAGTCTGGATAGCCGGCATAATTATGGTTTACGAAGGGGAGATTGGTAGTAGTAGCGCCATAGATCAATTTCTTCGTTTCTGCTCTATGCTTGGCGTAGCAGGCAAACGTATTTTCTCCAAATGCTATCGGGACAGCAGCCGGATAGAGCAAATACTCTATCGCAGTAGTATTGTAGCCATCCGGCATACGATAATAGCCCGCAGGAGAGTAATCCACCATATCTTTCCTAGCAGTACGCATCAGGTTGCGATCGATCCACTTGGTGTCGCCGATCACGACATACCCCCCTTGGTAGACAAGGATGTCCAGAGAGGCCCGCTCACTGATGATCCGGACGAGGCTCTGACGAGCCTTGTACAGTCCGTTGAGTGGCTCCACGCGGTTCTCCTTGATCGTGACGGTAAAGTAGCCGTTGTAGCCGACGCCGGTCGTGCCGGTGTCGGTGCCTATGGATGGGTCTGAGTGGGAGAGCCATCCGTCGTCCTTCACCGGACTCTGGACGTGCCAGGGAGTGACGCTTCGGACATTGACGGTGTAAATGAGGTCGCCGACTTGATTGAGAGGTGTCTCGATGACTCGGAAGGTACGACTCAGGTCTTTCTCTCTGGGTGAGCCCTCTGGATAGACGATGTCGTAGTCGAGTGCCTGTCCGGAGGTGATCCGGATCGTCTTGAAGTCGATCAGGGTACCGGTTTTGGCATCTGTAAGCTTCACCTTGACGAGAGCCTCACCGGTATTCTGCCCCAAGTTGAGCTTCCTCGTGGAGAGGAGTATTCGCCCATCCTCTCCCACGACCCCTGAGGAGGGACTGTAGCTAACCCAATCCTGATGCTCGGGAGAGTCCCCGGTGAGATAGCTGACGCCGACGATCTCCCACCTATTACCCGGTCGGTAGGCATCCACTCTCACCTCGAAAACCTCATCACGACGGCTGTCAGCCGAGATAAGTGAGGGGTAGAGCAGGAGCTGATCACGCAGCACTTCATCGGGTGTCTGGTCGATGGAGATACGCAGGTAGAGGTTGGGGTAATTGGCGACACCTATCTTATACTCCACGCTCCTCTTGTAGTTGCTGTCGATGAGCTGCTGCTCCGTCGCCCCTCTCCACCGGTCATCGATGTAGAGCCCGCGGAAGTCGTACTTGAGATCCTTTACGCCAAATCCGAGATCACCGTCTCCGACAGAGACGTGATCCACCAATCGGGCATTGATCCAAGAGATGTTGTCGGGATCGCTAAAGGGATACTGAGTAGTCCCATCCCCTGCGAATGAGTACTTCTCCTCTAAGATCCTAAAGCCCTTGAACTCGGGGATATTCGTCCGCACGGTGATCTCTTCGGTGAACTGTCGGTCATTCGGATCTGTGGCATACTTCTTACCACCCACCTCATACTCGTAACTGGCTCTGGTACCATGGTGTACGAAAGCTCTGGTAGAGCTGATGAAGTACTCTCCGTCCGTAATGATCTGCTCCGACTGCTTGATGGAGCGCTCGAGGGTGGTGACGCCGAGGATCATATTGACCGGACGACGCTTGATGGCATCCTCGGGAGTGTTGTAGCCCCTCCCGTTTACCTCCTTGATCTCTATGGTGTAGATGGAGTTGCGACGGACGATCCTTCGACCTCGCCGATCCATTAGAGCAAAGCGATACCAGCAAGTCTCGCCGTTGTAGCGGGCCTTGATGAGCACACCACCACCGATGTTTTTATTCTCGAGTGTATTGGGCAGCTCGCTCTCATAGGTGATAAGAGTAACCGTGGAGGACTGTGACTCCATCGTCACCGCTTCCTCCGCGACCATACTCGGCTGCCCATCAGGGGTGATGGGCGTGTCGGCACGCTCGTTGTCGCCTGCGGTAAATGGGACAACGTGCGAAAAGAGATAGGACTTCAGCGGGCGTATCGGTACAATGGCGAGGATCTCGAACTGATTATCCTTCGGAGTCGCATTGGTGATATTGATCTTAGATACGATGCGGCTCAGCACCACATCGACGTGGTGATCCCTTGCCGGGGTAAGGTCTCGGGATCGTCCCGTCATCAGATAGGGACCGGCGATGGTAGGCTTGTCCTCCACCACCTTGTCTGTCAGCTCACTTACTTTCTCCTTTCCGGTGAGCCATCCCTCCTTGGCATTGGCGACGACAAGCACCTGATAGGTCGCTGAGGCATTCTTGTAGGAGATGGCTCTGTGGAGGATGCCGGAGGACTTGCCTACGGTGATCCGCTCATGGTACTCGGGTGCTGTCTTCGGTGCATCGGTAGTGTCCAGGTGATCGCCCTCATAGAGATAGATGTCGAGGGTCTCGATCTTGGTCTCTGCCTTTGTGTCTCCCCCCTCCGTACTCCTGAGGGAGCCACTATTGTCGGGGAGGAGGATTGACAGCTCTATCGTCTGGTCTCCTCCCTCGGGATCGACCTCATCACCCCAGAGCCTATCCTGGCGACACCCCGTGAGGGTGAGGGACAGGAGTGCCAGGAGTGAGAGCAGGAGCGTATGGGAGAGATTTCTTGTCTGTATCATGGTCATGATGTCAGTCATTTATGGGTTTACGCTACGGACGCATCGGACGGAGGAGGTGAAGGCCCAGGTCTCGGTGTGCATCCAGACCTTGGTGGGAGAGAAGTAGAGCAGCTGAGACTTGATACTGCCGGTGGCATTGGGATTCACCAGCTCATAGGTCTTGTAGGCTCCGGTGACTCCCATAGTGCGGATGTCGGCGTGATTGAAGGGTCGATAGCCGGCAGCCGGGAGGTACCAATGTACGCCTGTACTGGAGGAGCGGGTCATCGGATCAGCCACGAGGTAACGCCCACTATTATTCTCGCCCATCTCTCCGTCAATGGCGGAGTAGGTCTCATCGAGATTCATCAGCGGCGTAGGCTTGCCGTACGTCTTGCCGAGGAGGTCTACGAGTGACTCCAGCTGAGTCTTGGTCGGGACGTGCCATCCCTCGGGACAGGGATTGACGAAGGGCTCATTATCGGCTATGATGTTCTTGTCCCTATATACACCATTAGTCTGATCCCATGAGATGTACAGCTTGACACGATAGGTCGGATGGACGTAAAAGTACCCAATGTTATCCTGATACACTTGTCCTCTATAGATCTTGCCTGTGTAGTAATTGCTGTAGAGCCCGACCGACTTTTCCTCTGTGTCTCCTTGAGCATAGCCGCTCGTGGGAGCTCGACTGAAGAAGTACCCGTCAGAGCCGTATCCGTTAGGCGTAGTGGCAGAGTTGGGGAGGTAGGTGCGATTATTCAGGGCGTAGACGCCATAGACATCAGTTGTGTGACCGATAGGGATGGCATAGGGGTAGAGAGTCGAGTTGATCTTGGAGTCCTTGTACGTTGTATTGGCGTAATAGGCGGGTACCTTGTAGAGCTTGTCTGTCTTATCGATCGCCTCCTCGTGGTTGGCATAAGAGTAGCCGGACTTGAGGTTGCGATCAAGCCAGTAATTGTCACCGATCTTGACGTAGCCACCCTGATAGATGATGATGTCGCGTACAGCCATCGCTTCGCGACTGCCCTTGACGTAGCCCTTCAGGGAGATGTGTGCCTCTCGAGCCGGGAGGAAGTGATCCACCTTCTGGGATGTGGGGCGCTTGGAGACCTTGACGGAAAAGGAGCCATCTTTAGTCCCATTTGCGCCAGTGATGGTGACCCAGTCTATCTCGGAGCCGTCAGATGCGGGCTCCTTAGAGACCTCCCACCGGAGATTGGACGTGACATTGACCTTATAGGTATAGTCCTGCTCGCTATCCCATCCGAGAGGGGTCTCGATGACATACTTGTTTCGACGCATATCAAGAGGCACGGCATTCGCTTCCGTGGACTCGGGGTAGACGATATTATAGTCCAGCTGGAACTCGCGGTAGACTCGGATCGGGAGCTTGTGGAAGACTTGACCTCCGATCTCACCTCCATAGAGAGTGATCGTGGCCACATCAGGCTCCAGATCTCCCATGGCCTTGGTGTCGATGTAGAGTATGTCTGTGCCGAGCTGCTGTCGCCTCTTTGCTAACTCAGCGGCATCGTACTTACCCGGCTTGTCATCTCTCCAGAGATCAACCGGGTCTCC
Source organism: Porphyromonas sp. C0041D3 (assembly GCF_056590575.1). Classification (NCBI taxonomy): domain Bacteria; kingdom Pseudomonadati; phylum Bacteroidota; class Bacteroidia; order Bacteroidales; family Porphyromonadaceae; genus Porphyromonas; species Porphyromonas sp. C0041D3. The sequence goes on from NZ_JBWPWJ010000003.1 coordinate 296,909, forward strand.
GTGGTCGTCGAGGACGAAGATGCGCTCGATGAAGTCTCGCCCACTCGTAGAGGGGGTGACACTGAAGAGACGCCAGCCCAGCTTGGGGAGGTTGGTCGTGATGCGTGTCTTTAGGTACTGGACCTCCTTGGCGGTGATCTTGAAGCGGTCGGGCGAGGCTGCCAGCCGTACCACATCAGGGTAGAAGCGGTTGATATTATCCTGTGTGATGGAGTACTGCACCTGCAGATCGTTGGTGTGGATACCTGTCGCCCTTACCCAGCCGAATGCGCGTCGCACATCATCGGCTACAAGAGAGTGGTACTGGTAGACCCCGACATTGAGCGTGTAGCGTCGCCCGGGCTTCTCGTTGCCCTCGTAGGCAGGCTGCAGGGTGGAAGTGGCCCATGCCGCAAGGTGTTGCTTCGTCTCGCTAAAGGTCCCCTCCGCAGGCGCGATCAGCTTGAGTCCCGGAGCATTGGTGTAGACGTAGGTGAGCTCGTCCATCTGCTCGCGGTCAAATTGGAAGTTGGACTTCTCGATCCGGAGGAAATATCGACCGAAGAAGACCGTCTCAGCTGTACCGACATTAGTCCACTCGGCAACCGTGTAGACAAGAGACTCGCGATTACGATCCTCTCCTGATCGGATGGCTGCCACAGCAGCATCGAGGGTATCGTATCCGTCTGCGGTGAGCTTCTTTATCGTTACCCGATAGAGTGTATTGGCGGCAAGGGACTGGGAAGGCTGACTACCATCCTTGGGCGAAAAGAAGTAGTAGTTATCCAATCCGGAGGGATTCTTAGCCTTGAAGACAACGTATGCACGCTGATCTGATGCCGTAGGGTAAACATAAGCCCTCTCCCCTGTCGCATGGGTGGTCGTGGAGGTCAGAGTGGCAACGCCGGTGAGGGGGTCGCCGGCAAGAGTAGCTCCCTTGGGCGCATTGACGAGGTAAGTCTCGCCTATGGAGATCTCTCCCTCACCCCTTAGCTCGATGGCAGCGGCAAGACGCTTGACGCGGACTTCCCCGGTGACGATGCCGGAGGGATTGGCATTCAGCTCAGCCGTCCCATACATCACCAAGGGGGGGCGAGCGGTGTCGTCCGTCTTCATGACGGGGAGAGAGGAGAGGCCGTCCAGTGTTAGACCTGTGAGACTTGGATAGGTGACGGCACCCTCTGCATTGGCAACAACGGCAACCTGGAATGTACGACCGGTACCTTTGTATGGGATCTGGTCTACCGTGACAGAGATCGTGCCTGTCGCTCCTGCAGTGACCGTCTGTCCGAGGGCAGATCCGACAAGCGTTGTGCCGGCTTGGTCAAAGATGAAGACATCCACTTTCTCAATCTTATTCTCGGTCTCCGTGCCCACTTCATTGGCTCGGAGAATCTCCTCTACTCGGGGATTGTCCGGAGTGATCCTGAGGGAGAGCCCCGTCAAGCCATTTCCGGAGCCGGGCTCCTGCCCCCTCTCCGCTGTACAGGAGGCGAGGAGGGTGATTGCCACAAAGAGCAGGATCAGAGGTAAGACTTTATTCTTGATCATCATATCCATTTGTCCCATCAGTTGTTGTTCCTAATCTTGATGCAACGGACGAGGAGACCGTTTGTCGTATTTCCCTTTTCGACATAGCTGTGTGGTGCATCGCTCCCGAATCCTACACTGCAGTATCCGCCGGACATGGGAGATGCGGGATCATAGAGTGCGTAGCAGGCTCCTGGAACTGCTGTCTCACCGATGAATAACCAGTTGCGTAGCATGCCGGACCCATCTCGCCAGCCACCGAGAGGCAGGTAGAAGGAGTGAGTCGGATCGGTGGTCTTGAAGAAGTAGCCCACGGCATTCTCGTAGTAGTCGCGACTCGCATAATCAGAATTAGTGAGGAGAGTGCTTTTCATCATAAGCTCAAACTCATCCTTGGTCGGCATCCGGTAACCCTCCGGGCAGGGATCAAGACCCTTGTCTTTCTCTCCCGGGATATGCTTGTACCACCGGGGCTGAGTGAATGTTGCCTTGTCGTACCAATCCTTTGGATGCACAATGTACTTGTGGAACTGAGGGTCGGCTTTTGGAGCTGTCTCCTCATGGGTATTGGGTGACACTCCCCAGGAGGTGGTGGCATCACCGATACGTCGCGGCTGGCGCCATGCCTGCACTTCTGAGACTTCACTTTCACTGAGGTTGGAGTTAATATTCCCATCGATGACGTTGATACCATTGTACTGATAACCATCGGGTACTCGTCCACTCTGGTAGAACGCTCCATTGACACGCACGCGGTCAAATCCGGTGATCTCTGCGGATCCGCCCCACTGAGTGTAGTGTGCATAGGAGAGCGAGCCCATGTTCCGGTCGAGCCACACTTGTCCATTCTCCAGTGTCAGAGCCTTGTATCCTCCCTGCTCCACACGGATGTAGGTTGGGTGCTTGGAGCCATCGTAGATCTTGATGGTGGCATAGCGGAGGATATTGAGCCTGTCAACCGGCTTTACCGATATCTTCAGCTCGCTGCTGCGTGACAGCTTCTCCACTTTGATCCAATTTCCTGTCGATGCAGCGGTCCCCCACGTGTCTACCACCTCGGGGACCCAGTCATAGTGGTGGGACTGTACCTTAATGGTAGTCTCAAGCGGTCCCGATGCCGCATCTCCCACAAAGGCGACATATTGCCGTGCAGTCACATAGAGTACCGGCATCTGTCGGATGACCACCACGAGTGGTCTGGAGTAGCCCTCAGGAGTGATCGTCAGCTTACAGGTGCGGACGCGATCATCATCTCCATCATTATCACTAAGGGTGTGGAATGCGACCCTTTTCGCTTGTCCGCTAATGGTCTCCGGTTGCTCGTCCATTGTCAGCCAGTCGGGGATCTTCCCGCCCTCAAAGTCGTAGGTGAGCTTTGTCGGAGTGGATATAAGCTGATCCATGAGGATCATAAAGTCTCCCTGTGCATCGGCAAAGGCATTCAGATCAACGGTGTCTCTCGTAAGTGCGATGTACTCATCAACGAAGTCTGCTTGCTCCTCCTCTACCGTCCAGTCCTTGGGGGTAATGGTGAGAGGACCGATAACCTTAAGCGACTCTCCGTAGAACTTAAGCTCATACCGGTACCACGTGTTGCGACGGATGGCATGGAAATCAGCAGCAGCACCCCTTTCGTTTGTCAGAGAAATGGTGTAGTCTCTGGTCTCTGTGGCGTTGGTTGCTCGACCGAACGTTAGTCCGAATGAAACCTCGTGGTTATTGTCAACCTGGAAGAGTGAGGGGATATAGAGGTGGACGGCGGGATGAGTCTCTGTCTTCTCCGTATTCTCAGGGTCGCTTATGTACTTCGCATAGTAGGATCCTGCGAGTCCCTTGTCAGCGGCTGCCTCGGAGCGGAAGATCGGTGCCTTCCAGAGCTTCCCGATGCGGATCGGTAGAGTCCACGGTGTAGTCGACGGATCATCCGGGGTATTGAATGCTTGTACCTGCTTGTCGTCAAAGCGTCCCTTGATATCCCTCAGGAGTATTTCCTCGCTCTCCGTTCCGGCGGAGAGGGTAAAGTTTGTCGGCTCAGAGCCTGTCGGCGCAGTAACAGTGGCAGTGCTCTTAGTCTCTACGTCGGAGGTCTCTCCGGAGATTGGAAAGAGTGGCTGATCGTATCCGCCCATTCCCTTCAGCGAGTAACTGAGGAAGCGATAGTCCTTGGGTGTCAGTCCGTCCTTACTGTGATACTCCTTCTTCGTCTCATCCTTAGCCGTAGTCAGGCAGACATCGAGACGGGCAAAGGTGCGCTCGAGTTTGATATCTGGAGATACCTCCTGCGGCACATCCGTACTGGAGGTGATGGCAAAGTCCTGAGAGCCGACCATAGGCATGAAGCGCCGAGGCAGCTTCGTCATCGTATTGGGCATCAGGTCGAGCGAAGTGAATGCGGTCTCCTTAGACGTGAGACCACGAGGATCAGCCGGGGAAGCGGTATCCTCAATCGCAGAAATCGCAGAAGTCAGGGCGGGAATGGAATTGGCAACAAGGACAAACTTGTAGTTGCCCGGCTCCAGCTCGAGGTCCATCGTCAGGGTACCACTGCTCAGCTCCGTGGAGGCGAAGTGGCGCACGTGACTATTGCTCTGGCTCAGCACCTCGAGGTCAGTGATCGCTGAGAGAGGGCTTAATGCGTCTCCCTTGAGGCTCTTGCAGCCTGCCGCAAAGGCATTAGTGTAGTAGATCCAAGCGGACGAGGGCTCTGGAGCTCCCTCCGGGTAGATGTAGAGGACAGCGAAGTAGACAGCACGCTCGTAGTCGAGCCCCAGCTCAGCATGCTCGTTCCATATCCCGCTGCCTGTCGCCTCACTCACCGTACCGAGAGCACGAGGTGCGGGACGACTGCCCGGGAGTGAGTAAGAGTCTATCGTGGCAGCGATGCGGACATGGCGTGACCCGCCGTCGCTCTCACCGGTGGGGCCACTCTCGCCCACCTCCTTGTGGCAGCCCGAGAGCGCCACTAAGAGAGCGAGGACCACTCCGGCGATCCCCGGATAGCGGAGACCTATCTTGTGATAAATAGTCATGGCTATGCTCAGAAGTCGAGATTACGGAAAACGAGGTTCCAGTCAAGGATGCGAGCCTGTACAGCGAAGTAAGTGTCCTTGGGCTTGTCCTCCATCAGGCGGATCCAGATATCGAAGTCGTGATTGCGCTCTAGGCGGAAGGGATTAGCCGTCTCCGCAAAGGGTCCATCGTAGCAGATGTAGTCCTTCAGCAGGTCAAAGGAGTAGACCACCTTGTGGAGGTCGGTGTCAATGATCTCGATGGGGTAGTCGAGCGACTGATCCAGGAGGAGGATGTCAAAGAGACCCCGGATCGCCTTACCATACTTACCGGATGCATCTTCGATCTTCGTGGTGTACTCAAATTGGGAGTCGGGTAGCAGGTTCCCCTCACCTGTGTATCGGCTGTTCTGCGCCCTGAAGCGGATCGTGTACTGGTGGTCAGGATTGAGCCCCTCGACGATGATCTTCACACGATTGGTGATCTGGCGGAAGTCGATGTGGACAGTGTCGAAGACTGTGCCGATACGCTCCTGTTGATCGAGGATCTCCTTAGCCTTACCGGCGTAGAGGGGTGAGGCGTTGGCGGGGAGCTTGGTGCCCTGCTTGGCAAGCGAGACCATCATCTCGCTGAGGGGCGTACCGGGCTTGAAGCCCTCAAAGTCGTACTGAGCCAGGTTGGAGCCACTCCAGGCATAGAAAGTAGTCTTATGCCCCGGGCGGTAGAAGTCTGTCTTGATGCGGTATGAGGGGACAAAGGCGGAGGGCTTGTCTGCGATCTCCGTGATCATCTTGCCATCCTCGTCAAAGGCGAAGACCCGGACCTCCCTGACGGTCTCCGAGTAATTGATCGTCTGCGGATAGAGGATGTCGAAGGAGAAGATGGTTCCCTGAGGACAGTCGGAGAGGTCCTCCTTGATGCTGCAGTGGCAGCCGGCCACGAAGAGAGAAGCGACTGCGACGGCCAGCATCCCTCTGAGAGACTTGATCGTATGGTGCGATGAGTTATTCATTGCTCTATATCTCTTATATAAATTGTTGTCTTTATTACTTCAGCTCCATGGTATGATCCATCGTATTCCACCGGAGCGGTGTGGCTGTGATGCGGATCACATTCTCCCGGCCATTGATGGGAGGAATATTGGGCTCCGGCTCCCAGGGATTGTCTCCCGGCTTGGGGATATTGGGGTCATCAGGATCGACGGGGTCGTAGTTGAGACCCAGCCCGGTGATGCTATTGAGGATCAGGTCGTAGATGTTATTGCGGCGGGTGTCGCAATTGAAGACCGGTCCCTTCTCAGTAGTACGCTGCTCATTGAGCGGGGAGAGGTAGACCATCGTGCCACCCTCATACTTGCGGATCTTACTATTACCTCCTGCACGAGCAGCGAGGAGCGTGTCGTAGATGGTGTGGTCATCGATACCGTAGTAGAAGGTCGTAGGCTGGTCATGCACCAGCAGGAAACTCCTCTTGGCAGCCTTGCCATCGGTCGAGTAGTAGTCGTTTCCCTCCCTGATCGTCTGATTCTTCTTATCCTCTTCGGAAAGAGCTTTAAACCACTTTGTGTCGGTCACATCGACCCAGTACCAGCGGTCACTTGGTTTCTCTTCCTTAATCTTAATGGCGGAGAGGAGCTGCTGATCAAGAAGCTCGGGGGAGGTAGTAGCGGGATCACTCTCAGCAAATCCATCAAGAGCTGCCCCCTTCGTAGCAAACACCTTGTGGCGGGAGAAAGTCACCTTGTCTTTATCGATCCGGAAGCCCTTAGTGGGGACCAGACCGGTATAGATCTTCACGTAAGTGACATCCTTGTAGGTGACAGTCTTATCATAGGGGGTGGCTGACTTCTTATCGGTCTCATTGAGGGCATGCTCGAGGAAGTAGATCATGTCGGCTTTTGAGACACCACCATCGTTGTTACTCTCCACCTTACCTGACTCAAAGAGAGAGACGGGTCGAGCATCGAAATTTTTAGACAGCCCCTTGTCGGAGAGCTTCATCAGGTCGTAGCCCCCATAGCTCTTTTCCTTAGCAGAGATGGTCTTGAGACCCTCGTACAGTCCATCATCACCGAGATGAAGACTGCCCGCATTATCGGTGAAGAGGTAAGCGCTCTTAGCTGAGCCTGCGATAGCCCAGGTCATTTTATCAGGCTGGAGGAGGCCATAAGTCTCCTTCATCTCCTCACCCGTCATATCCTTGGCGCGACGAAGCTGAACCTTAGAGACTACTCGCTCCACGTCAAGCCTCACATCCGTGCACTTATCCTCGGCGAGGGTGTAGAAATTTTTACTCTTATTGCCAAAGGTGGAGCTCATCAGGAAGCTCTTCCCGATCATCCGATCGATATCGGTGAGCGAGACAGTCGACTCACTGGTATAGTCGCTGCCGCGGAGACCCAGCCGAGAGCTATTGATCACCGCAGCGATGCGATGACGGGAGTTGGGGTTGTCCAGCTCCTCCTCAAACTTAGCACTCCACTTATTGCCACCCTTAGGGTTAAAGCTGCGCGAAGCAGTCAGCCCGAAGTCCTCTCCGATGAAGAGCTGCCCATCGCGGATCTTATCCTCAGGGTCGATGCCGGGCACATCTATATCCTGTGCGTCGGTGATGGCGCGGGCTCCCGTAGCGAGGGTGCGAGGGGTGACCTGCAGCTGTATCGCGGAGCGATGACCGTCGGTCGGCTCATCGGAGTGTCCCTTGCAGCCGGCAAGAGGCAGCAGCATCAGCGCCGAGACGACCAAGTGAGGTAGTATGTACTTCTTCTTCTGCATGATGAAGTTTTTTATGGCGGCACTCTCACCGGAGCGCCATTACTTATTGCTTTTGGTGGGTAGGGGAGCGGTCAGGCGCCCCTACCCTGTGCGGGGCTTAGGAGCCCACGCTATTTATCTCCTAATCATTACGGATCAGAGACCGGAGGTGCCACCGGTAAAGTCGAGAGCGCGTTGGACGAGGTTCCAGGAGAGCACCGTGCACTCTACCTGCAGGCAGGTCTTGGTGTTGTTGACAGGAGGGTTGGTAGGCTCCGGCTCGAAGGGGTTGTCCTCACCGGGGGTGGGGATATTCGGGTCACCGGGGGTCTTACCCTTGTCGGGGTTATTCGGGTTGTTCGGATCGTTCGGATCGTTAGGATCGATCGGGGTGATCGTCTTAGGATCATTAGGATCACTCGGAACCAGCTTACTCGGATCCTTCGGAGTGTCGGGATCGTTGGGGTCGTAGTTGAAGCCAAGACCGGAGATGGTGCGGAGCTTCAGGTCGTAGATGTTGTTACGACGGGTGTCGCAGTTGTAGACCTTATTGACCTCACCCTGGGCATTAAGCGGAGAGAGGTAAACGACGTTGAAGTCCTTATCAGCGCCCCAGTACTTACGGATCTTGGTCTGACCGTCAGCGAGAGCGGCAGCGAGGGTATTGTAGACAACGGCATCCTCACCATCACCGGCAGCGTAGAACTCACCTGCCTTGTCGTGCACGAGGTAGTAAGCGGTCTCAGCATCACGATCGGCGAGGACAGCAGCCTTCACCTTCCTGTTGATGTTGTACCACTTAGAGTCTTTGCGGACTACGATGAAGTAGTAGCGATCGCCGAAGTCAGCCTCAGTAGCCTCCTTGACGTCAGCTGCCTTGAGACCGGCAACGTAGAGCTCTGAGGCCTTAGACATGTCAGGCTTCTCAGTCTGTACCTTGGCATCAACCTTCTTACCCTTCTTGATGTTGATCTTACCGTAGACCTTGACATAAGCAACGTCACCGTAGGTCACCTTGCTGGGCTCGTAGGGAGTGGTTGACCCCTTTACGGTCTCCTTGAGGGCATGCTCGAGGAAGTAGATACCATTCTCAAGGGACTTACCATTCGTCTGCTCCGCGTTGAGGTCTACACCATCGGTGAGGACGTTGCGAGCCTTGAAGTTCTTCACGCCTGCCTCGGTGTCAGCCTTGTACTCGCCGACATTCGCAGCATAGTCGCTCTGCTTCATCAAGTCGTAGACCTTAGTGCCGGCAGTGACACCCTCAGCGGTCTTGCCAGCCTTGGCAGAGATCGTCGTAAGTGCGGGGTAAAAGCCGTCATCCGAGAGAGAGATATCAGCCTTAGTATTGCCGGCGTAGTCGGTGTAGAGGTAAGCCTGCTTGGCTGATCCGGCCATAGACCACTGAAGTGTGGAGGGATCGATGACACCATACTTCTTGGCGCCTTCCACATTGACCGTAGCCGCCCAGAGCTGAGCCTTGGAGACCACACGCTGGAGGGTAAACTTGAAGAAGTTCTTATTCTCACCCTTCGGGTCGGTCACGCCGTCCACGATCTCCTGAGTATTGGAGGCATCAGCAGCCGAGGTAGACATGGCAAAGCCACCGGTGGCAGAGGCCAGCTTATCGATATCGGCAATAGCGACCGTCTTGTCCTTGTCGAGGTCAGCCTTGGTAAAGCCAAGGGCAGCCATGTTGATCAGCGGAGTGATGGTCACGCTGGGAGCGGGGTTGGTCTTGATCACCTTGCTGGTCCACACGTTGTTGACGGGGGTGCCGAAGGGGATATCGATAGCGGCGCGATCGCTGATCAGGAGCTGACCACTCTTGATCGCATTCTCGGCATCGGTACCCTCTACCTCCTTGTCCTGACCATCAGTGATGGCACGGTTGCCCGACTGGGCCTTGAAGTAGGAGACGGAGAGCTGGAGACCGGTCGTGCCCTCGTCTGCAGGCTCTACGCCATTGTTAGTCTTGCTACAAGCCGTAAAGGCAAACGCCACGGCAGCTGCTGCAAGTACTGTTGCTACATTTTTCATAAAACTAAATGTTGTAAAACAGTGTGAGAAATAAATATTGTGATTGTAGTAATGTCTATTATAGTCTTATCGGGGGGGGCGCTTATCATCGGACGAGTCGGACAAGTCGGACGGGTCGGACGGGCACCGCTGTGCCCGGTAGATAAGTCCCTATCAGAGGCTCTCGACGAGCTTGCGGAGCTCAGCGAGGTTGTCGGCGGCACGCTTGTCGCCCTTGGCGATGGCCTCAGTAAAGCACTTCTCCGCCTCATCGTACTTGCCGGTGAGGGCAAGGGCGATACCGCGGTTGTTGAGTGCCTGTGCACGATTATCACTTGCCTTGTCGAGGAGAGTGACGGCCTCGGAGACCCGGCCGGCAGTAAGCTTAGCAGCTGCCGCATTGACAAGAGCGATGGGCTCATCAGGGAAGTACTTGGCGGCGATCCGGAAGGCCTCATCGTACTCCTTGGAGCCTATGCTGTAGCTGTCGGCAACGAGATACATCTCGTTAAGGCTAAGAAGCTTCGGATTAGTCTTGATCCGCTCGCGTGCCTCCTCGAGGTTGAAGCCTCGGACGGTGTAGCGGAAGGCGTAGTCCGTGCGACGTACCTTGGCGTAGAGGCCGGCGTCAGACACCAGCTCGCGGAAGGGGGCACCGCCATTGAGGGCGCGAACCTTCGGGTCGCGGGCGTCACCGCTGTAGTTGTCGATGATCTGCTGCAGGTCAGCCTTGTAGCTGAGGTCCGACTCGCGGACGAGCCTCTCCACGCCTGCCCAGTCCTCACCACGTCCGGCGATGGTCATGTCGGACCGCTTGATGCCGTGGGTGCGGCTGAGGTAGTCGGCAAAGGACTTCGCACGGCGCTCGGAGAGTGCCTTATTATACTGCGCCTTGCCCTCAGGTGAGGCCCAGCCCTCCACGGTCATGCCGGTGAGGGTGATGTCCTTATTGTCGATCACGGAGCGTACCTTGCTGTCGACGTCGTCGAGGACGGCGGCGTTTTGCTTATAGTTGCGATCGATATTGTCCTTATCGATACGGAAGGCGATGGTGGCGGAGTACTTGTCAGCCCGATTCTTGACCGGCTCAGCGGCAGGGACGATGTAGGTGGGGACGTAGGTGGGGCGGTAGGGCTCTGCCTTGACGAAGGGGGTGAGGAGGGTCATCGTGGCGGTGCCTCTGTCGCAGTCGGCGCAGCCGGTGAGCCACTCGTCGATGGAGAGGACGGCTCCGCGCATGCCCTTATCGTAGGGGAGGGTGACGCTGTAGCGGATAGTCTGCGGGAGGCCATTCTGCCGCCGGGTGAT